>SKJY01000193.1 GCA_007121775.1 Gemmatimonadota bacterium
GGGCGTGGCGGTAAGGGAGGGGGTAGCGGTAAGGGAGGCGGTGGCGGCGAGGGAGGGAGTGGGGGCGGCTTCCCCAGCCTCGGTCGCCGGTGTCTCCTCAGCCTCAGCCTCAGCGTCAGCCGCTTGCCGCGTCACAGCCCCGGTCCCGGACCGATCCGGCCCTGTGGTCGTCCCCGGCTCTGCGGTCGTCCCCGACTCTGTGGTCGTCCCCGGCTCTGCGGTCGTCTCCGGCTCTGCGGTCGTCCCTGGCCCTGTGGTCGTCCCCGGCTCTGCGGTCGTCCCTGGCTCTTCTGGCGTCTGCCGCTCTTCCGTGTCCCGCAGTGCATCCGGCTTCGCGGGCTCATCCCTCACCCCTGGCTCATTCGACTTCGTGCCTTCGTCGATCTTGCTGCTCGTCTCGGTCATGGGCGCCTCATCCCTCATGTCCCGGTTGTCCGTCATGACCCGTTCACCTCTTCGAACCGTCCGGTCTTCCGGTTCTTCCGGACCCCGTCCCACGGGAATACCCGCCCGTTCATGGCCACGTACACCCCGTGGGGAAGCACCTGAACGAAGGAGAGGGCGCTACCAAGATTGAAGAGTCCATCGGAACTCCCAAAGGCGTAGGGGATCATGGCGCCGGTGAGGACCACAGTCCGGTCCGTCACCCGTTCGGCCAGGACCCGCGCCGTCTCCACCAGGGTGTCTGTCCCGTGGGTAACGACGATGCGCTCTTCCGGGACACGCCGGCAGTTGGCGGCGATGAGCTCCCGGTCGGCTTCGGTCATCTCCAGCGAGTCCACCATCATGAGCGTGCGGATCTCCACCTCCAGCCCGCATCGACCTCGGGACAACATGGCCGGGAGGTGGGTGTCGCCGAAGGAGAGCTCTCCTCGGATCTCATCGTACTCCTTGTCGAAGGTGCCGCCCGTCACGAAGATCCGGATCCGCATCGGCGTGTCCACATAAAAGGAAATTTCCCGGATTTGGGGCGTATCTCGGGCATGTCGATCTCCGAACCCGCCCACTCGGCCGGCCCGGTGCTCAAGAACCCCATCCCCCCCGAACTTGATTCATGGCCACTCAACGCACATCGGTCCGGTCCGGCTCCCTGCGCCATCGCCTCCTCCCCATGCACCTCCCTCTGGTGATGCGGCGCCTTGGACAGGCCCCACACCTCCTGGCGATTCCACTCCTGCTCATGGGTCTGGGCTCTCTGCTCGCGCCTCAGGACCTCACCGCCCAGGACCGATGGGTCCCGTCGCTGGATGCCCAGATCGGCATCACCTTCCCCGCCGGGGATCTCTCAGCTGACGGCATGGACGGGTGGCCCGCCCTCCGATTGGGGGCGGAACTTCCGGTGGCTGGACGGCTGGGCGCCTACGCCGCCGTCCAGCGCCACACCTTTCGCTGCGGGGGGGATTGCGCCGTTCTGGGGACCAACCCCGTCGTAGGCGGCGGGGCGGCTGGGCTCATCCTCCGCTTCCCGAGCCCCCAGGAGGCGGAGTGGTGGGCCAGGGTCGGTGTGATGGTGGCCAGCTTCAGCTCCGATCTCCTGGATGCAGATCTGACCCTGGGCGGAGAGGTCGCCTTCGGCGTGGAGATCCCGGTGCGCCGGTCCTTCTACCTCAACCCGGCGGCCAGCGCCCACTCCCTGGAGATCTCGGACGGATCCACGGCCCGGTATCTCACCTTCGGGGTGGGGCTGACCTACCGGGCGCCCTGACCTCAGTCCTGTTGTCCGCGGGCCACCATCACCGGAACCTCGGCTCCTCGCACGACCTTGTCGGCCACACTCCCCATGAGGAGTCGGGCGACACCTCCGCGACCTCGGGTCGACATGGCGATGAGGTCGGCGCCCGTCTCACCCTGCCGTTCCAGGATGGCCCGGGCCGGGCTCTCATTCACCGCCACCCGCACCGACGCCTCGATCCCCTCGGTCTTGAATTCGGCGGCGAGTCTGCCCAGATAATCGCGGAGGCGCTGCAGGTTCTCTTCCCGCTCGTCCTCTTCCAACGCCGCATGGGGCACGTAGGTGGACCCCAGGGAAGGGCCGTGGTCGAAGGCCGAGAAGAAGGCCACCGACGCTCCCGTTGCCAGGGCCAACGCCTTCACCTCCGGAAGGATGCCACGGGAGTTGCCGGACTCGTCCAGGGGTACGAGGATGGAGCGGATCTCAGGCGGACGTTCCTTTCCATCCTCATCGGGTCGCCAGAGAATGACGGGGCAGGGAGCGCTCCGGAGGAGGCCATCCGCCACGCTTCCCAGCCAAACCCGCTCAAGGCGTCCCCGGCCATGGGTGGTCATGACCACCAGGTCGGCGTCGATGCGCTCGATGCGCTCTTCCAGCGAGGAGACGACGGGCCCGGAGATCACCTTGGTATGCACGGCAATCTCCGGAACCTCCTCCTGCAAGCGGGTCTTGAGATCGGCCAGGTACCGCTTCCCCCGGCCCCTCTCCTCTTCGAACCACCCCTTCACCGGACCTGCCTCCCCGCTTCCGGGGCGAACACCGGGAAGGGGTGAGACCACGGTGGTCAGGTGGAGTTCGCCACCGGATCGCCGCGCCAGATCGCGGGCCAGGGGAAGGGCGGATTCCGCCAGTCGGGATCCGTCCAGCGGAACCAGGATCTTACGGTGCATGGGCTGTCTCCGGGGTGCTGGGTTTTGACTCTGATGGCCGCCGGCGAGCCGTCACGAGGGTCTCGCCTCACGGACGGGGATCACCGACCGGTCGACCGAAGGACCGGATCGGGAGGAGTGCCCGCCCGCATCGACCATGAATATAGTCCCAACAGGGTGGCCATGAAGGCAGAAGATAGGATTCGGCCCCGGATTCCACCGGGGGAGGAAGGGATTAGGCCCCGGGAACCGGACGGTCCGCTCCGGGAGTCAGAGGACCCGCACCAGGAGTCAGGGGGTCCACCCCGGGAGCCAGAGGGTCCGTCCCCGGAGTCAGGGGGTCCGCACCAGGAGGCAGAGGGTCCGTCCCCGGAGTCAGAGGATCCGCTGCAGGAGGAAGGCAGTTGGCTCCGGCTGCGGGTGGAGGGGATTCCGCCGGATCGCCTCCACCTTCTGGCGGA
Source organism: Gemmatimonadota bacterium (assembly GCA_007121775.1). GTDB lineage: Bacteria > Gemmatimonadota > Gemmatimonadetes > Longimicrobiales > Gaopeijiaceae > PWLA01. Next base: position 3,063 of record SKJY01000193.1, read on the forward strand.
AGCCCTCCGGGCGGCGGGCGGGCGCGGGCTGGAGCGTAAGGGACCGGGGGTGACGGCCTTCCTCCCACCCGAGCCCCGGAGATCAGGTTGGAGAGAGAGGCTACTGGCTGAAATCCGGCTCCGGATCCACGCCGCCACATCGATTCGGGACCCGTTGATCCAGATGGAGAATGCCTCGGCGGACGAGTTGGAGCGGCGGTGGCGCGTCACGGCGGCGCCGGTTCCGGTGACCCCCCGCCTGACCCTCACGTCCGCAGGGACGGGACAGGGCGGGAGCCAGGGCGTCATCCTGCTCCCCCCCGGCCCGGCCTTCGGCGATGGGAGCCACCCCAGTACGCGGTTGGCCCTCCGCCTCCTGGATCAATGCTTCCCCCCTGGGAGACCTGACCATCCTGGGGAACCTGGCCGTCCTGGGGTACCTGGTCATCCCGAGGGGCCTGGCCATCCCGGCCATCCGGGTCGACCTGGCCATGCCTCCTCCGATGGGATCCGCATTCTGGACCTGGGGACGGGATCCGGTGTCCTGGCGGTGGCGGCGCTCCGCCTGGGCGCCGCCCACATCACGGCTCTGGAGGCCGATCCGCCTTCAGTGGACCATGCCCGTGAGACCTTTCGCCGAAATGGGGTGGAGGCGCTGGTGGATCTGAGGCAGATCCGAGCCGGACCGGCCCACCTCCGGCGCCTTCCCCCCATGGATGGAGTCCTGGCCAATGTGGAGGGACCGGTCCTGGAGCCCCTCCTCCCCTCCCTCATGACTGTGGTGAAGCCCGGTGGCTGGCTCCTCTCCGCCGGCCTGGGCCGGGAAGACGAAGGCTGGTTCGAAGCCCAGGTGACGGAGGCGGGGGGAGCGATCCACCATCGCCTGGCGGAAGGAGGATGGGTGGCGTATTGGGTCCGGCGCCCGGCGGAAGATCACCCGACGCCCCGGAGCCTCACCTGATCCCGGTGGAGGCCTCCCGAACCGGTCGGAAGAACACCCCCCAGGGGCTCCCCGGGAACGTCTCCGGCGGATGTGTGTCAGAGCAGGATCGGGCCAGAGTGGTTCGAGCCGGTTGGGAGAAGACCGATCCGTCCCTTCCCCTCCCCATCATTCCCCTGCCCATCATTCAATCCCCTCAACACGAAGGAGCCCCCTATGGACGTCCCCCCGGAGATCGCATTCCGCGGCATTGAGCCCACCGAGTCCCTGAAGAACCGGATCCTGGAGGGCATCGATGACCTGGAAGAGGTCCATCCCCGAATCGTGAGCTGCCGGGTCAAGGTAGACGATACCACCCCGGGCCGAAACTCCGGCAAGATCATCCGGGTGCGGGTGGATGTGGGGATCCCGGGGAACTCGGTGGTGGTGGACTGGAAGCCCGAGACCGGTGACGACGTAGCCGACGCGGATCAGGCCATCCGGCACGCCTTCAGCGTGGCCCGGCGTCAACTCCGCAAGGCGGTGGAGCGGCAGCGGGCGGGGTCGTAATCGCCGCGACCGGCACCCCTGGGCGCCGCTGAGACCGGCCACGCGCTCGAGTCCACCGGCGGGGATGCGTGTCTATCCGCGCTGGCGATACATCCCGCCGACTCAGCGGGCCAGGCGCCGGGCATCGCCGGGGGTGCAGAGCCGCTCAGGACGGGCACCGACCCGGATCGCCCAGGCCCGCCAGGTAGCACCGTGGTCCGAGCGACCGTCAGGCCGGGTGCGACCATCCAGCAGGTGAGCCAGCTCGTGGCGTAGCGTTTCTTCCAGGATGTCTTCCACTCCGGGGGCGAAGAGCCGGGCTGAAAGGGTGATCCGGACCGCTTCGCCACGGAAGCGGCAGCTCCCCAGGCTCCGGGTCATGCGCCGGGAGATGCGGAGTTCCAGATGGTCCGGGACCAGGTGGCTCCAGGGTCGGCCGTGGCAGATGCCGGCCAGGAGCGCACGGAGGCGACGACGTTCGTCCGGAGTACCCTGACAGCGGGGACTTCCGCGCTCCCCCTTCCCCCTGGCCTTTCGGGCCCGGGCCTCCCGGAGATCTGCGTCCACCAGGGCCCGGAGCCGCCGCAGGCTCTCGGTGTCGCCCTCCAGCGCCGGGGCGACCTGGGCCCAGGCTTCTTCCCCGGCCTGAACCACCACCTGGGCCAGATTGAGGATGCGTCGCCCTCGCCCCCGTCGCCCCAGCGAGGCGAGACGACGCACGTTGGGGCGGGCCGCCACCCCATGGATGGGAGGAAGGCGGGTGCGGGTCCGGTGGAAGACCTCCAGGATCCGGGACGCGTCCCGAGGGTCCAGCCCGCCGCCGGAGGGAGTCTGGGAGCCCTCAGCCGTTCCGCCCCTCCCCTCAGCCATCCCGCGCCTCCCCTGTGCCATGCCCGCGCCGCGAGCTCCCGGTGGCGCCTTGCGCTCCGCCTGACCCTCTCCTGCCGGAACCCTCTTCGCCTGATCCTGTCCCGCCGGACCCCTCTCCGCCTGACCCCTTTCCCCCGGACCCCACCTCCGTGTACTCCTCGGCCCAGCGTCGGCCCCGACCCTCATCCACACCCAGACCCACCACGATGGCTGCGGCAAAGAGGACTGCGCAGAAGAGGATGGCCGACTGGAGCCCGAACCAGCTCTGGAGCACCCCGAGTCCCAGGACGCCGAAGACGGCGGCGAGCTTCGCCGCCAGCCCCCAGAAGCCGAAGAACTCCGCCGCCTTCTCCTGGGGCGAAAGGATGGCCACCAGCGCCCGCCCCGCCGACTGGCTGGATCCCAGCGAGAGCCCCGCCAGGCACCCGGCGAAGAGGAAGACGTGCTGCGCTTCCCAACTCACCCCCAGGAGCGCCTCCGCCGCCCGGGCCAGCTGCGGGGTGCTCCAGATGGCCAGGATGGCCAGAATCCAGAGGACGAGGGTGAAAATGTAGGTGCGTCGGGCCCCCACCCGGTCCTGGATGGCGCCGAAGCCCAGCGCCCCCGCTGCCGCCGTGATCTGGACCACCACGAACATGAGTTGCCGGATCCCCTCGTCCCACCCGATGACCTGAGCGCCGTAGATGAAGGCGAAGGTGATGACGATGTAGATCCCCGCCATGGTGAAGAAGATGGAGAGGAGGAGGACGGCCAGATCCCGGAAGCGGGTAAGCTCCCGCCCGGTGCGCCGGAGCCGCTCCCACCCCACGGAGACGTAGCCCCGTCCCGGTGGGAGGGCGCGCCGGGCGCCGCGCTCCTTCAGCCAGATGAAGGTGGGCAGCGCTGCCACCAGGAAGAACCCGGCGGCGAAGGGGCCCACCCAGCGGATGCGTTCGAAGTTCTCCTCGCTCACCTCCCCCAGGAAGAGGAGGACGAAACCTGCCGAGACGAGGCCCCCCACATACCCGAGCCCCCACCCGAACCCGGAGATCTTCCCCAGCTTCTCCGGTGGGCCCAGCGATGGGAGGAAGCTGGCGATGAACGACTCTCCCACCGCATAGGCGAAGTTGGAGATCACCAGGAGGAGGACCCCCAGAACCACGTACCCCGGGGCCACGAACCAGAGGCAGGCGGTGGCCACCACCGTCAGGAGGTAGCTGGCGAAGAGGAAGCGCTTCCGGGACGCGCTGAAGTCCATGATGGCGCCCAGGAGGGGCGCGGTGAGCACCACCATGAGGTACGAGGTGGAAAGCCCCAGGCTCCACAGGAGGTTGCCCAGGCGATAGTCATCGCCCTGGTCGCCTACGATGACTCGGGTGAAGAGGTCGCCGAAGACCACGGTGATGATGAGGAGGGTGTAGGCCTGGTTCGCAAAGTCGAACATGGCCCACCCGAAGATCTCCCGCTTCGGTGCCAGCTTCCGAGGCGCCGGGCGAGGGGCGGCCGCGGCCTCGAAGGCCAGGGCGTCCGGGAGCTCGGTGGGGCGGTTTGCGTCCGGCGGTGGGACGTCGGATCCGTGGGAGTCCGGCGGGGTCGGCGACATGGCCCGGAGGATGGCGACGCCAGGGCGACGACGCCAGGGGGGGTGATGGGCGAAGACCCGAGAACCCGGGCCATGGATGGCAGCTCCAGCCCCACCGGAGAGGGGTGGGCGCCGATCCGCCCAAGCGTCCCCGGTGGTTCCTGCAGGCGACCCGTCGCTCCGGGGTCCTCTTCGGTCCCGGGGTGCGCTTCCGCTCCCCGGTCCCTACCTTGCCGGCATGGACATCATGACTCTCTTCTCCCGGTTCCCCATGCGCTCAAGGTCTTCCCTGCACTCCCGGCTTTCCGTGTCGTCTCCGCCA
>SKJY01000123.1 GCA_007121775.1 Gemmatimonadota bacterium
GGCTCCGCAGGGATCGGAGGGCAGCTCGGCCGCCTCCTGGCCATTGCGGGGGCCCGGGTCATGCTGGTGGCCCGGGGTCGGGAGAAGCTGGAAGAGATGAGGGACACCATCGTGAACGAGCTGGAAGACATCGGCTACTACGCAGCCCAGGATCGGGTCCAGATCCTGTCCGGAGTGGACGTGGGCGATGAGGCTTCTCTGGCCCGAAGCGTCGACGCCACGGTAGAGGCCTTCGGACACATCGACTATCTCATCAACAACGCCGGGGTGGCCGGCGCCGAGCAGATGGTGGTGGACATGGAGGTGGAGGACTGGCGCCGCACCCTCTCGGCCAACCTCATCTCCAACTACTCCCTCATCGAGAAGGTCGTCCCCATCATGAAGGCCCGGGGGAGCGGCTACATCCTGAACGTCTCGTCGTACTTCGGCGGCGAGAAGTACATCGCCGTCCCCTACCCGAACCGGGCGGACTACGCCGTCTCCAAGGCCGGCCAGCGAGCGCTGGTTGAGAACCTGGCCCGCTTCGTCGGGCCAGAGATCCAGGTCAACGCCATCGCTCCGGGTCCAGTGGATGGAGATCGTCTCCGGGGAACCGACGGAAGGCCGGGCCTCTTCGAGCGGCGAAGCCTCCTGATCCTGGAGAACAAGCGGCTGAACGCCCTGTACGAGGCGGTGATGGAGGCCGTCGGAGAGGGGCGGGCGCTGGGCGAGGTCCTGGACGCCATCGCCTCCAACGACGCCGCCGCCATTGCCGTGGATGAAGCCGCTCCCGCAGCTATCCGGACCTTCGCCGACGGTGTCTGTCGCTCCGGCGTCCACCCCGGGGAGGACGCCAGCGCCGGGCGCTTCCTCATGAACCGCCCCATTGCCCAGCGCCTCATCGGGCGACTCCGGCTGGGCGCCCGCTTCCTGGACGAGCCGGACGGTGGGGAAAGGTTCAATGACGAATGGATCATGGCGCTCCCGGAACCGCCCACGCCCTTCATGGCCCGGGCCGATATCAAGCGACAGGCCCAGAAGATCCGGGACGGAGTCCTCTCCATCCTCCATCTGAAGAACATGCCCAGCGAGCAGGATGTGGCGCTGGCCACCGTCTACTTCCTGGCCGACAACGCCGTATCCGGCGAAACCTTCCAGCCCTCGGGCGGACTCCACCAAGAGCGGACCATCACGGAGCGGGAGCTCTTCGGACGAGCCAAGCCGGAGCGGGTAGCGCAGATGCGGGGCCGGACCCTCTGGCTGGTGGGTGAATACATGACGGCGCACCTGGCCCGGGCCGCCCGCTTGGCGCTGGAGCAGAGCCAGGTGGGGCGGATCATGCTCCTCACCCGGACCGAGGAGGCGATCCACGAGGTCAAGGACCTTCTCCGCATCGTGCTGGGGAGCGAACGCATCCACGGAATCGTGGTGGGCGAGGATCTGGAAGAGGGGATGAACGAAGCTCTTCGACTGGGGGGCTCACCAGGGGCGGTGGTTTCCACCCCCTTCGATCCCATCCCCAAGGAGCTCATCACCCCCGACGGAACCGTCGCGCTGAACGCCGACGGCTTCCGGACGCTGGTGGACGCACATCTGACTCATCACTTCCGGATTGCCCGGAAGGTGTCGCTCCTGGACGATGTACGCCTGGTGCTGGCGAGCCCCGACGTTCCGGTGCGCTCGACCCATGCCGAGTTCGCCCTGGCCAACTTCGTGAAGACCACCCTTCACGCCCTGACGGCGACCCTGGGGGTGGAGAACGAGCGGCTCATGCACAACGTACCGGTGAACCAGATCAACCTGACGCGGCGGGTCCGCTCCGAGGAGCCCCGGGACGCCCGGGAGCAGGCGGAAGAGCAGGAGCGCTTCGCCCGCGCCGTCCTTCTGGCGGCGGCTCCCCTTCCGGAGCGCCAGGCCAGCCGTTACCGCTCCAGGATCTACCGGGGGCTGGCCATCACCGTCTGAGCGAAGCGGGGCGGTGGGGCTGGTGGGATGAACAGGGCGGCGGGCTCGGAGTAGGAAACGGTCCGTCGCCCTGTGGGCATTGGGCCCGATCCGGCGTTGCCGTGACTCTTCCCCCGCTCTGACCCCATGACCAGCCAGCCCCGACCCACACCGCTCTCCAACCCGGGAGCCGGAGCCGAATCCCCCGCCCAGGTGGCGGTCACCCTCCCGCTGGAGTCTACCTACGCCCAGCTCCCGGAGCGCTTCTACTCCCGGACGCCGCCCACCCCGGTGGCCGAGCCCGAACTTCTGGAGTTCAACACGCCCCTGGCCCACGAACTGGGACTCGACCCAGAGACCCTCACCTCTCCCGACGGCGTCCGCATCCTGGCTGGAAATGCCGTCCCCCAGGGAGCCCACCCCATCGCCATGGCCTACGGAGGCCATCAGTTCGGTGGATGGGTCCCGCAACTCGGCGACGGGCGGGCCATTCTCCTGGGCGAGGTGGTGGACCGGGACGGGGTACGGCGGGATGTGCAGTTGAAGGGGGCTGGGCGAACCCCCTGGTCCCGGAGGGGCGACGGCCGCTCATCTTTGGGGCCGGTGGTCCGGGAGTATCTGGGGAGCGAGGCCATGGCGGCGCTGGGGATCCCCACCACCCGTGCGCTGGCGGCGGTGGCCACGGGGGAGCGGGTCCTCCGCCAGAACGGACCGGAGCCCGGCGGCGTCATGACCCGGATCGCCACCAGCCACGTGCGGGTGGGCACCTTTGAATACTTCGCCCGCCAGGGTGACCATGGGGCGGTGGAGCAGTTGGCGGACTACGTGATCCGCCGCCACTACCCGGAGCTGGTCGGGACTGAGGTCCCGGCCCGGGGGCTCCTGGACGCCGTCATCGGTCGGACGGCGGAGTTGGTGGCGGCGTGGCTGTCGGTGGGGTTCATCCACGGCGTCATGAACACCGACAACACCTCCGTGGTTGGCGAGACGCTGGACTTCGGCCCCTTCGGGTTCCTGGACCCCTTCCGCCCCGGCGAGGTCTACAGCTTCATCGACCGCTCGGGCCGGTACGCCTACGGGCAGCAGCCGGGGATTGCCCACTGGAACCTGGCCCGCTTCGCCGAAACCCTCCTCTCGCTCCTGGCTCCCGAATCCCAGGAGGCGCTGGAGGTGGCCACCGGGATTCTGGACACCTTCCCCGCGCGGTTCCAGACGGCGTGGCACCGGCGTCTGGCGCGGAAGATCGGCGTGGCCGAGGTGGACGACGGTGCGGCGGAGTTGGCCGAGGATCTCCTCACCCGCATGGCCCGGGAAAAGGCGGACTTCACACTGACCTTCCGGGAGCTCTCCCGTCTCTCCGGCGGCGACGCTTCCGGCGACGGTCCGGTTCGTCGACTCTTCAGCGACCCTGAAGCATTCGACGAGTGGGCCGAGCAGTGGCGGGCCCGCCTGGCGGCGGAGGGTCGGGGCGACGAGGAGCGGAGCGCGGAGATGCTGGCCACCAACCCGGCCTTCATCCTCCGCAACCACCTGGCCCAGGAGGCGGTGGACGCGGCGGTGGAGCGCCTTGATCTGGCACCCATGCGCCGCCTCCTCCAGGTGCTGGCCCGCCCCTTCGACGATCAGCCCGGGGCGGAGGAGCTCCAGCGCCCACCGGAGGCCGGCGAGCGGGTCACCACTACCTTCTGCGGTACCTGATCCACTCGTACCTGACCCACTCGTCCCCGGGGCCTGGCGGGTGCCTCGTGAGGGGGCCTCACCCGCCGGACCGGATCACCATGAGGCGCCGCTCGCTCATGTCTTCCATGGCGAAGCGGACCCCCTCCCGCCCGAGCCCCGAATCCTTCACTCCTCCGTAGGGCATGTTGTCCACGCGGAAGGAGGGGACGTCGTTGATGACGACCCCGCCAACCTCCAGGCGCTCCCACGCCCGGTGGGCCCGGTGGATGTCCCGGGTGAAGACCCCCACCTGCAAGCCGTATCGGCTGTCGTCGGCCTCCGCCAGCGCCGCGTCGAAGTCCGAGAAGCTGGAGACGCACACCACCGGCCCGAACACCTCTTCCTGGTAGAGTCGGGCGCTCCGGGGCACATCCTCCACCACGGTGGGCTCCACCATGACCCCGTCGCGGCTACCGCCCGCCAGGACCCGGCCGCCCCCCTCCTCCGCCTCCCGGATCCACTCCACGATCCGCTCCGCATCCCCCTGGGAGATGACGGGACCGATGAAGGTCTCCTCATCCCGGGGATCCCCCATGGAGAGCTCCCGGACCCGGTCCACCAGTCGTTCCACCACCGGGTGGTAGATGTCCTGGTGGATGAGGATCCGCTGCACACTGATGCAGCTTTGTCCCGACTGGTAGAATCCCCCGGTGATGAGACGCTCCACCACATCGTCCACATAAGCGTCGCCATCTACAATGCATGCGGCATTTCCGCCCAGCTCCAGCGTCACCTTCTTCTTCCCTGCCCGATCCTTCAGCATCCACCCCACCTTCCGGGATCCGGTGAAGCTCAGGAGCTTGAGGCGCGGATCGGTGGTGAAGGGATCTGCATCTTCCACCTCGCAGGGTAGGATGGAGAAGGCACCGGGAGGAAGCTCCGTCTCGGCCAGGATCTCCCCGATGAGGACGGCCCCCACCGGGGTTCGCTCCGCCGGCTTCAGTACGAAGGGGCAGCCGGCGGCGATGGCCGGCGCCACTTTGTGGGCCACCAGGTTCAGGGGGAAGTTGAAGGGGGTGATGAAGGAGCACGGGCCGATGGGCACCCATCGCCACATCCCCGTGTAGCCCCGGGCCCGCTCCGAGATCTCCAGGTTCATCACCTCCCCACCGAAACGCACCGCCTCCTCCGCCGCTACCCGGAAGGTGTCGATCAGGCGGGTCACCTCGCCCCGGGCGTCCCCGATGGGCTTCCCTGCCTCCAAGCAGAGGGCCTCGGCCAACTCGTCGAACCGCTCCCGGAATCGCTCCACGCAGTGCTGCAGGATGGCCTGCCGCTCGTAGGGCCTGAGGCGACGCATGGCCTCCGCCGCCTCCGCCGCGGCGCCGATTGCCTCATCGATGTGCCCGGGACCTGCCCTCGCCACCCGGGCGAAGACCTCTCCCCCGTACTTGTCCGTCACCGGTAGCCAGGCCTCGTCATCGGTGGGGGCTGTGGGGTGGATTGCCTCGTTCGCCAGATAGAAGGGGTAGTCGCGCATGGATGTCCGGGGTTCAAAGTGGGGTCTCGGGGAGAGCATCAATCGGACGGGAGGGAAAGCGCCCGGGCCAGGGCCGGGATCTCCTCATTCAGAACCCGGTTGTCATGGGCGTAGCTGATGGGGAGCTCGATGAGATCCACTCCCGACGCCTCCACCGCACCCTCCAGGAGGGGAATGAAATCGGCGGCTCTCCGGACCCGGTGCCCCCGGGCTCCATAGGCTTCGGCGTAGGCCACGAAGTCCGGATTTCCGTAGGAGAGCCCGAAGTCGGAAAACCCCATCTCCTCCTGCTTCCACCGGATCATCCCGTACCCATCGTCCCGAAGGACCACCACCACCAGATCCAGGCCCAGGCGCACCGCCGTCTCCAACTCCTGGGAGTTCATCATGAATCCGCCGTCGCCGCACACCGCCACCACCGGACGGTCCCCATGGACCATGCGGGCCGCCATGGCCGCAGGGAGGCCAGCCCCCATGGTGGCCAGGGCGTTGTCCAGGATCAGGGAGTTCTGGCCGTGAGCCTCGTAGTTCCGGGCAAACCAGAGCTTGTAGAGCCCGTTGTCCAGGCTAACCACACTGTCGGGGGGGAGCACCGTTCGAACATCCCGGACCAGCCGTTCCGGCCGCATGGGGAAATCATCGGAGGCGGCCCTTTCCTCGAAATGGTCGCGGGTGGCCCGGCGGACGGCGGGAACGTGGGAGAAGTCCCACCGTCCCTTCCCACCCATGCGGTGGCGGAGTCGGTCGATGGAGTCTGCGATGTCGCCCACCACCTCCACATGGGGAAAGTACACCGGGTCCACCTGCGCCGGACTGAAGTCCACATGGACCACCTTTACTCCATTGTTCTCCATGATGAAGGGCGGCTTCTCCACCACCGTGTGGCCCACATTCACGATGACGTCCGCCGCCTCCACCGCCCGATGGACGAAGTCGCCGGAGCTCAGGGCCGCAGTCCCTACGTAGAGGTCGTCGGCCTCGTCCACCACACCCTTCCCCATTTGGGTGGTGATGAAGGGGATCCCGAGCGCCCGCACGAACTCCCCCAGGCGCCGGCAGGCTCGAGTTCGGTTGGCGCCGCTTCCGATGACCAGGAGGGGGCGTCGAGCCTCCCGGAGGAGGGCGGCCGCCTCCTCTATGCTCTCCTCCTCCGCCGTCGGGATGCGTACATGGCCGGCATTGAGGGGCTCGGCGTCGGTCCGATCCCGTAGTACGTCTTCCGGAATTTCCAGGTGTGCTGCGCCGGGGCGCTCCTCCCGAGCCAGGCGGAAGGCTTCGCGAACCTGTGCGGGAATCCCGTCTCCTGCCACCACCTGCCGGGTGTACTTGGTGAGGGGGCCCATCATGTCCACCACATCGATGATCTGGAAGGCGCCCTGCTTGCTGGTGCGGATGGGTTTCTGCCCGGTGATCATGACCATGGGCATGGCGCCGAGCTGGGCGTAGGCGGCGGCGGTGACCAGATTGGTGGCGCCGGGTCCCAGGGTGGAGAGGACGACACCCGGCTTGCCGGTAAGTCGACCGAGGGTAGCCGCCATGAACCCGGCGGCCTGCTCATGGCGAGTCACCACCAGCCGGATGGACGAGGAGCGGAGGGCTTCCAGGAGGTCCAGATTCTCTTCACCAGGCACGGCGAAGAGAACCTCCACCCCCTCGGCTTCGAGGCAGCGGACGAAGAGGTGGGCAGCGTTCATGGCGAACCGGGTGGGAGTGGGACAAGCATCACTGGTCGAATCCCCGGAGTCGCCTCCCCGTTCCAGGCGGGCCGCGCCCTCCTCGGTCCCCTGGTAAAGCGCTCCCTCTGGGAGCGTTGGCTCTGACCTATCCCCCGAACCTGCGCCGGTCAGGGTGTGCCGGTCGGCCCGTGCCGATCAACGTGAGCCGGACGCACCCGCCATCCGGACCCACGCCTCCTCGGTGCAGAACCTCCGGCGGACTGCCTGCAGCGTGCTTGCGGAGGTGAGCTGCACGGTCCACTGGACGGTGGCGCCGGGAGCCGGGGCCCAGGTGGCGTCCCACCCCTCCACGGACGAGAGCTCGGTGGTGGCGAGGGCGACGTCCTCTTGCCCGCCCAACGCCGCCAGAGTGGCGGAGGTGGTGAAGGTCAGCGCACCGGTCCCGAAGGTCAGGCTCACCGCCGCTGTTTCCCCGGTGAGGTACTGAGAGGGAATCCGCATTTCCATGGCGAGTCTCCGGTGGGCCCCATCCACATCGCTCAGTTGGGGCGTGATAGGGGCCCACAACTCCACCTCCCGATCCGCCATCTCGCGGAAGAAGTGGGCCGTGAGACGGGACAGAGTCCCATCCACCTCCGTGACGGTGAGCTGGTGCATGTCCGTCGGACGCTGCTCCGCGCCGGGTACTCCACGAATGGTGAAGGCGCCGCCCTCAACCAGACGGGGCGGGTGGAGAGCCATCTCTCCGCCGACGCACCCTTCACCGGTGTAGTACCCCATGAGATGAGCCTTCTGCCCCGGGCCAGCTCCTGTCAGCGTCACCCGTGCCGTGGCCGGAGTAAAGGCCTCCTCACCTCGGAAATCCACCACCCCGAGGTGGCCCCCGTCCTCCACCTCCACATCCCGCCGGATCAGGATCCGGTCCGCGCACCCTGGCTCGATGAGGCTCCCGCGGTACGCCAGAAGGTCTTGAACACCCTCCAGGATCCCTGTCACCCGGGTATCGGGAATGGAATGATGGGCCGAACCCCGCCCGCCCCCAAGGAAGAGGGTGGCGTAGTGGGTCTCCTGGAGTCCCTCGACCGAGGCCGTAGCCGTCGCGGACCCACCCGGTGAGCAGAGGGCCTGGGGAAACGCCGTCAGCTCTTCCACCGTCGCCAACTGTACCGAGACGTCCCACCCACCCTGACCCGTGACCCAGGCGAACCCACCCACCTCCTGATCCCGAGCCATGCGGAAGGCCACCTGGTCGCCCTCAGGCTGGGCCCTCTGCCAGGCGTCCCGACCGTTCCAGACCGCGATCCAGACCGGGGTGGCGTCATTCCCACAGGCCGAGAGGTCCAGGAGCACCTCTGGTCCGGGCTCTTCGGGAGGGGCCAACGCGGTCACGGTCAAATCACCGGTGGCCTCAAGGCCCCCGCTCCCACGGGCCCTCAGGGAGATGGTCCTGAGCCCCTCCGGTGCCTCGTCGTGCACCCTCACCTCAAGGGGAAATCGTAGCGTGGTCCCTACCGTCTGGGGCTCTCCCACCTCCACCTCCAGATGGTCTCCGGCGCCGGACACCTCCAATTCCACCATCCCCGAATAGCCCCCTCCTCGCGTCACGGTAGCGGAGGCGGGTGCGGAAGCTCCGGCCTCAACCTCAAGGTCCGCCGGATCCAGGGAGAGGGTCAGGGTGGGGGTCGGAGTGGGCTCCGTTATCCCGCCCTCTCCACCCTCAGAGTCACACCCCGGTAGCATGAGCAGGAGGGTGGCCAGTCCCAGTAGGGCCAGTCCGGGCCCCAGGGGGCGGGGGAAGGACTCCCGGTAGGCCGAGCCTTCCAGGGCCTCTGGGCGTCCAGACACTCCCGGTGGCGTCCGGGAACGGAGAAGTCCGGGAGTGGGCATGCTGGCTCCTGGCATCAGAAGAAGGGGAGATCGGTCGACACTTGGGATCGGGATAGGACACCGGTGCCCCTCGCGTCACTACTGATTCCGTGTCAGCTTGGAAAGAGCATCCACCTATTGGTTTCGGCCACCTGTCTCCGAAACTCCACGCCCATACAGATTCCTGCCAAGACATGCCCAACCTCCGCCCCGACGCCTCATCCGGAATGACCCGTTCTCGCCGACGCCCGGTCGGCGGAGCCACCCTCACCCTGGCCCTACCCCTCCTCCTGGGCGCTGCCATCGGACCCGGCTCAGGGAACGACTTCGTCGGCCTCGCCGGCGATGAACCCCGGGACCGGTTCTGGCAGAATCTCCAGACGCTCTGTGAATCCGCTGCCGAAGGCGAACTCCTGCAGGCTCCGGACGAGCAGATCCTTCCGGGTCAGCGGCTCGTCGTCCACTTCTGGGAGTGCGGGGACGAGGAACTCCGCTTCCCCCTCCATGTGGATGAGAACCGCTCGCGCACCTGGGTGCTCATCCACCGAGGCGACCACCTGGAGCTCCGGCACGACCACCGGAATCCCGACGGTACCGAGGAATCCAACACCTGGTACGGTGCAACCACCCTGGAGCCGGGGAGCGCGAACCGGCAAGAGTTCGTGACCCGGCGGGGTGATGTGACCGGCGGCTGGGCCATTGAGATTGAACCCGGCGTCCACTTCACCTACGGGACCATCCGGAACGGAGAGTGGCGCCACCATCTGGAGTTCGATCTCACCGATCCCATTGACCTCCCCCCCATGCACTGGGGGCACGAGACCCGACCGTCCCAGCGACCATGAACCCACCTGACTCCTCCAACTCTTTGCCGGAGCAGATCCTCGGTCATATCCAGGGGGTGGTGTGGTCCATGACCTGGGACGACCGGGCTCTGACCTATGTGAGTCCCTCCATCGAGACCCTGGCAGGAGTCCCTGCCTCCCACTTCACCGATGACCCCGAGGGCTGGTCTGACTTCATCCACCCGGAAGACCTGCCTCATCTCTTTTCCAGGCTGACCCAACTTCCGAAAAGGGAAAGCGGGCGACTCGAGCATCGGATCCGGTTGGGAAACGGGAAGGTCCGGTGGGTTCGCAACCAGTTCGTGGTTGTCCGAGACCCGAAGGGTAGCCCCCACCGCATCGACGGGCTCATCACCGATATCCACGATGAGCGTGAATTGCAGGAGGCGCTGACGGACAACGAGAAGCGGTTCCGATATCTCTTTTCCCACACGGAGCAGGTGGCGGTCCAGGGGTACGCCATGGACGGCACCACTCTCTTCTGGAACAAGGCCTCCGAGGAGCTATACGGCTACAGCGCCGAAGAGGCCGTGGGCCGGAGCCTTCTCGACCTCATCATCCCCGAGGCCATGCGGGGGCAGGTAGTGGTGGAGATGCGGAAGATGGCCGACTCGGGGCGAGCCATACCCTCCGGTGAACTGGTTCTGCAGCGGAAGGACGGCTCGCTGGTCCGGGTCTTCTCCAGCCACACGGTGGTGGAAAGGCGTGACGGCGTCCGGGAGTTGTTCTGCCTGGATGTGGACCTCTCCTACCGGGAGCGTATGGAGGCGGCGCTCCGGGAGAGTGAAGCGAGGCTCCGGGCTCTCTTCGAAAGCCTGGACGACATGGTCTTCGTCGTGGACCGGGACGGTGTGATCCGGGACTTCCACTCCTCGGGCAAGCACCGACCGCTCCTCACGCCGGAGCGCTTCCTGGGCCGCCGAGTCGTCGATCTGGAGTTCCCGCCGGCGACCAAGGAGATGATCGTCGAGGCGACGCACCGGGCCCTTGAGACGGGACAGTCGGAGCGGATCCAGTACGCCTTCGATCTTCCCTGGGGTCGTCGGTGGTTCGACACCCGCATGAGCCCGATCCTGGAGCAGGACGGCGCAGTCACGGGGGTCACCACCGTAGCCCGAGACGTGACCAGGAACCGGGAACAGCAGGAGGCTCTGGAAGAGGCAAACCGACAACTCACAGAGGCCAGGGAGCGGGCCGAAGCGCTGGCTGCCCGGGCCCAGGCCGCCAGTGCGGCCAAGAGCCAGTTCCTGGCCAATATGAGCCACGAGATCCGGACTCCCATGAACGGGGTCCTGGGGATGGCCGGCCTCCTCCTGGATACGGATCTGGACCCGGACCAGCGTCGGTACGCGGAAACCCTCCGCCGGAGCGGTCAGAGCCTCCTCACCCTCATCAACGACATCCTGGACTTCAGCAAGATCGAGTCGGGGCACCTGGACCTTGAAGAGCTGGATTTCGACCTCGCGGCCATGGTGGATGATTTCGCCTCCACCATGGCGTGGAAGGCCCACGAGAAGGGGATCGAACTGGTCTGCGGCATCGCCCCCGATGTGCCCACCCTTCTGAGGGGCGATCCGGGTCGACTCCGCCAGATCCTAACGAATCTCGTGGGGAACGCCCTGAAGTTCACCGAGGAGGGCGAGGTGGCCGTCCTGATCCGGACCGCGGACGGGGGGCCCGTTGCCGGCTCCGCGCCGTCCGAGGGTGGAGATTCCTCGACGTTCGGGCCGAACATCGATGTACGGCCCGGCGGAGACGACGATGAAACCATCACCCTCCACGTTGAGATTCGGGATACGGGGATCGGCATCCCCCAGTCCAAGGTCCCCACGCTGTTCAAGGAGTTCATGCAGGTCGATGCCTCCACTACCCGCCGATACGGGGGGAGCGGACTGGGACTTGCCATCAGTCGGGAGTTGGCGGGGCTCATGGGCGGACAGATCGGAGTCGAGAGCCGGCTCGATCACGGGTCGACCTTCTGGTTCACCGCCTGCCTAGGCGTCCAGGAGGAGCAGCCCGTGGCCCATCCCATCCGGACCGGGAACAAGGCCGGGATCCGCTGCCTGATCGTGGACGACAACGCCACCAATCGGGAGGTTCTTCGACACAGGCTCGTAGCATGGGGAATGGAGGTGGAGGAGGTGGAGGACGGGCCCTCGGCTCTCGAGGCGCTCCATCGCGGACTGACCGTCGGTGAGCCCTTCCGCCTGGCCATCATCGATATGATGATGCCCGGCATGGATGGGCTGGCGGTAGGACGGGTCATCCGGGCCGACCGCCGGCTCGATCCCCTCCGCCTCATCATGCTCACCTCGCTGAGCGGTCGGGGCGACGGGAAGGGGTGTCTTGAGGTCGGCTACGACAGCTATCTCGTGAAGCCTGTTCCACACGCCGACCTCCTATCGGCCATCTGCCGGGTTCTGGAACTGAAGGGAGATGAATGCAGCGAGGGCGCACTGCAGCCCTTGACGACCAGCACGGACACCGACTCCGACGACCCAGCCGGCCGCTTCCGCGGTCGCGGTCGGCGGATCCTGGTGGTTGAGGACAACCAGGTGAACCAGTTGGTGGCGGTGGGGATGCTCCAGAAGCTGGGGCTGAAAGCCGATGTGGCCACCACCGGGATCGAGGCGCTGGCGGCCCTTCGGGATCTGCCCTACGACCTGGTCCTCATGGACATCCAGATGCCTGGAATGGATGGGGTCGAGGCCACCCGACTCATCCGGGAGGGGTCCGATGGGATCCGGAACCCCCGGATCCCCATCATTGCCATGACGGCCCACGCCATGTCCGGAGATGCCGATCGATTCATCTCCGAGGGAATGGACGGCTACGTCGCCAAGCCGGTGCACATGGCGGATCTGGTCCAGACCCTCGATCGCTGGTTGCCCACCCGGGCCTCCCGGACGTAGCATCGGAGGTTGCCGCCTCCCGTCCCATCCGAGGTGCGTATCCCGGCCTCGGCACTTCCAGGAGTCCCGCCATGTCATCCTGCTGCCCCCTGGCCGCCGGCGGCCGGGCGCGGCCGACCCTCTCGCGGGTCGGCCGCCCGGCGCTTCTCACAGCCCTCCTCATCTGGGGAGCCGCCGGTGGGCTGGCGGCCCAGACACCGCAGAGCGTCGAGCCCTTTGGCCTTGAAGACACCTTCCGATACACGACCACGTCGCTCCAGGCCCTGAGCCCCGATGGGCGATGGGCTCTTCTGGCCTCCACCGCCATGGAAGACCGGCTGGGGATCGACAATTACCGGTTCGCCGACCCCACCTATACCGCTCCGGTCCGGACCCACGTCGTTCTGGTGAGCCCCTCTACCGGCGAGGAGCGGGAGATCTTCCCCGGCCCGGTGCAGCTTCAGCGATCGGCCTGGTCTCCCGATGGGCGCTACCTGGCTGTGGTTGTGCGGGATGTCCCGGGTTCGGGCGGGGATGCCGGCGCCGGGGAGGATTCCGGTCCAAGGGACAACGCCACTCCGGCAGGCGGCCTCGATGACGCACCCTTCCAGGTGCGGGTGCTGGATGTGGGCGAGGGGGGAGGGTTGGACTGGCGGGAGGTCACCCTTCCGCCCCACCGCCTCATGACGGGCGACGCTCAGATCCACTGGGATCCCGACGGTTCCCGCCTCCTCATGGACGCCCGGACCGCGGCGTGGGCCGAGCGGGCTCGGGAGCGCTTCCTCCACGAAGTCCACGGCCCTATCGTGGTCCGCTCCAGCGAGGACCCCTTCCTCTCCTGGGAGGAGGTGCGCCGGTACGGACTGGAGCGGGGCATCCTGGCTTGGGATCCGGCGTCCGGGAGTGTGAGGGAGCTCCGGGACGATGAATCCATCGGCGTCTGGAGCCCCCTCCCCGGCGGCGCGCTCCGGGTCCACGTGGACATTACCGAAGGAACGGACTATGACCGGATCCTGGGGCGGGACGACCGGATCCAGGTGGAAGCTCCCGGTGAAGCCGAGCCCAGGGTGCTCATCCCCAACGACCGGGGCCTGTCACCGCGCTGGTCCGGCGACGGTACGGCGTGGGCCTGGTCCGCCGAGGGGGAACTCCTGTTTCAGGCTGTGGAGATGGACGAGCCCCGGGCCCTGGCGGACTCGGCCTCCGATGACGAGCCCCGATTCCGGCCCGAGCGCCTCAGCCGGGACGGATCCCTTCTTTTGGCTGGAGCCGACACCGGATACTGGATCATCGATACCTCCTCGGGAGAGCGCACCCGGCTCTTGGAGCTGGATCCAGACGATGACGAAGCCCCGCGCTGGTCTGCCCTGGGGTGGGACGACGGCGGTCGGGACCTGTACCTCCTCGAGTCGAGCCGCACCCGTTGGGAGTGGGCCCTCCACCGGTTCGACGCCGCATCGGGGAGCCGGGTGGAGCTCACCCGAGGCGACACCCGGATCGCGGGTCTCGACCTCTCAGACGACGGGGAGGTGCTCGTTTACACCGCCATCTCCCCGGGCCATCCCCCCCGTCTCATGGTGACGAACCGGGACTTCCGGGAGGTCCGTGAACTCGGGTCCGACCCCAACCCCTGGCTCGCCGAACGTAGCCTCGGGGAATTGGAGCTCATCCGCTACCTGGATGTGGACGGCGAGGAGCTCTTCGGAATCCTTCATCTCCCGCCTGGATTTCGGGATGACCGGAGGTATCCCACCGTCTTCATCCTCTACGAGACCTTCTTCAACCCGAGCTTCGATACCCAGGCCCGGCTTCTGAACGCCCACGGGTATGTGGTGGTGCAGCCCTCGGTGAATCTCGTGCAGGGGAGGCCCGGGGAAGGGTGGCTGAAGGGGGTCACCGCCGCCGCCAACCACCTCATCGAACGCGGCATCACCGATCCGGAGCGGATAGGGATCCAGGGGGTGAGCTACGGCGGGTACGCCGTGAACCTGCTGGTGGCCCAGACCCCCCGCTTTGCCGCCGCCATCAACATCTCCGGGAAGACGAACATGGTGAGCTTCTACACCGACTCGCCCCGGCTCGGCACCCGGAACACCCACGCGCCGGAGCGGAGCCAGGACCGGATCGGCGGAACGCTCTGGGAGATGCCGCAGCGATACCTGGACCATTCGGCAGTCATGGTGGCCGACCGGATCCACACCCCGCTCCTCCTCCTCACCGGGCAGCAGGACCACAACGTCACCGAGCGGACCACCTCGGAGATGTTCTACGCCCTCCGCCGTCTTGGACGCACGGTGGAGTGGGTCAGCTACATCGATGGCGGCCATGGGATGCCCAGGTCCACCCGGGCCGAGGCCGAGGACTACCTGACCCGGATCCTGGACTGGTACGACCGGTACATGCCTGAGCCCACCGCTGCCAGCGCCGACGCCGACGCTGACACCTCGCCTGAGGACGCCACCCGGACCCTCCTGCCCTACTGATGTCTGCCAACCGCTACGAAGAACAGTCGAAAAAGGGGTGGTTCGGAGTCTTCCTGGACATGGTGGAACGGCTGGGGAACCTCCTGCCCCACCCGGTCACCCTCTTTGCGCTCTTCGCACTGGGGGTGGTCCTGGTTTCGGGGATCGCCGGATGGTTCGAGCTGGCGGTTGCCGACCCTCGCCCCGAGGGGGCCCCCGGGCGGAGCCCCACCGGGGAGATCCAGGCCATCAGCCTCATGAACGGGGACGGGGTCAGGCGGATCGTGGAGCAGCTCGTCACCAACTTCACCGGCTTCGTCCCCCTGGGCACGGTGCTAGTGGCCCTTTTGGGGGTGGGGGTGGCGGAGAAGTCGGGGCTCCTCTCGGCCATGATCCGGGCCGTCGTCCTCAAGTCGCCGCCGCAGCTCGTCACCGGCGCCGTGGTCTTCGCCGGCGTCGTCTCCAACACCGCTTCGGAGATGGGATATGTGGTCCTCATCCCCCTGGCGGCCGTGATCTTCCATGCGCTGGGGCGGCACCCATACGCGGGTCTCGCAGCGGCCTTCGCCGGGGTGTCTGCGGGGTACAGCGCCAACCTCCTCATCGGCACGGTAGACCCCCTCCTGGCGGGGATCACGGAGGAGGCGGCCCGCCTCATCGATCCGGATTACGAGGTGCACCCGGCGGTGAACTGGTACTTCATGATCGTGAGCACCTTCCTGGTGACCGGGATCGGGTGGTGGGTCACGGCGCGGATCGTGGAACCCCGCCTCGGGAGCTACGATGACACGCACGCGGACCACGACGCGCTGCAGGAGCAGACCACCGACCCCCTGACCCGCGTGGAGGTGAAGGGGCTCTGGTGGGCCGGCGGGGCCACCCTGGCCATGTCGGCGCTCCTCTTCCTCTCGGTGGTCCCGGAGTGGGGAATGCTTCGGAACCCGGAGACGGGGGATGTGCTGAACTCTCCCTTCCTCCGGGGGCTGGTGGCGCTGATCTTCGTCTTCTTCCTCGTCCCGGGCTTCGTCTACGGATGGGTGACGGGGAGCATGCGCTCGGACCGGGATGTGGTAGACGGGATGGCCGCCGCCATGAGCTCCATGGGGCTCTACATCGTCCTCGTCTTCTTCGCGGCCCAGTTCGTGGCCTTCTTCGGCTGGACCAATCTGGGGAGCATCACCGCTGTGGTGGGTGCCGACTTCCTGGAGCGCATCAACCTGACGGGGCCGCTGGTCTTCATCCCCTTCATCCTCATGTGCGGCCTGGTGAACCTCTCGCTGGGGAGCGCATCGGCCCAGTGGGCCATCACCGCCCCCATCTTCGTCCCCATGCTCATGCTGGTGGGGTATTCGCCGGAGGTGATCCAGGCCGCGTACCGGATCGGTGACTCCACCACCAACATCATCACCCCCATGATGAGCTACTTCGGGCTCATCCTGGCCTTCGCCGCCCGCTACGATCGGACCCTTGGGATCGGGACGCTGGTGGCCATGATGCTGCCCTACAGCATCTACTTCATCATTGGGTGGATCGCCCTCTTCTACCTCTGGGTCTTCGGACTGGGCATGCCGGTGGGGCCGGCGGCTCCCACCTTCTACGGCGCCGGTTGACCTGCATGCTCCGGGGCAGGCCATGATCGGGATTCCCCAGTTGGCGCTGGTGGCTGTGGCCATCAGCCTGGACACCTTCGCCGCCGGCATCGGCCTTGGCACCCGGACCCGGCGTCGGGAATGGCTGAAGATTGCAGTCTTCTTCGCGCTCTCCGGGGGGTTCTTCCCCCTTGTGGGGATGTGGGTAGGAGCGGCGGCCACCGGAGTCCTGGCGCAGGTGGCGGAGGTGGTGGGAATCTTCGTGTTGGCGGGCTTGGGGGTCTGGTTCCTGGTGGGCGCGTGGCGCTCCCCAGACCCGACGCCTGGCCACCTCGGGGGCTGGCTGATCCACAGGGCCCCGGGCGCCCCGCTGGATCCAGACAGGGATGCAGGAGTAGGGCACGAGAAGGGTGCCCCCCCTCCTATGCCCACGGAGCGCCTCACCGTAGGCCCCCTCCTGGCCCTCTCCCTTGGTCTCTCCGCCGACAACCTCCTGGTAGGGCTGGGTCTTGGGCTCTATGCCGGCGCCAACTTCATCCTCGGTGCCTTCGTGGCTATCGCGGTCTTCTTATCGACCCTCGCCGGGCTCACCCTGGGGCGGCTCAAGGTGCAGTGGTTCGGACGGAGCGCCGAGGCCATGGCCGGCCTCCTGATCCTGGGATTGGCCCTCTTCTTCCTGGTTACGCGCGGCTCCTGAAAACCCGAACCGAGCTCTTCCACAGGCAGAGCACCAGGAAAATCGGCCCGGAGGGGAAGCCATCTCCCCCCCGGGCCGTTCCCGTGCCCGCTACGCTTCACCGTTCCGCTGCGGGCTTCACCGGACCGCAGCCGGTGCGAGACGAGCGAGCCGTCGCGTCGTCAGCCACCGAAGGCCGTCACCCGATTCTCCGCCAGAATCCGGTTCAGATCGAACAGGATCGTCACCTCGGTGGTGACCAGGTTCTCGTTAGCGTCGTACGGCGACGCCGGATCGAACCGGTTCATCCGGTCGTTGGGCGGGATGTACGCCGGCACCGTCACCGTGGTGCCGGGACTTCCCTGGCTGATGCTCGGGTTCTGGTCGATCTCCCGGAGCATCATGGGAAGGCGAATCCCCAGATCCGACATGCGGCGACCCTCAAGGAAGAGGATCTCCTGCCGGGCCAGATGGAAGGCATGCCACACCTCGTCCTCCGTGGCCAGCGCCTGGACGCTGTCGGCAGCCAGGGAGGTACCGGACACGGTGGGTACCTGGATGATCCCCGGTCGATCCAGCACCAGCCCGGACCGGAAGGGGCTGTCCGGGTCAGCTCGGATCACGATCTCCGAATTCCGAGGCCGGACCGAGAGATCACCGCTCAGACGTACATCGTCTTCATCGAAGCTCGAGGTGCCTCGGGAGAGGGCCAGCGCCACTGCATCGGCAAGGTGGCCCCGGGCATCCTGCCAGTTCCCGGTAGAGAGCGCCGCTTCTGCCAGGATCAGGTGCATCTCCTCGGCCTTGGCCACCGGAATCCCCGACTCACGGGTCAGATACTTGGGATCCAGGAAATCCAACCGGGGAAGGGGCTGCATCTCCTTCAGTGCCCGCACCACCAGGAAGAGATGGGGCGGGTTGGTGAAGAAGGAGGCATCGTAGAGGCGATCAAACACGAAATCTCCGCTCTGCCCCAACGCCTGGTTCGCGGCCTGAACCGCCGCCTCCCGGTTCCCCGTAGCCCTCTGGGCACGGGCGACCCCGGCCCGGGCCGCTACGGCGAAGGCCCCGGTGCCGTCCAGCGCAAGGCTCTGCTCCAGGTCCGCCACACCCCGCTGAAGGAGTTCGCCGGCAGGTCGGGGGGTACCGTTGGCTTCGGTGGGGACGTGGGTGAAGTTCTCACCCTGTATCACGTACGCCATACCCCGGTAGTAGTGGGCTTCCGCCAGTAGGTCGTTCCCAGCCGTTTCGTCGCCGGGAGCGATCTCGTCCAGAATGAAGTCGGCCAGGGCTCGGAGTTCCTGCAGGTTCCAGTAGATCCCCGTGGACCCGGCAGTGGAGTTCATGTCGGTGGGCTGAATCGTCCTGGGGTCATCCCAGACGGTGGACAGTCCGGTCCCGTGGACCGAATAGTTGTCGCTGACAACCTCCGAGATCACCGCCACCGAACCCACCGCCCGGGCGAACTGTACCCGGAGGCCTGGTAGGAGTGCTCGGACGGGCTCGGCCGCCTGCGCCAGATCGTCGGCGGTGGTCCGGGGGTTCTCCACCCCGGTGGGATCCAGGAAGTCGCACCCTGCCAGGACAACCAGCCCGGCGGCGGCCATGAGGCCTGACGTGCGGGCCCACCCCTTGGACCGGGATCGCCTACGGCCTGGCGCCTTGGAATCCGTCGTCATCGTCGCTCCCGTGCTCGGGCTCATCAGAACATCCGCACCTGGGACCTTCATCGGGGCGGCCATCAGAACGTCACCTCCACCCCGAAGCGGAAGGAGCGGGGCGGCGAGATGGTGATGCTGCTCTCACCTCCCAGGCTCAGCCCGGATGAGGCCAGCCCCCCGAGTTCAGGATCGATGAGGGGATTATCGGACCAGATGGCCACGTTGCGGACGCTCCCGAAGACGGCCCCCCGGCTGACACCGAAGCGAGCCAGGAGATCGGGCGAGAGGTCGTAGCGGGCCGTGATCTCCCGCAGCTTCAGCCAGTCCCCATCCAAGAGGAAGGCCGAGCGAGCGGCGGACTGCCCGTATCGGCCGATGGGCTCCCCGGTCTGGGCATCGTGGCGGATGGGGAACTGGAAGGAGGGCTGACAGTCGGGAGCGGCGTCCAACGGGGGGCAATCAATGATCTCCCGCCGGATGATCCCGTTGAAGGTGGCCCACACCGAACCGTAGTCGAACACCTCGTGCCCCGTGGCCCAATCGGCCATGGCCGAGAGGTGGAGCCGCTCGTAGAGCGTGATGCGGGTCGAGAAGCTACCCGTCCGAGTGGGGAGGGGGCTCCCGCCGCTGAACTGGAGTTCGGACCCGTCATTCAGGCCGTCGCCGCTGGTGTCGATGGGGGTGGTGACGTACCAGGCTCCCACCGGCCGGCCCTGGGCCACTCGCTTCTGGGCCTCCACGTTGAACTCGGCGGCCCCGCCCATGTCAGTGACCTCATTATCCACTGTGGCGAAGGTGGCCCCCAGATTCCAACGGAAGTTGGGGCGGGCCACGGCCAGGAAGTTCACATCCAGCTCAACTCCACGGTTGCTGATCTCACCCAGGTTCCGGATCTGGGTACCCTGCCCGGTAGCAGGCTGCTCCGGCACGAAGAAGAGCGCGTCCCGGGTCGTGGCATCAAAGAAGGTGAAATCTAGACCGAGGCGATTGTCGAAGAGTCCCGCCTCGAAGCCGGCCTCGAAGGTGGCGGTCACCTCAGGGCGAAGATCCGGGTTCCCCGGGTTGTCGAAGCGGGGAGCGCTTTCACCCCGGAAGGAGAGGGCGTCGAAGGTACGATCCCGGAGGAAGGGCGGCGGAAACTTCCCGGTCTCGCCGTAGGCGGCCCGGAGCTGCAGCTCATCCACCACCCGGCCCAGGGGCGAGAAACGGAAGAAGTCTTCCCGTCCGAGACCCCACGCTACACCGGCCTTGGGGTAGGCCTCAAAGTCCACATCATCCCCGAAGCTCGTACCGCCGTCGACCCGGACGCCCAGATTGACGAAGACCCGGTCCCAGAGACCGAGCTGCTCGTCAATGTAGAACCCGCCGGTAAAGACCTGGGAGCGGCCCTCGGACGCCGTCACATCGGCTGCCTCACCGAAGTCCTTGGAGCCCGGCAGAGCGAATCCCCGACCGAAGGCGCTGACGATGCTGGTGTTGTCGCGGAAGCCCTGCACACCCACGGTGAGCCGGGAGGTGATGTTCCCCTCCACCGGCCAGGCCAGCGTTCCCGCAGCGTCCAGCGTGACCGAGGTGAAGTCCCGGTTCCAACGCTGGAGCGAGCCCTCCTCGTCCCCGGCGGTGAAACCGATGGGGTGGAACTGGCGCTGCTCATTGTTCCGGCTGTCGATCCCCACGGTCGCCCGGGCGCTGAAGAACTCCGAGTGCTCGAAGGTGAGGCCGGTGCTGAACTGGAACCGGTTGACCGCCTCGCTGATCTCCGGCATGAGGAAGATGTCGAAGGCCCGGAGGAAGTTCTCCGGCGAGCGTCCGAGCCCAGCGAAGAACATGACGTCCCCTACCTCCAGAGCGGTGATCGGGTCTGCGATGGCGGTACCGCTGTAGATCCGGTTGAAGTTGGAGCGGGTGTAGCCGCCGGTGAAGTTCGCCCTCATCCGGCTGGTGATCTCAGCCTCGACCCGGCCCCGGAGGTTGAAGACCTCGTGGTCGTTGCTGGGCTGGATCCCGTCGCCCTGCTCGATCCGACCGCTGATGGAGTAGGTGATGTCGTCACTCCCGCCGCTGACGTTCACGGAGTAGGCCTGGGTGTGGCCGTTCCGGAAGAACTCGTCGGCTACGAAGCTCCGTGAGATCTCGCCGGTCTCCACCAGGTCCGGATAGATGAACCCGGCGTCCAGGAGGTACTTGAGCTCCGGGGTGTCCAGCCCCTGCTCGATCCGGGCGGTGATCCGCGCCGGTCCCGGCGCACCCCGCCGGGTGAAGATCTGGATCACACCGGTGGCGGCGTCGGAGCCGAAGAGGGTGCTGGCTGCGCCGCCCCGGGTGACCTCGATGCGCTCGATGTCCGAGGTCAGCAGTTCCGCCAGCGCTGAGCTGTTCTCTCCACCGGTTCCGGCAGAGGTGAGCATATTGTTGTCGACCCGGACGCCGTCCACGTAGATGACGGGGGTCTGGGAACCGAAGACGCTGGACACACCCCGGAAGTTCATCTGGGAGGCGGTGCCGGGCTGGGCCGACACGGCGCTCACAGAGGCGCCGGCCACCCGCCCCTGCAGGAGCTGATCCAGGGTCTGCACCGGCGCGGCGGCGATCTCGTCGGCTCCGATGACGGAGACCGAGGTGGCAAGCTCCCGGCGCTGGGTCGCCTGCCCCACACCGGTGACGACAAGTTCGTCCAACGCCAGGGCCGAAACCCGCAGCGCCAGGTCCACCGTCACAGTCTGGCCCGCCGGGACGATCACCGTCTCCTCGGCGGTGGTGTAGCCCAGGAACTGGACCCTCACCGTAGCCTCGCCTGCAGGGACGTTGCTCAGGGTGAACCGGCCGTCGGTGCCGGAGAGGGAGCCGATCCCCGTCCCAGGGATGGAGACCTGGGCTCCGGTGAGGGGGCGCTGGGTCTGGGCGTCGGTGATCTGACCGGTCACAATCCCGGTCTGCTGAGCGGCCACCGGCGCAACCAGGAAGAGCGCCACCACGAAGGCGGCACCTCCTGCCCACCAGCGGCGGAGGGGATTCAAACGAGATGTGGAAGGCATGTGGTACCTCGAACGGACGAGTGAAGACAAAGCCGCCCGGCGAGTCCTCCGGCATAAAGCTGCAGATGGGGAATCGGCACGGGGTCGGCCGGAAAGATGCAACGTTTGCGTCACATCACCCCTCAGGATGCTCTCCTTACAGAAGAGTGTCAACCCAGGAAGGCCGTCGGACGGACGCTGAAAATCCACC
>SKJY01000049.1 GCA_007121775.1 Gemmatimonadota bacterium
GGCACCAGACGTCTGGGTGCCCGGCCTCCCGAACCCCCGGCCCCCGGTCCTGCGGCGCTGGATCTTCGGAGCCCGCAGGCCCTACCGCCGGATCCCGTCACAACCCAGACAGAGGTGGTGCCCGATATGAGTGACGCAGCCCGTACGCCGGTGATCGTCAGTGGAGCGCGCACGCCCATCGGCCGCTTCCTGGGCGGTCTGAGCCCCTTGGACGCCCCAGAGCTGGGAGCCCGTGCTGTGAAGGCGGCTTTGGAGCGATCCGGCGTTCCCGGAAGCGAGATCGATGAGGTGATCCTGGGCAATGTGGTCCAGGGCGGGGTCGGACAGGCACCGGCCCGCCAGGCGGCCATCCGGGCCGGACTTCCGGCCACCATCCCCGCCGTCACCATCAACAAGGTCTGCGGGTCCGGCCTCAAGGCTGTGATGCTCGCCGCCCAGGCCATCCGTGCCGGTGACATCCAGGCGGCGGTGGCCGGTGGCTTCGAGTCCATGTCCAACGTTCCCTACTTCCTCCCCGGACTCCGCACCGGGCTCAAGTTCGGTGACCGCACTCTGGTTGACGGTCTCATCCACGATGGACTCTGGTGTGCTTTCGGCCAGTGCCATATGGGGGGGCATGCCGAATACACGGCGGCCAAGGCGGGAATCACCCGGGAGGAGGCCGATGCCTTCGCCCTCGCCTCCCACCAGAAGGCCGTCGCCGCCATGGACGCGGGTCGCTTCACCCGGGAGATCGAGCCGGTGGAGATCCAGGGGCGCAAGGGCTCCGTCGTTGTCGACGCAGACGAGAGTCCGCGCCGGGAGACCTCCATGGAGGCCCTGGGCCGCCTCCGCCCCGCCTTCCCCAACGACGCCCCCAAGGAGATCGAGAATCTGGTGGTCACGGCCGGAAACGCGCCCGGGCTGAATGACGGCGGCGCCGCCCTGGTGGTGACCTCCCTGGAATTCGCCCGGACCCACGGCCTCCAGGTGATGGCCACCATCACCGGCTATGCCTCCGGTGGTACCGAGCCCCGGGATCTCTTCTTCGCTCCCATCACCGCAGTGGAGCGGCTCATGGATCGGGCCGGAACCGCCATCGGCGACTACGACCTCTTCGAGGTGAATGAGGCGTTCGCCGTCCAGGCCATCGCAGACATGCGGGGCCTGGATATGGACCCGGAGAAGGTCAATGTGAACGGGGGGGCGGTGGCGTTGGGTCACCCCATCGGCGGCTCCGGAGCCCGCGTGCTGGTGACGCTCCTCCACGCCATGGAGGATCGGGACGTGGGGACCGGTCTCGCCACCCTCTGCCTCGGTGGCGGCAATGCGGTGGCCCTCTCCGTGGAGCGGGGCTGAAGGAGATCCGGACGGCGTCGAGCAGCGTTGACCGACTCCCGGGGGTCCGGTAGAAGGACGTCGCGGGAGAATGCCCGAGCGGAATGCCGGGGTCCGGGGGAAGGGGGATGGGGCGCTCGCCCTTCCCCCCGATCCCGACCCCTACAACCCAGATAGAGAGGTACTCCATGCAGATCGAGACGGTGGCGGTGATCGGTGGTGGTCAGATGGGCAACGGGATCGCCCACGTCTGTGCCCAGAGCGGACTGAACGTGCGGATGGTCGACCTCACGAGCGATGCGGTGGAGCGGGGGCTCGAGACCATCTCCCGGAATATGGACCGGCAGGTGAAGAAGGGACGCATGACCGCCGAGGAGAAGGAAGCGGCCCTGGCGCGCATCCAGACATTCACGGATCCCACCGAAGCCGCTCCCGGCGCCCAGCTCATCGTAGAGGCCATTCCCGAGCGCCCGGAACTCAAGTACGAGCTCTTCGCCTCCCTGGACGAGGCCGCCGATCCCGACACCATCCTGGCTTCGAACACCTCCTCCATCTCCATTACCGAGATCGCGTCCAGGACCCAGCGTCCCGGCAAGGTCATTGGGATGCACTTCATGAATCCCGTGCCGGTCATGCAGCTGGTGGAGGTGATCCGGGGGCTCGCCACCGATGACGCCACCACCGAGACGGTCATGGAGTTGGCCCGGGCACTGGGCAAGACACCGGTGGAGGTGAACGACTTCCCGGGCTTCGTCTCCAACCGCATCCTCCTCCCCATGATCAACGAGGCGGTCTTCGCCCTCATGGAGGGCGTGGCTGAGGTGGAGGCCATCGATACGGTGATGAAGCTGGGAATGAACCACCCCATGGGTCCCCTGGCGCTGGCCGACCTCATCGGGCTGGACACCTGCCTGAGCATCCTTGAGGTCCTGCACCGGGATCTGGGGGATGATCGGTATCGGCCCTGTCCCCTCCTGCGGAAGTACGTGGCCGCGGGCTGGCTCGGCCGGAAGAGTGGCCGGGGCTTCTATTCCTACGACGGGTGAGCTCCCCCATGCTGACATCGGAACAGTTGGAGGTCCGCCGCCTCGCCCTGGATCTGGTCCGGGGCGAGGTTCGACCCCATGTGGAGGCCTGGGACCGGGAGCGACACATCCCCCAGGAGATCTTCGCGGCGTTGGCCGAACTGGGATTCCTGGGGATGCGGGTGCCGGAGGCCCACGGGGGCCTGGACTTCGATCTGCCCACCTACCTGGCGGCCGTGGAGGCACTGGCCTGGGGCGACGCGGCCCTGGGGCTGGGGCTCTCGGTGCACAACGGTCCGGTGGTGCGGGCACTCCACGCGTACGGCTCCCCGGAGCAGAAGGAGCGCTGGCTGACGGCGTTGGCGGCCGGTGAGATCCTTGGTGCCTTCGCCCTGGCCGAGGGTGAGGCCGGCGGAGACCTGGATGCCCTGGCGACCCGCGCCGTCCCGTCGGAGGACGGAGACGGTTGGATCCTCACCGGTGAGAAGGCCTGGGTGACCAATGGCGACCGGGCCGGGCTCCTGGTGGTCCTGGCCAGGACCGGAGCGGAGGGAGAGCATCTCTCCGCCTTCCTCGTGCCCCGGGACGCCGTGGGCATCGCGGTGGAGGGCCGGGAGCGGACCATGGGGTTCTCCGCCGCCGAGTTCGTCACTGTCCGCTTCGACGGTGTGGTCCTTCCTGCCGAGGCTCTCCTCGGTCGGGAGGGCGACGGGCACGATGTGGCTGCCGACGCCGCCGACGTGGGTCGCCTGGGAGTGGCGGCTGTGGCCCTGGGGATCGGCCAGGCTGCCTACGAGCACGCTCTCCGGTACGCCGCCGAACGGGAGCAATTCGGCCGTCCCCTCCACGACTTCGGGGCCATCCAGGAGAAGCTGGCCGGGATGGCCCTTCGCATTGCCCAATCCCGGAGTCTCCTCCTCCAGGTGGCCGCCGCCGCCGAGGCGGGAACGCCGGTGGAGGGCCTTCACCCGGCCAGCCTGCGGGCACAGGTGGCCATGGCCAAGGTCTCGGCCAGTGAGGCGGCCACCTGGATCGCCGACGAGGCGGTCCAGATCTACGGCGGCTACGGATACATGCGGGACTACCCGGTGGAGCGTCTCATGCGCGATGCCAAGGGTACCGAGATCCATGAGGGTTCCAGTGAACTCCTCCGCATGAGCATCGCCCTGGACGCGGTTCGGGATTCCACCCCCTCCTGACCTGTGTTGAATCCGGATCCGGCCCGTCGTCCGGGCTCTCTCCACACCCTTTGTCTTCCTCCCCTCCATCGGGGGCGGCCCTCCGCCGCTCCCGCCGGTCTCCTTCTGGGGGACCGGTCCGCACTCCAACCCGGAGCCTGAACGGGATGAGCGTCTTCGAGTTGTTGTCCGAGAAAGGTCACGAGCAGGTGGTGTTCTGGTCTGAACCTGAACTCGGATATCGTGGGATCATTGCGATCCACGACTCCACCCTGGGTCCTGCTCTGGGCGGGACCCGCTTCTGGAACTACGCCACCGACCACGAGGCGCTGGTGGATGTGCTTCGCCTTTCCCACGGGATGACCTACAAGGCAGCGGTGGCCGGGGTGAATCTGGGGGGAGGGAAGTCGGTGATCATCGGGGACAACCGGATACGGGACCGGGAGATGATCTTCAGGGCCCATGGGCGTGCGGTTGAGTCCCTCGGCGGGCGCTACATCACGGCTGAGGATGTGGGCACCTCGGTGGACGACATGGAGTTCGTCCGAATGGAGACCGACGCTGTGGTGGGAGTGCTCGGGGGCTCCGGGGACCCGTCGCCGGTCACGGCGTTTGGAACCTATCAGGGGATCCGGGCCTGCGCCCAGCGTCGGTACGGGTTGGCCTCCCTCTCCGGCAGGCATGTGACCGTGCAGGGGCTCGGGAATGTGGGCCGGAACCTCTGCGGCTTCCTGGCGGAGGAGGGAGCGCGACTCACCGTGACGGACATCGACGGGGACCGGGTGCAGGCGGCGGTCCGGGACTTTGGCGCCCAGGCTGTGGCTCCGGACGACATCTACGGGGTCGAGGCGGACATCTTCGCGCCGTGCGCCCTAGGCTCGGTCATCAACGATGACACCCTGAAGGTGCTCAAGGTGCAGATCGTCGCCGGTGCAGCCAACAACCAGTTGGCCCGGGCCGCCCATGGGCAGATCCTCCATGAGCGGGGTATCCTCTACGCCCCTGACTATGTCATCAACGCCGGCGGGCTCATAAACGTGTACGGGGAACTCCACGACTGGACGGCCGATCGGAGCAAGCGGAAGGCCCAGGAGATCTTCACTACCCTCCTCCGCATCTTTGAAATGGCAGAGGAAGAGGGGGTTCCCACAGGACAGGCGGCGGACCGTCTGGCGGAGGAGCGGATCCGGCGGATCCGGCACCTTCAGCGCTCCACCCTCTAACGCTCAGCCCCGGAAGATCCCATCTTGGTCTGGGCGGGGAGACAGGCCTGCGGAGCACTACTTCTCCCTGCACCAGCGATTCGACCACCGGTACCCATCCCAAGGAAGCGAATTCCATGACCCGTCCCTACGCCCACCTTCGTCAGGCCGATCCCGAGATCTACCGGGCCGTGCAGGCTGAGACCAAACGGCAGGCTTTCGGCCTGGAGCTCATTGCGTCGGAGAACTTCGTGTCCCGGGCCGTCATGGAGACCATGGGCACGGTGATGACGAACAAGTACGCCGAGGGGCTGCCCGGCAAGCGATACTACGGTGGGTGTGAGTTCGTGGATCAGGCCGAGGAGTTGGCCCGCAGCCGGGCGCTGGAACTATTCGGCGCCGACCACGCCAACGTCCAGCCCCACTCCGGGGCCCAGGCGAACATGGCGGTGTATCTGGCTTTCCTGAAGCCTGGCGACTCCATCCTCGGGATGAATCTGAGCCACGGTGGACACCTGACCCACGGTTCTCCCGTCAACGCCTCGGGCATTCTCTACGACGCCGTCTCCTACGGGGTCGATGAGAAGACCGGATTGGTGGACTACGACGCCGTCCGGGATGCGGCCCACCGCATCGGACCCCGGATGATCATCGCCGGCGCAAGCGCCTATCCGCGTATTCTGGACTTCGGGGCCTTTGCGGAGATCGCCCGTGAGGTGGAGGCTCTCTTCCTGGTGGATATGGCCCACATCGCCGGCCTAGTAGCCGCCGGGGTCCACCCCAGCCCGGTTCCCCACGCAGATGTGGTGACCACCACCACCCACAAGACGCTGCGTGGGCCCCGGGGCGGCCTGATCCTGAGCCGCGCCGAGCACGCACGCGCCGTGGACAAGGCGGTCTTCCCCGGTACCCAGGGGGGGCCGCTCATGCACATCATCGCCGCCAAGGCCGTGTCGTTCCGGGAGGCGCTGGATCCGTCCTTCCGCGGCTACCAGGAGCAGATCGTGGCCAACGCTCGAGCACTGGGTGAACGTCTCATGGAGCGGGGGTTGGATCTGGTGTCCGGCGGTACCGACACCCACCTGGTCCTGGTGGACCTCCGGAGCCGAGGGGATCTCACCGGGAAGGAGGCCGAGGCGCGTCTGGAGTCGGCCGGCATTACGGTGAACAAGAACACGGTGCCGGGCGAGACCCGTTCTCCCTTCGTGACGTCAGGGCTCCGGATCGGGACGCCGGCACTCACCAGCCGGGGGATGAAGGAGCAGGAGATGGCTCAGGTGGCGGACTGGATCGCCGATATCGTGGATGCACCGGCGAGCGATGAGGTGCGGGATCGGGTCCGGGGAGAGGTGGTGGAATTCTGCGGCCGCTTCCCCCTCTACCCCGAGCTCCTGGATGACTGATGGGGTCGGGCGACGCCGGCGGGGCGGGGTCGGTTTGGCCCCGGCCCCTGGCGCCGACCCCCGACCTGTCCCAGGTTCACCTGTATGACTGAGGTTCAATTCGCTGAAGAGGTCCTGGAGAGGCTGACCCGCCGTAATCCCCAGTATCAGGGGAAGGCGTACGGGTTTATCCTTTCGGCTCTCCACTATGTCATGGACGGGCTCGAGGGCCCACGCCACATCTCCGGCGCCGAGTTGGCGCAGGGTGTACGCGCGCTCGCCATCCGGGAATTCGGT
The DNA here is from genome assembly GCA_007121775.1 of Gemmatimonadota bacterium. GTDB lineage: Bacteria > Gemmatimonadota > Gemmatimonadetes > Longimicrobiales > Gaopeijiaceae > PWLA01. Next base: position 6,402 of record SKJY01000049.1, read on the forward strand.
CCCATGGCCCGCACCGTCCTGGGGTTCTGGGGGATCCACAGCACCGAGGATGTGGGCGAGATCGTCTTCGCCCTGGTGGAGACCGGTGTCCTCATCAAGGAAGACGACGACTCCCTTGACGACTTCCGGGAGCTTTTCGACTTCGAGACGGCCTTCGAGCGGGACTACCCATGGGGGGCTGGCTCGTGATCCCGCCCCATTGATCTTCCGTCCATGAATACGCCCCGTCGGATTCCCTTCCTGGGTCGCCTGGAGGTGGCGCTCCCCACGGGACAGGAGGCGGCGGCCTTCGACCGTTGGGCCATGGACCGCCTGGAGGTACCGGGAGCGGTGCTCATGGAGAACGCCGGACGGGAGGCGGCGCGCCTCCTCCATCGCCTCGTTCCCCGGGGAAGGGTGGCAGTGGTGGTGGGCGCCGGGAACAACGGGGGAGATGGGGTCGTGCTGGCTCGGACCCTCACGGCGTGGGGGAGGCAGGTGCACCTCTTCGTGGTAGGCGATCGCCCCCGCCCCGATCCGCTCCTGCACGGATGGCGACCGCCGGGGCTCAGCCGGATCTCCCGGGAGGCGCAGGGGGGCAGGGAAGACCAGGAGCGCTGGATCCGGGAGGTGGAGCGGTCCCAGGTGGTGGTGGATGCGCTCCTCGGCACCGGTATCCGTGGGGCACCCCGCACGCCGGAGGCCAGGGTCATCGAGGCCCTGAACCGCACCGGGCTCCCTGTCCTGGCGCTGGACGTGCCGTCCGGTGTGGATGCCGATACCGGCGCCACTCCCGGTGCCGCCATTCAGGCCCGCTGGACCGTGGGTTTCGGGGCCCCGAAGCGCGGGACACTCCTCCATCCGGGCCGA
>SKJY01000134.1 GCA_007121775.1 Gemmatimonadota bacterium
CAGGGCGTGTCGTTCAGCGTCGAGGAGGGCGAGATGTTTGGGGTCTTCGGGCCCTCCGGCACGGGGAAGAGCGTCCTCCTGAAGACCACCATCGGTCTCATCGATCTGGATCGGGGGGATGTGACAGTTGAGGGGGACTCGGTCTACCGGGGCGGAAAGGCTTCGCTCCAGCGGATCAGATACCGGGTGGGATATGTCTTCCAGAACGCTGCGCTCTTCGACTCCCTGGATGTGTACGAGAACGTGCAGATGGGCCTTCCGGAGGAAGAGTTACGTGTGATGAAACGTCTCGACGTCACGCGCCGGGTCTGGGATGCTCTGGAGTTGGTCAATCTGGAGCCGGATCAGGTTCTCCGGAAGCTGCCGTCGGAGTTGTCGGGAGGGATGCGAAAGAGGGTCGGGATCGCCCGGGCCATCGTGGGACGGCCACGGATTCTTCTCTGGGACGAACCCACCACCGGCCTGGATCCGGTGAACACGGCGGCGGTGGAGCGTCTCATCATGCGATTGTCGCAGGAGTTGAACGTCACCTCCATCATCGTGACCCACGACATCCAGGGCGGCCTGGAGATGTGTGATCGGGTGGCCATGCTCGAGGGGGGACATCTGCGCTTCATTGGCGAGCCTGACGCGTTCCGGGAGAGCCCGGATCCGGTGGTTCGAGCCTTTGTGGATCGGGCGGCGGCCATGGCCGCCCTGGATCAGGTCGAGGTATAGATGAGCAACAACGAAGGATCGCGCGGGAAGCCCACGAGCGGTGGCCCGTCTCCGGAGGAGTTGGCCCGCGCCACACCCTCCGTGGCCGGCGGTCGGGAGGTACGGATCGGGATCTTCGTCCTCATCGGTGCCTTCGCCACCCTTCTTCTCCTCTTTCTCCTGACGGATCCCGCCACCTTCCGGGGGCGCTACATGGTCACGACCCAGATGATGGACGCCGGCGGTGTTCGAGCCGGCGATCCGGTGCAGATGCGTGGCGTGAACATCGGTCGGGTTCGGGGATTCGAGATGAGGGACCCCGGTGTGGCCATCCACCTTGAGATTAATGGCCAGTGGAGCATCCCCGCCGACTCCCGTGCCCGCCTCGCCGGGGTCGGATTGCTGGGAGGTCGGACCGTCGAGATCGTGCCCGGGGACGCGGAGGCGTCGCTTCCGCCGGGAGCCGTTCTTCCCGGGGAAGCCGGCGAGGGGATCCTGGATGTGGCCGATGCCCTGGGCGAGGACGCGCTGGCCATCGCCGGCACCCTCCGGAGCCTTCTGGATGAGGAGGCCGTGGAGGGGATCCGGGCGTCGGCCTCCGACATGGACCGCCTCCTCCAGACCCTCACGGCAGCAGCCGAGGAGCAGCGTGCAGAACTTCTCCGACTCTCTACCTCCCTTTCGGCCTCCGCCGGTGAGGTGGAAGCGCTGTTGGCCCAGGGTCAGATCGAGCAGGCCCTGGCTCGAACTGACTCGACCCTGGCGACTCTCCAAGCCGTGGGGGTCCGACTGGATCGGGCCACCGGCTCTCTAGAGACGATCCTGCAGAGAGTTGAAGATGGCGAGGGGACGTTGGGGCAGCTCACTACCAACGATGAGCTCTACCGGAATCTATCCGATGCGGCGGAGGCGATCCTCCGCCTTGCCGAAGATGTGCAGGAGAATCCTTCCCGGTACATTCGCCTCAGGCTCTTCTGACGAATCTTCCCCGAGGCCGATAGGGCCGCGGAAGGGATCATGGGCTGAACCGACCACAGGTCGAGAGGCAAGAAAAGCCCCGACCCCGCAAGGATGCGGAGTCGGGTCTTTTCTCATTTCCCCTGCGGCCGTCTCCAGCCCATCACCACCCGGGCGAGAGCTGGAATCCCCAGTGGGCTCCCTTCTGGGGCCGCTGCCAGGGTGTGGCGTAGTACGCCTCCATGATGAACATCCCCATTAGGTTGAAGCGGGCGCCCACGCCGGTGCTGGTCACCGGGATGCGCTCGAGGGAATCGGTGCTCCACCGCAGCGTCGGCTCATTCGCTCCGTCCCACGCCAGACCGGCATCGGCGAAGAAGACCAGTTCGGTGGGAATGAAGGCGAAGTCCAGGACGCCGAGCTGCTCCGTTCCGATGAGCGGAATCCTGACCTCCGCGTTCAGCACCCCGACCCGGTGCCCCTGGAGGCGGGTGAAGGTGGGACAGGATCCCAATTCTTCGGAGGCCTGACACTCAATGCTGGGCTCGAAGGAGTACGCCGAGTAGCCCCGCATGTAGGTTTCCCAGCCCAGGAAGAAGGGGCGCACCGCCTGGAAGTCCAACTGCTGCGGATCCCGGATCTCACTCTCCACATCGGACCCGTAGCGGCCCCTGTGCATTCCCCGGAAGGCGATGGTGAGGTTCCGGTGCGGGTTGAAGTAGCGCCGGTAGTCCAGGTTGACCGACTGGAAGTTCACGGTGCCGTACGTGTTGCCCACCTCCAACCGATACCTGCCCCCCCGGATGGGAGAGGTGAAGCCGAAGAAGGAGTTGTCGCCCACCAGCGCCACCGACGTCTGGAAGAGGTTCTGGGCGTCGGGGAGTCCTTCCCGGATGGTCTCCCGCCTGGGCCGCTCCACAAGCTGGCCGAACTGGTTCAGGATGTAGCGCTCCCGCTCCAGGTCGTAGCTGATCCGGGTGACGCCGCCACTCAGATCCAACCGCCGCGTCTGGGAGAAGGGGTAGGAGATGAGTCCCAGCGCCGAAGTGTCGAAGATCCGGAGTCGCTCCAGCGTGTAGCTGAGCTCTCCGGTGGGCTCGCGGCCATAGTAGGCGTACGGAAGAAGGTAGGGGATCCGACCTCCGGATACGCCCCAGTTCCAGCGGCGCTCCCGGTTCTGGTAGACCATCTGACCACCCAGATCCTTCAGCGTCCCCTGGGCCTGGACGGCCACGCCCAGATTCCGGTTCCCCAGCATGTCGGAGAAGAAGGCGGCGGCGGAACCACCGACGAAGGTGCCGAAGGCGTCGGTACCCACACCCACTGAGGGCTGGCCCACCCAGTCCAGGGTGAGGCCTGCGTCGTAGTCCCTGGAGTCCGCCGGAGTCCAGCGGCCGCTGGAGGGAAGTCCAATGGCGTAATCTTCCAGTCCGGCCTGGATACGGGAGGGGAACCGGAACTCGGCAGGGGGGACAAGCCGTCCCACCGGGTCCAGGGTCTCGGCTACCGTCCGGACCCCCTGGGCCTCCTGGGAGTCCATGGAGTAGATGTGGTACTGGAATTCGTCGAAGACCGAGAAAACCACCGTACCGGTCCCCTGGGCGACACTCATGGCCGGCGCATTCTCCGAGATGCCGCTAACACCGGTGGCGATCCGGGTCACCCGCTGGATCTCATCGGTGGCCAGCTCCAACCGGTAGATATCGCTGAAACCGTCGGCGTCGGAGATGAAGTAGAGACCCTGTCCGTCCGGGGTGAACTGGGGATTGATGTGCTTCACATTCCCGAAGAGCTCCAGGGTGTTGATGTCCCCGGTCGAAACGTCCAAGAGAGCGATCTGCATCTCCGAGAAGGTGAGTCGCTGGAAATCGGTTTCAGGCCCCCGGTCCGACACGAACGCGATGGTGGAGCCATCGGGTGAGAAGACGGGCTGGTAGGCCGCATGCCGATCCCCCGTCAGCCGCTCCACCTCGCCGGACTCCACCTCCACTGTGAACAGGTCCGTCACACCCCCGGCCTGCCCGGAGAAGACGATCCGGCTTCCGTCCGGAGACCAGGAGGGTCCGCTTACTTCTCCGATCTCATCATCCAGTTCCAGTCGGGACATCACGTTCCCGCGCTCCGAGTCCGCGATGACGATCTGATTGCGACCGCCGGTGAAGACCACGAAGGCGATGCGGGAGCCATCGGGAGACCAGCCCCCGGCCGAGTCGATGAAGCGCAGGGCATCCCAGTGGGGATCCGTGGCGGCGCTGGAGAGCCGACGGATGACCTCGCCGGTCCGGGCATCCGCCAGGAAGAGGTCAAAGGAGAAGAGATCCTTCTCGGACATGAAGACCAGACGGGAGCCGTCCGGGCTCACCGAAGGCGCCACATTCTGCCGGCCCGCACCGGTTTCCGGAGAGAGCAGGAGCGTCCCCACCTCCGCCGGTGCCGTGCGTCCCTCCATCAAAGGACCGTAGTGGGCTTCCACCGACTCGCGCCAACGAACAGAGAGGGAGTCGGCGGAAATGCCGAGAACCTGCTCGAAGGCCGGCTCGAGTCCGATGCGCAGTGCTGTTCGATAGATCCGGGCGATGGACTCATCCCCGTATGTCCCTCCCAGGTAGGTCACGAACGCCTGACCGAAGCGATAAGGAAAGTACCGGCGCTCCCGGGTCAGCTGCCGCAGGGTGGGAAAGTCGTCCCGGAGGATGGCATCCCGGAGCCACATGCCGGTATGGGAGTCATCCTGCCCCTTCGACAGATACTCCGCCATGCCCTCGATCCACCAGAGGGGCATGCGCATGAGGCCCTGCATGCCGCCACCCCGCCGGGACTGGGCGATGTCATACTGGAAGGCGTGGACAAGCTCGTGTCCCAGAACGTGATCGGTGGAGGCATGGGAGCCTGCCAGGGGCATGATGATCCGATTCTTCAGGGACTCGGCCACACCGCCGACTCCCTCACCGATCATTCCGCCAATGACGTTGGTTTGCTGGAAGTCCGGAGCATCGGCGTAGAAGATCAGCGGCTTCCGGTCCGAGAACTCGTGCTGGAAGAGCCTGGCATGGCGCTCGTACCAGCGCTCCGCCATCCTCACCACATCCTCGATGACATCCTCCTTCTCCGGGTAGAAGTGGATATCGAAGTGGCGGGTTTCGATGACCCGGAACTCGAATTCGTCGTACTGGACCTTGTTGCGGCCGAAATACTGGGCCTCCACAGCCATGGGGACCGTGAAGGCTGCGAGCATGAAGACCGCGAGCCCAGCGGACAGGACCGGCGACCTGCGCCTCCTTCCGCTGCGAATCGAAAGCATGTTGGACCTCGGAGGGGTGGGAGGATGTGAGGGCTCGTCTGGGCCTTGACGCTCGCGTGAGGCCGGACCGGAGAGAAATCCCATATAAGCGGGTACCCAATCGAATTGGTTCAGGTCCTCCGGCGGAACTGTCGGTCTCAGCCCGGTGGCTAGGGTCCGGCGTTGCGCGACCCCGACCCCTTCCGCGAAACTGAGAGCCGATTCATTGGCCAATCCTCGTCCCTCACCTTCCGGCAAGGATGAAGACCGATTCTCTCTCCGACCAACGCCTGGCGTCGACGGTGACGGCGATGGAGCGGGATCTGCCCCGGATCCCCGCGAACCAGGTGGAAACCCCCGTGGCCGTGGTGGATCTACGCCGCGCCGCTACCAATGCCCACAATACGGTAGAGAGGCTGGCTGCGCACGGTCTCGCATGGCGACCCCATGTGAAAACCCATAAGAGCCGCTTCATGACCAGACTCCAGCTTGCCGCCGGAGCTCGGGGGCTCACCGTCGCCACCCTTCGGGAGGCGGAGGTGATGGCGGACCTCTCCCATGACCTCTTACTGGCCCACCCTCCGGTGCCGGGACGGGTCCGGATGGAACGATTGGCGGGCGCACTGGTGGCGGGAAATCTCACCGTCGCCGTGGATTCACCTCTGTCGGTCCGAACACTCCAGGCCGCCGCACGGGAAGCCGGGATCACGGCGCCGGGAGCTGTGGAGGTGGACGTGGGGATGGGCCGGGCCGGTGTGCCGACTCCGGAGCAGGCCATCCGTCTCGCCGCCGATCTCTCCGAGGGGGAGGGGACGTCCTTCAGGGGTATCCTCTTCTATCCCGGACACATCCGCGGGGGTGAGGATCCGGAGACCGAAATGAGGCAGGTCTCGGCCAGGGTCGACCGAATCGTGGACGCCCTCACGGCCGCAGGGCTTGCGCCGGAGATGGTGAGTGGAGGCTCCACACCGACCCTGCATCTGAGCCATCTTGTGGAGGCCGCCACCGAGGTGAGGGCCGGAACCTGTATCTTTCACGATCGGGATTCGGTCTCCACCGACGCCGGCGGTGAGGAGGACCTGGCCTACTGGATCCTCTCCACTGTGGTGAGCGACGCCGTGCCCGGCCAGGTGGTGTTGGACGCCGGATCTAAGGCGCTGGCGAAGGAGGCCTTCCGGGGGGGTGGCCCCGGTTTCGGGCGCCTTCTGGACCACCCGGGAATCCTGGTGGATCGGCTCTCGGAAGAGCACGGGATATTGGAGCTGGAGGAGGGGGGGTGGCGTCCGTCGCTGGGCCAGCGGGTTCGCATCGTTCCCAACCACGTGTGCGTGTCCGTGAATCTCCAAGACCAACTTCTGGCTGTGGACCAAGAAGGCGACGGTTTTCGCGTCATCTCCCTGGAGGCGAGGGGGCGGCTTCCCTGGCAGAGCCCATCAAACTGAAACCCATGGACAAGGAAGACATGAGCGAACTGCAGATCGTCAACACCGAGAATGCCCCTGCCGCCATCGGCCCTTACTCGCAGGCCGTGGTGTCCGACGGGTGGATCTACGTTTCCGGTCAGATCCCCCTGGATCCCGCCACCGGCCAGCAGGAAACCGGATCCGTGGCTGCCCAGACCCACCTGGTGTTCAAGAACCTGAAGGCGGTGCTGGAGGCGGCGGGTGGTTCCCTGGAGAGTGTGGTTCGCACCACCGTCTTCCTCGCCGACATGGACCGTTTCGGTGAGATGAACGAGGTCTACGCCTCCTATTTCGGTTCCCACCGCCCGGCCCGTGCCGCGGTGCAGGCGGCCCGGCTCCCCAGGGATGTTCAGGTGGAGATCGACGCTGTTGCCCGGGTGATCACCTAACCCGCTGCCTTTCGCCCTGCCCATGGCCATGAAGTTTGCGTTCCGGACCGTAGTGCTTGTGGTGATCCTGTCGGTAGCGGGGTGTGGGTCGTTTCTGGGTCGCGGGGACTGGGATCCCTTCCGCTCCACCGATGAGCGCCAGTTGCTGGTGGTGGTGAATAATCAGCATGACCGGGACGTGAACGTGACCATCACCGCCCCGGGCCAGCGTTCACGACTCGGGTTCGTCCCCAGTCGCTCCTTCGAGACGTACCGGGTCACCTGGTCCCGCTACCAGGAGGCCAGGTTCGTCATCGAGCCCACGGGGGGAAGACGCCACACCACCGGCGGGGTCAGTGTCGGACCCGGAGACCGGGTCGAACTGGTGGTGGCCAATCCAGTCCAACGCTCCTTCGTCCGGCGATGAGGATCCAGGAGGGGTGAGATTCCCCGGAAGACCTGGAGGGGCGGATTTGGGTCAGGGGAGTTCCCCGCCGGATTCGGGGGTAGCCCGTCTGCGGGGTAGGAAGGGTACCGAATCCCCGGGAGCCAGGAGCCAATCCTCGAACCACTGAATGCGCGTCACTGTCTGGGTCCCCCGGTGATTCGCCCGCACCTCGCTCTCCATGGGCAGGAGGGGGGGCACGTCCCCATCCGGGTCCCGGGGCGGGAAGACGGCCCGCCCCCCGGCGGCCTCGTCGGGCTCCGGAGTACGGACCTGCCAGCGTACCTCCTGGACCAGCGTGTCGGAGCCGATGCGGAGGAGCCCTTCCAGGTGCGGGTCCCCGTCGTCCCGAGCGCAGAATCGGATCCACCACCCCTGGGGCGTTTCATCCTGGACCTGGAAGTAGTGCCGCTCTCCGAAGAGGTCCGTGCCGAAGTGGGGCGCCATGTCTGCCTCCAGCGGAGGATAGGACCAGGATGCGTAGGATCCGGAACGGTCCGTTCGCCGAACGGGAAAGGCGTATCCGCTCCGCTGGATCCGACGGTCCCACCCCATGCGCAGGATGGGTGCGGAGCCCCGTTGCCCCGCCTCCATATGGCCCGGGGCTGCGGCCTGATTGCCCGAACCGGGCTCCCGGAGCGTGTCGACACGGGCCAGCATGTACGCCGCAACACCCAGGGTGTCCATCCCTCCCGGGTGGCGGCGCCGGGCTTCATCCCAGAGTTGCCTCGCCAACCCTCCGGAGTCATCGCCGCGGCACTCCGCCGGAATGGCCTCCACCCGGAACCCTTCCAGGGCGATGGGTGCCGGAGCGAGCGCGAATTCGAAGGCGCCGTCGTCTGGTCCCAGAGGACGCTCTTCCGGGGTGTATCCCATCCGTTCCACGCGAAGGCGCAGGTTGCCGGCTTCAAGGGCAACGGTCAGGTGAGACGGTAGTTCCAACCGGAAGTATCCATTCTCGTCCGTAGGTACGGATCGGTGTACACGGTCGCCCTCCAGGACCCGGACCGCCGCCCCCATGATGGATCGCCCCGCCCGTGCCTCCAGAACGCGTCCCTCCACCAGGTGGGCCGATGGGATCATCGCCGTCTCTGTCGTCGAAAGGGGCGCCGCCACCATCCCTGGAGGCGACGCACCAGGTCGGATAGGCGCCTCCCATTGGCTCGAGAGGGGTACTGGGAGGCTACCGCCCACCGTCATCCATCCCATGAGGACGGCCGGAGTGAGGAGAAGGACTGGACGGAGGGCACGAGGGCGCTTCATGATTCCCCTTCGTCTCCGCGCGCTCTGGGAGCCGACAACGGCGGGAGCGCAGGGAGTGGGACGGAATGTCTCGGATGTGGCACTTCTGGGACTCCGGAACCAGGCTTCAGTCTGCAGGGAGCCAGTCCGGACGCGAACAACGTCGGCGGAGCCACTGGCACGAGTGGTGCTGAAATCTCATAGTGGAGTGTACCAGGGGCGGCCCGTCCGGATCCACCCGCCCATCCTCGAAACCAGCGGAGGCGACCGTCACCATGAAGAAGATCCTCATTCCCCTGGATGGTTCGGAACTGGCTGAGAAGGCTCTCCCGCCGGCGCTCCGGCTGGCTGAGCGTTCGGGGGCTCAACTTCTTCTGTCTTCCATCGTGTCCGATCTGCCACCGGTTCCCCTGGCGGCGGGGGATGGTGAACTGGTGGCCGGATGGTTCGATGAGGAAGAGGAGCGGGCACGGGCGTATCTCGAGAAGGTGAAGGGGAAGATCGCCGAGAGCCATCCCGGCGTCACGGTGGAGCTCCATGTGCAATTGGGCCCAGTGGGGCGGACCCTTCTGGCTCAGGCAGGGGCGGCCGGAGCCGATCTCATCACCCTCACCACACATGGCCGGGGCGCGTGGCAGCGGGCCTGGCTTGGGAGTGTGGCCGACGAGGTGATCCGCAAGGCGGAACGGCCGGTCCTTCTCCTTCGGGATGGACCGAAGAGCCACAACCTCTTCGCCGACGCCTCGTCTCCGGGTCATGTACTGGTTCCACTGGACGGATCCGCCGCAGGGGAGCAGGTGCTGAAACCCCTCGCCGCCATGTTGCCCGAATCCGGCGCTCGGGTAACCCTCGCCTCCATCCTCCTCAGGCCTTTCCCGCTGGCCAGCACCTACCTTCCCCATTCAGTGGAGGAGGGCTCACTACTTCAGGAGCGTGAGAAGCGGACGGAGAGCTACCTCCAGGATGTGGCGGCCCGGTGGAACCCGCCGGGTGTGAAGGTCTCCACCATGGTTGTGGCTTCCGACGATGTGGCTACGGCCTTGCTGAACCGTGCCAGGGAGGAGGATGTGGATCTACTGGCGCTGAGCACCCGGGGACGGGGAGGCGTGAGCCGCCTGTTGCTCGGCAGTGTGGCCGATAAACTGGTGCGGGGAACCGAGCTGCCTGTCCTGGCTGTGCGCCGCCCGGTGGGTGGTTCTGAGGAGGAGTGAATCGGGAAAGCGTGAAGCGCCTCCCGGTCCTGGCCGGGAGGCGACGGCAGATTGGAAAACCTGAAGACTCCTGTTGGATCAGGAGACTGGGCAGGGGAGGCTGAAGTGGAACGAGCTTCCTCTGCCCACTTCACTTTCAGCCCAGATGCGCCCTCCATGGGCCTCCACGATCCCGCGGGCGATGGCCAGTCCGAGCCCGATTCCCTCCATTTCGCTCTCCTCGGCCCTCCAGAATCGGTCGAAGACCCGGGAGAGGTCATCCGGCCGGATCCCCGGTCCCTCATCGATCACCGAAATGATCGCCTCCTGTCCCAGTTTCCCGGTCCGAACAACGACCTGTCCTCCCCGGGCCGTATGCTTCACGGCATTGCCGATAAGGTTGGAGAAGACCTGGAGGATGCGGTCCCTGTCCACCTGGACCTCCAGATCGGATGCCGGGTTCCGGTCGTGGCTCAGGTCCACCGATCTTGCCCTGGCAAGTGGGTCCATGACCGCGAGCGCCTCGTCTACGACGGCTCCGAGGCGCTTCGATCCCTTCCGAAGGGCGAGTCGTCCCTCCCCCACCCTCCGGAACTCCAGGAGTTCACGAATCAGTCGGTCCATCAACTCGGCCGACCGTCGGATGGTTGACAGATAATATTCGGGCCCGGGGCGTGAGCGGTGGACCGGGTCAACACGGTCTCCACTTCCGGACCCTGCCCGCTCCAGAGCATCCAATCCGATGAACACGGCTTGGAGGGGGTTTCCCAGGTCGTGGGACACCACTCCCAACACATCGTCCCTGGCCCGGATCGCCTCCCGGGCCTCACCGAAGAGGCGGGCGTTTTCCAGGGCCATGCCCACGTGGAGACCCATGTCGTGGGCGAGTTCGAGAATGTCCGGTTGGAAGGCCGGCCGGCTGGGTTCGCGAATCAGGAGGGCCACGCCCACGGGGCCTGCGGGGGTTCGCAGTGGGATAAGCAGAACGGACAGGCCCGGATCCCTGGCATCCGTTGGTTCGGTGCCCGGGGTGGCTGGTATCCTCCTGCCCCCGGCGTCGCCGTCAGGAAATGGTGAGTCGGTGGGGGATCCGGAAACCGGGGCAAGGAACTGCCGAAGGGCGTGGATCTCCGATCCTTGGAGGAGCCGGGGGGCTTCCAGGTCCTCCAGGGGATCCACCCCCTCTCGGTTCCCGTCGGTGTTCGTCCATCCGCCGTAGGAGTTGCCCGGAGTCACCTCCACTCCAGCGCCATGGCTCCAGTGGCGCCGTGTGGGGCTGCCGTTGGCTCCACGCATCTCCACCACGCAATGGTCCGCGAGGCTCTCCACCGTCTTGGAGCCAAAGGATTCCAGGGTCTCGGCAAGTTCCAGCGATTGGAAGAGGGCCTCGCCCATCTCCACGAGGAAGCGCTGCCGCTCCTCCCGGTGATGGCGCTCCGAAACATCCCGAAGGAGCACGGTCATGCTCACCCGCCCTTCCGCCTGCGTCCTGACAAGGGTGGCTTCGGCGGGGAACTCCTGGCCGTTTTTCCGAACCCCTTTCACCTCACGCCGCTGAGCCATGGCCCGGGATGGGCTGTCACCAGTGCAGAAGGCCGAGATGTGGGCCCGGTGACGATCGCGGTGGCGATGAGGAAGCAGAACATCCAGAGGGCGCCCCATCATCTCGTCCGATGACCAGCCGAAGATGGCTTCCGCACCGCGATTGAACAGGGTGATCCGTTGCCCCTCATCCACCGAGATGATGGCATCCGACGCCATCTGCACGATCAGGGCAAGGGCGGCGTCTGGGGACTGGGCTGTGGTGGCTGCCGGACCAGGAGGTGCCGGTGCCTTGGTGGTCGAACTGCCTGCCTCCGTCTCGAGATTTCGCAAATCGGAAGGCCGCGGAGGGTTGGAGGATTCGGGATCGAATGGGACAAATAATGACCAAGTAAGGTAGGGTGGAGACCAGGCATTCGGAAGGGGCAGTGGGGCATCTGGGAACCTCGTCGGGACATCTTGCCCCGATGTTGGCCTGGGGTCCACGGATTCCGCGTATTCCCGGCGGCACGATCCTTGTTGCCCCATCGATACGGGGAAGACGGTTACGGACACGCCGCGGATTCCCCCGGGACGAAGATCCCCACCTCCAACCTGATTCAGTACGGAGAGCGATTCATGCGCACCGTTCGCGACATCATGCAGACCGATGTGATTGCCGTCCGACAGGGCACCAGCGTGAGGGAGTTGATCCAGATCCTCGACGAGGAGGGCATCAGCGGCCTACCGGTGCTAGATAGCGGGAGCAAGGTCCTGGGGGTCGTGTCCCGGACCGATGTGGTCCGCCTGGCGGCGCGGGAGCCTGAGATTCCCCTGGGAGAGGCGTTCTGGCAGGGGATCGGCCAGGTTCCGGATTCCGATGACGACGATCCCGACAGCTACTTCGTAGCGCCTGAGAGTTCAGTCATGCTTGTGCCGGGCGCCGGGACCTTCGATGGGCTTCCCTTCGACGACACGATGGTGGAAGAAATCATGACCCCGGTGGCCTTCAGCGTTGATCCTGGGATGGCCATCTGGGAGCTCGCTGAGTTCCTGGTTCATGGCCGAATCCATCGCGCCCTGGTGGTGGAAGATGGACGCTTGGTGGGGATCGTCACCGCCTTTGACCTGCTCCGGGTCATGGCGGGCGATGCCTCGGGCTGAGAGGCCCTCGGTCCGGCCGTGCCATGAGTGAGGGAATCCCGTCCGGTCCCCAGGTCCGATCGTCCACCGATTCGACCCGTTGGACCGTGGAGGCCATGGGGGAGGTTGTGGGCAATATCGCCCGGGAAATCGGCGCGCCCCTCACCGCCATCGAGGTGGCAGTGGATCGACTCCGGAGGCGAGCCGTTTCGGTGGAGGGCGGAGCTGAGCCGGACGAACTCCAGGTGATCTTGGACCAAAGCCACAGGCTTGCCGGTCTGGCCCGTACCCTTCTGTCGCTGGCTCGCCCCCTGGAAACCCATCCCAGGGAGATCCGGTTGGACCAGTTGGTGGACGGGGTGGCGGCCTCGGTGGGGCCGGAGATGGCTCGAGCCGGAATCTCGCTTGAGGTGGACCACCTCTCCTCTCCCCTCACAGTCCTTGGTGACCCCCACCAGATCCGGGAGGCGCTCACGGCCCTGATGGCCAACGCCCGGCTTGCCCTGAACGGATGGTCCGGCGACCGGATCATCCGACTCACCACCGGCCTTCTAAGGGAGGGGCGGGGGTTCGTCCGGGTTGAGGACAGCGGACCCGGTGTGCCGGAAGACAAGGAGGAGCGGATCTTCCTGCCCTTCTTCTCCGAGTGGGGACGGGCCGGGATCGGGCTCGCCCTCTCCCGCATCGCACTCCTGGGCCAGGGAGGAGAGGTCTACCTGGAGCCGGGTGGCGAGAGGCCCGAATCGGGCGCCACGTTCGTCCTGGCGCTCTCGCCGCCCGAGCCTGCATCCCATGGGCCCCAGCCTCCATCCGACGGGGTCGAGCCTGGCGCGCCGGGAAGCTCCATCCCGTTGGCCAAGGGGGGTGGGCCAGCATGACCGGCACGCTACCCCGCGTCCTCATCGTGGAGGACGAAGAGATCATTCGTGAACTCCTGGTGCCGTCGCTCAGGGAGGAAGGATTCAACGTCGATGCGGTGGCCACCGGGGAGCAGGCGCTTTCCCAACTGGAAAGCGTCCTCTACGACGTGGTTCTCCTGGACCTGAATCTCCCGGGTATGCACGGAATGAACGTGCTCTCGGCGGCGCCGGCCACCCAGACTGACGCCCAATTCGTGGTCATGACCGCCTACGGAACGGTGGATACCGCGGTGGAGGCCATGAAGCTCGGGGCCTTCGACTACGTGAACAAACCCTTCCGGACCGAAGAACTCCTCCTGGTGCTGCGCCGGGCGCTGGAAGAATCGGAGCTCAGAAGGGAAGTGGCCCGTCTCCGGGCCAGGAGCGGGGAGGGGTTCCGGGGGCGGATCATCGGCAAGACTCCGCCCATGCGACGGGTCTTCGACCTCATCGAGCGGGTTGCGCCGACTCGAGCCAGCGTCCTGGTAACCGGCGAGACCGGTACCGGCAAGGAGTTGGTGGCCCGTGCCATCCACGATGTCTCCAATCGGTCTCGGCGCCCCTTCGTTCCCGTGAACTGCTCCGCCCTTACGGAGACGCTCCTGGAATCGGAGCTCTTCGGCCACCGGAAGGGGGCCTTCACCGGCGCCATCGCATCCAAGCGGGGGCTATTCGAGTCGGCCCAGGGGGGGACCCTCTTCCTGGATGAGGTGTCGTCCATCAGCCCCGCAATTCAGGTCAAACTGCTCCGGGTCCTGCAGGAACGGGTGGTCACTCCGGTGGGCGGAACCGAGCCCATCGCGGTGGACTTCCGCCTGGTTGCGGCCACCAACGAGGACTTGGACCAGAAGGTGCGCTCCGGTCAGTTCCGGGAAGATCTCTACTACCGGATGAACGTGTTTCCCATCCGTGTGCCACCACTGCGGGAGCGGAGGGAAGACATCCCGCTCCTGGCCAATGCCTTTCGTCTCCGGTTCGCGGAAGAGAATGGGCTCGAAGCCCCACCCATCCTTCCGGAGACACTCAGCCGCATGATGGCCTATGAGTGGCCGGGGAACGTCCGGGAGTTGGAGAACGTCATCGAGAGGTCCCTCATCCTGCACGCCGGCGCCCGATCCCTACCCTTCGAACCTCAGGCGGGCCAGGCCGTCTCCGGAGGCGCCTCGGAGCGCCGCCTCATGGATCGGGCCCGAGCGGAGACTTGGAACCTGGATCGGCTCGAGCGGGAGTACATCATGGAGGTTCTCGACGACCAGGGGTGGCACCAGGCGCGGGCCGCCCGCATCCTGGGGATCAATCGGCGAACGCTCTACCGAAAGATCAAGCGTTATCGGGAAGAGGGGCTGCTACCCGAGGGCCCCGCAAACAGCTGACACACTCCTGTACCTCGAACCCCTTATCTCCATGACACCGAGGCAACTGCGCGTGCGAGAGCTCAATACCGGCGCATGCCGGGCCCTTCTCGCCCGGAATACCATCGGCAGGTTGGCTTTCTCCTTCCAGGACCGGGTCGACATCCGCCCCCTTTCCTACGTCTTCGACGATGAGTGGATCTTCGGCCGGACCTCTCCTGGGGAGAAGCTCCTCACCGTTCGGCACCATCGCTGGGTCGCCTTCCAGGTAGATGAGATCGAAGACGAACTGAACTGGTCCAGCGTGGTGGCTCACGGGCCATTCCAGATCCTGGACGAGGGTGAGTCGGCGCAGCACCGTGAGCTCCTGGCCCAGGCTCGACGAGCCATACGGGAGGAGAATCCCGGCGCCTTCTCTCCCACCGACCCCACCCCCGAGCGCAGCTTCATCTTCGGCGTGGCGGTGCAGGAATATCAAGGACGGGCCGCCCGGTTCGTGACCCTGGAGGATTGAGGAACGGGCAGGATTGCTCGCAGGGTACCGGTCAGCCATCTTCCGGGGCCCTGTCCCTCGGCCTCTAGCGGAGAGGATCATTTGCGGACCCGTGCCGGCAGCCTCCCGCCCCGTACCGCCATGTCCAGCACCTTCCAGGTGATCGCCAATCCCAACGCGTCCGGCGGCCGGGCGGAGAAGCTTCTTCCGGGTTTGCGGGATGCCCTCGACGCCCGATCCGTGGCCTACCGCTTCGATGTGACGGAACGCCCCGGCCACGCCATCCAACTGATGGAGGAGGGGTTGGCGGACGGGGTCCGGGGACTCCTTGCGGTGGGCGGCGACGGAACCCTCCACGAGATCGTCACCGGACTCGTGAGGCGCCACGGCTCTGAGGGGCTTCCCGGGTTGGCGGTGCTGCCGGTGGGCACCGGGAACGACTTCCACCGCATGGTCCGGTCCGACGGCTCCATGGAGGGAGCGATCCGTGATCTTCTGGAGGGGCAGGTCCGTCGCTTCGACGTGGGCCGGGTCCGCTGGCCCGGTGGAGAGCGGGTCTTCGTCAACCTGTTCGGAGTCGGTCTGGACGTAGCTGTGCTGGAGCGCCGGCATACCTTCCGGCGGCTCCCGGGGCTCCTTCAGTACCTCGCGGCCCTGGCGGTGTCCGTGGTGCGCTTCCGGCCTCTGGCTCTGGATGTTTCGGCGGATCTCCCTGGAGGGGAGGTGTTCCGGCGGCGGGTGCGAAGCCTCCTGGCCGCCGTGACGGTTGGTCCTTCCGTCGCCGGCGGAATCCGTCTGTCGCCGGCTGCCTGCCCGGACGATGGAGCCCTGGATCTGTTCGTGACCGATGGGCTTGGGTTGGGCGGGGTCATCCGGCACCTTCCCAGGGTCCTGCGGGGTACGCACAAGGGGCTCAAGGGAGTGCATATGCACCGCGTCGTGCGGGCGCGCCTCTCCCCCTCAAACGACGTTCCCCTGCGATTTGAACTGGATGGAGAGCTCATGCCCCAGGAAGTCCCCTGGTTGGAGGTGGAGGTCATCCCCGGTGTACTTCCTATCCTTGAGGCCCCGTGATGCCACTCGCTCCTCTTCTCGCCGTCATGCTGGTCACACTGGGGCAGGTGGGACCACTGATCCAGGGTCCGGACGCGCCGGCACCACGCAGTCCAGCGCTTCCACCCATTGCCTCCCTCTCCGTACCGGAGCCCGTCCCGGCGATTCCGGCATACGATGTCGTCCTGGAGCCCATCATCCACAGCGACACAGTGCAACCGCCCCTCCTGGATGAGCCCCGCCCCGCCCTGGGGGAGCAACCGGAGATCACGCCGGGAGGAGCCTTTGTACGCTCTCTCATCCTCCCTGGCTGGGGGCACGCCTCCACCGGCTCTCACTTCCGGGGTGCATTCTATGTGGCGGCGCAGTCCGGAGCGGTGTGGATGCTCTCCAAGTCCCTGGCCGGTCATCGGGAAGCCCGCAGGATGCGGGATCAGGAGATCCTGGCCGTGCGCGGGAGACTCCGGGCGTCGGGGGTGGTGCAGGCCGATTCCCTGCGGGTCCTGACCAACCAGGACGCCCGGGTCCAGGAGTGGGAAGACATGGTGGATCGCCGGTCCGAAGAGGTGGAGGACTGGGTCGCAGCCGCACTGGTGATCCTGCTGATCCAGGCTGCCGACGCCTTCGTGGCCGGGCATCTGATGGATCACCCGGAGCCGCTCTCCATGGACATCTCCCCTGGACCGGCAGGAGGATGGCAACTGGGTGTACGGATGGATCCGGGACGCCTCAGGTTGCCCTGGCGTTGAGGGGCTCCGGGGGAGCTGAGCCACTCCAGTGGAAGAGTTCCGGGGGCATGCCGTTCCCCGGAAGGTCCACGAAGGAGTAGTGGTGAAGCCAGTCGCCGGAGTTGATGTAGAATCGACCTGGGGCCACCTCCTGCCTCACGGGATCGTGGGTATGACCCAGGAAGACATCGTGAAGTGTGGCGTCGGCCAGCAGTTGATCCCGGGCCCAACGGCGCAACTGCGGACCCCGTGAAGAGGGGGCGGGAGGGGTTCTGTCTCCCGCCACCCCCTCCCCATAGCCGGCGTTCAGGCTGGGAGCGTTCTGGCGGATCTCGGTCCTCGATACACGGCGGGCCACGGCGGCCCCGATATCGGGGTGTAGCCAGCGGAAGAGCGATCGGGTCACCGGCGACCTGAGAGTCCACCTAAGCATCCGGTAACCGAGATCACCCTGACCGAGTCCGTCCCCGTGGGCGAAGAGGCACCGCCGGCCGCCCACGTCCAGGATCACCGGATCCCGGTGGAAGACCACGCCGATCTCCTCCGTCAGCATCGAGCCTCCCCACCAGTCATGGTTCCCGCCCAACAGGTGGATGGTGAGGCCCTGGTCCACCAACTCCGCCAGGAGTCCGAGGGTGCGCGCATACCCGCGGGGGATCACACTCCCGTATTCGAACCAGAAGTCGAAGAGATCGCCGTTGATGACCAGCACCTCACTCCGCTGGGCAGCCCAGCGTAGCCACGCGTGGAAAGCCCCGGCGCCGGAGGGTGGGATGGCGCCCAGGTGGACGTCGCTAGTGACAAAGCATCTGGCCGTGCTCATGGGGAAGAAGTTATGCTCGTCGACTCCTTATGTATACGGGCCGGTGTTATCTTCCCCGGACCGCTCCTAGGCCCCCAGGTGTTCCACCTAAGGATGGGAGAAACGCATCCGGTCTCGCCCCGGGGCCCGGTCGGACCCTGGTGCGCCACATCCTCCAACCCAGATTCCCTTCCTGTGATCGGAACCGCCCGCCTCTTCATGCACAACAGGAGTTCCACGAAAGAGCCCAGGCGCTGGGCCCTTGGCCTCCTCGTCCTCGGTCTCATCGCCGCAGGGGTTGGATGCGGACCCACGGGTCCGATGGCGGAACCACGACCCATGGATGCGGGGCAACTGGCCACGCAGGCAGAGCGATCCTCCGCGCTCGACTCTCCCTATCGGATCGTCTTCCAATGGTCGCTGGTGGAGCCGGGGATGCGGGTACAGGGGCGGGGTGTGGCCCGGGTCGAACCTCCCTATCGCGCTCGGCTCGACCTCTTCTCTCGGGGAGGCGAGCGGATCACGGCGGCAGCGCTGGTGGATGGAGATCTGCGGATTCCCGAGGGTCTTCCGGATTTCCTGCCACCACCCACCATGTTCTGGGGATCCCTCGGTGTATTCCGACCGGACCGGGGGATGGGTCTGGCAGGTGGACGATGGCAACGCGATGGGATTGCCGAGCTGCGATACCTGCCGAGCGAGGATTCAGAGCTCCTGATCCTCCTGGCCCGGAATCGGGTCACCGAGATGACCAGACGGTCCAACGGCCGGGCCCTCGAGGAGTTGAGGGTGCAACTGGTGGAAGGGGAGCGATTCCCCCGGCAGGCCACCTTCCGTGATCACGTCCGGACCCGTGAACTTCGTATGACGCTGGAGACCGTTGAGCATGTGGAATCGTATCCGTCGGATATCTGGGAGCCTCGCCGCTAGCATCGCCGGTGCGGGTCTGTTGCTTGTCCTGGGGGGGTGCAACTACACCTTCCAGGCTGGAGCCGGTTTGCCGCCCCATGTCCGCAGCGTGGCCATCATTCCCTTCGACAACGAGACGAGCCGGTTCGAATTGACCCAGGAGATCCATGAAGTACTTCTCCAGGAACTGCCCCGTCAGTTCGGGGTCCGGACCGGAAGTGAGGAGTTTGCCGAAGCCATTGTGAGAGGTCGGATCCGGAATTACTCGGTGGATGCCCCCTCGTACCGCCAGGCACCCGACGGTCGGGGTGCGGAAGTGCTGGAACGTCAGGTGTCCATGACCGTGGAAATCGAAATCATCGATCGGGTGAACAATATGATTCTGTGGGACAACTCCAGCCTCTCCGTTCGCGGCGAGTACCTGGAAGCCAGTGAACTTGAGGAAGACGGCCGTCGGCTGGCCATCCAGCGTCTCCTGCAGAACGTCGTTGACGGCGTTCAATCCAACTGGTGAGCGCGGTGCGTCCGCTTCGTCTGGGTACGCGTGGATCCCTCCTGGCCACCACCCAGAGCGGTTGGGTGGCTCGGCGGATCGAGGAAGCCACCGGTCGAGCGGTGGAACTGGTCATCGTCCGGACCATGGGTGACCAGATTCAGGACCAGCCACTTTCCAGCATCGGTGGGCAGGGGCTGTTCACTCGGGAGCTGGATCGGGCCCTCCTGGACGGGGAAGTGGATCTGGCCGTCCACTCCCTGAAGGACCTTCCAACGGTGCTGGCCGAGGGGGTGGTTCTTGGAGCCGTGCCGGAGCGTGAAGACGTCCGGGACGTGCTGATCGGCCCCGAGGGCAAACCCACGACCCTGGCGGGGCTTCCCCCAGGGGGAAAACTGGGGACCGGCTCTCTCCGTCGCCGGGCACTGGCCCTGGCCTTCCGACCTGACCTGGAGTTGGCCGGGATCCGTGGTAACCTGGACACTCGGATGTCCATGGTGGACCGGGGTGACTACCACGCCATCATCCTGGCAGCGGCAGGCGTACGGCGACTGGGTTGGACCCACCGGATCCATGAGCACCTGGAGCCGGCGGGGTGGCTGCCCGCCCCCGGGCAGGGCGCTCTGGCTGTGGTGGTTCGGGACGGGGATGCGGATGCCCTCGCCCACGTCCGTCCGCTGGACCACCTTCCTTCCCGTGCGGCGGTCACTGCGGAGCGAGCCCTGATGCACCGACTCGAGGCCGGGTGTCAACTTCCGGTGGGTGCCCATGGCCTACCCTACGGCGGTGGTATGCGGCTGCGTGGGATCGTGGCGGCACCGGACGGCGGGCGTGCCGTCCGGGCCGATGCCACAGGAGCCCAGGATGACCCGGAAGCGCTGGGGATTCAGGTGGCGGAACGTCTCCTGGAGATGGGGGCCGATTCCATCCTGGCCGATGTGAACCGGACCGTCCGCACCGGTGGATACCGGAGCGAGTCGTGACGGGCGGCGGCGGTCTCGTGGAAGGTGAGGCGGAACGCAGGGTGCGCAGACGAGATGGTCGGCGACCGGATGAATTGCGCCCGGTGATGGTGGAGGCGGGAGCGGCCCCCTATGCCGAAGGCTCTTGCCTCATCGCCTTCGGCTCTACTCGCGTCCTCTGCACGGCCTCAGTCCAAGAGAGCGTGCCGGCATGGCGCGAGGCATCCGGTCATGGGTGGGTGACCGCGGAGTACGGCATGCTCCCCCGGGCCACCCACACCCGCCGCTCCCGGGAGCGGGACGGAGCAGGAGGGAGGACCCAGGAGATCCAGCGCCTCATCGGACGGTCTCTCCGGGCGGGTACGGATCTGGCTCGTCTGGGTCCTCGGACCGTGGTCATCGATGCCGACGTGCTGCAGGCGGATGGTGGGACGCGGACAGCTGCCGTGACCGGAGGTTGGATCGCTCTGGCCCTGGCCGCTCAAGGACTGGTTCAGCGGGGAGTCATTGCAGAGTCTCCGGTGCTTGAGCCGGTTGCTGCCATCAGTGTGGGAGTCATCGACGAACTTCCGGTCCTGGATCTGGATTACTCGGAAGACTCCCGAGCTCGCATGGACATGAATGTGGTGGCCACAGCGACGGGAGGGCTCGTGGAGGTGCAGGGGACCGCTGAGGGCCTTCCGGTACCCCGCGGGGCCTTCGACGAGATGCTGGAGTTGGCGCTGGATGGAATCGGGGCCCTTGTGAAGGTCCAGCGCGAATTCGTGGGGACTTCATGAATGACATGAGTCGGGACGAGAAACACCTCCTGGTAGCGACCCGCAGTGAGCACAAACTGAGGGAGATCAGGGAGATCCTGAGCGACATCCCAGGACTCCACATCCTGGATCTGGATCAGGCCGGCATCCCCGAGTCGGCCCAGGAGGATGCCTTGGAGCAGGCGGAAACCTTCTCCGAGAATGCCCGGGCGAAGGCCACATACTTCGCTGAACGCTCTGGCCTCGTAACCATCGCCGACGACTCCGGGTTGCAGGTGGATGCCCTGGGGGGGCGCCCTGGGGTCCGGTCCCGGAGGTTCGCGCCGGCACCGGACGATATGGATCGGGATGCCCGGGACCGGCTCAACCTCGAGTACCTCCTCCAGTGTCTGGACGGTGTTCCGGAGGAGGAGCGGACCGCTCGGTTCGTGACAGAGGTGGCCTTGGTCGAGCCTGAGGGGTCGAGTCGAACGTTTCGGGGGAAGGTGGAGGGCATCATCGTGGAGGAGCCCCGGGGTAATGGGGGCTTCGGCTACGATCCGGTTTTCCTCTATCCTCCCCTGGGTGGTACGTTCGCCGAGATCCCGGCCGGCGAGAAGGCGCGCGTGGGGCATCGCGGGATTGCCATGCGGCGGCTCGCGGAATTCCTTGCACAGGGAGGTGGCGTGGGTCAGGGTGGGCCTGCCCAGGAGGAGGGTTCATGAACCCGGATCGCACCCGTCCCGAGCACATCGGACCGACGGAGGACGGACGGCGCCTACGTGTGGTGTGGGGAGATGGGCACCGTTCCGAATTCCACCCCCGATTCCTGAGGGTCGCCTGCCCGTGCGCCGCCTGTGTGGATGAGATGACCGGGCGCCGTATCCTGCGGCCCCAGGATGTGCCCGCCGACATCCATCCGTTGGAGATCACCTACGTGGGACGGTACGCCATCCGGTTCCACTGGAGTGACCAGCACAGCACCGGGATCTATCCCTTCGAGTTCCTGCGCAGATTGTGTCCGTGGGACGAAGACAACGGCGGGGGTTCCACCAAGCAAGGGAAAGGTTAGTTTACCCAGCAATCGGGGCGTGGCGCAGTCCGGTAGCGCGCCTGCTTTGGGAGCAGGAGGTCCCGGGTTCGAATCCCGGCGCCCCGACTACAATGCGGTCTCTCCGGGGTACCTGGATTTCATGCTGCCCAGAAGGTCGAAACAGGCAGCG
>SKJY01000351.1 GCA_007121775.1 Gemmatimonadota bacterium
CCGAGGCCTCAGCCCACAAGGGCCTTTCATCGGTCCTGGTGGCGCACGATCTGCCCCAGGCTGGCAACTAGGATGGCGCACCGGGGTGGATATGACGGGTGGGGCTGGCCCGGGAGGTGGGCCCTTCGGATATCTGCGCCGGATGGATTACCTTACGGGCCGCTTCGGGGTAGCTTAACCTCCGTTCCGGGCTCCGAAAGGCTGCCGATCCACAGGATCCCAAGGAGAGCCTGCCCGTAGGCGGCCCCGCCGTGGACCAGACCGAAAGATTTGCCGCCCCACCACCGCGATCGACCTTATCAGAATCCCAGGGAGAGTTTTTCATGCCAGGAGGAAGGGAGTCCTTCCGCAGCGTGCCGGAGGGCGTGCTGGAAACCGTGACCCCGGTGGGCGCCGGCGCCGACCCGGCTCGGCCCCTGACACCCCGTAAGGTGGAGAAGCCCTGGGGCTATGAGGTCATCTGGGCCCACACCGACCGATATGTGGGGAAACTCCTCTTTGTCCGAGCGGGGGAGGCCATGTCCCTTCAGTTCCACGAGGTGAAGGACGAGACCCTCCATCTGCTGGATGGTGAGATCCGCTTGGAGGTGGGGCGGGCGCCTGGGGCCATGGAGGTCTGTGAGCTCTCGGCTGGGCAGAGCATCCATCTCCGGCCCGGGGTCCTTCACCAGATCACGGCGGTCACCGACTGCCGGATCCTGGAGGCTTCCACCCCGGAGTTGGATGATGTGGTCCGGGTCCGTGACCGCTACGGACGCGCCGGCTCGTGAGTCGTTTGGCAGACATGTCCACATCGGCAATCCGCGTCGATGTCCGCAGCACGGTGGGTCGGGACTACCCGGTGCTGGTGGGTCCCGGCACCCTTCGCCGGCTCCCGACTCTGCTCTCCGAGCATGCCGCCGCCCACAGCTACGCCCTGGTGGGTGACGACCGCGTCATGGACCTCCACGGTGCGCACGTCGCGGGCGTGATGGAAACCCTGGGCCGTCCCGTCCACCGCCTCACCTTCCCCCACGGTGAGGCGAACAAGAACCGGACTGAGTGGATTCGCCTTACCGACACCCTTCTGGAGCGGGGGATGGGTCGGGACGGCTGTGTGGTGGCTCTGGGGGGAGGCGTAACCGGCGATCTGGCCGGCTTCGTCGCCGCTTCGTACCTGCGGGGCATTCCGGTGGTGCAACTGCCCACCTCCATCGTTGCCATGGTGGACTCGTCCGTGGGTGGGAAGACAGGGGTGGACGTTCCCCTGGGCAAGAACCTGGTCGGTGCCTTCCACCCGCCACGCTTCGTCCTGGCCGATACCGAGTTGGCCCGGACCCTCCCGCCGGAGGAGCGGAGCCAGGGGCTCGCTGAAGCGGTGAAGCATGGGGCCATCGTGGATGCTTCCTACATGGCCGGTGTGGAGGCGGAGGCCCATGGTCTGCTGGCCGGTTCGGACCCGGCCACCACCCGTATGGTGGTCCGCTCCGTTGAGATCAAGGCAGAGGTGGTGAGCCGTGACGAGATGGAGGGGGGGCTCCGACAGATCCTGAACTTCGGCCACACCCTGGGGCACGCGCTGGAGGCGGCTTCGGGGTACCGGCTCCCCCACGGAAGCGCCGTGGCGGTGGGGATGATCCTGGAGGCTCGCCTCGGGGAGATGCTGGGGATCACCGAGGCCGGGACCGCCGAACGGATCCGTACGGCGGTGGCGGCGGTAGGGCTTCCTGTGGAGCCGCCCGCCGGTCTGTCCCTGCCCCATATCCTGGGCCTCCTGAGCCGGGACAAGAAGGCCCGGGGCGGAGAGGTCCGCTTCGTTCTCCTGAAGCGGGTGGGTGAGGTGTTCTCCGGGGAGGATGGGGGAGCCCCGGCCTGGAGTCACAGCGTGCCCTCCGACGCGGTGGCCCGGGTCCTGGACGGGGTTTGACGGCCTCCGGGTAGCGTCTCTATAGTTTCGCGAGCTTCGCGGGCGGTGCCGGTGGCTACCGGCCCGAATCCGTTCCGATCGGACTCTTCTGGAGGTGCCATGGCGCTCCTTGAGCGCGCACCTGAACTCGGCCTCGCCGCCATCCTGGATCATTGGGCAGGGGAGACGGCTGCGTCTCCCTTCCTCCACTTCCGCCGTGAATCCTTCACCTATCGCCGTGTGGACCGGGAGGCCCGGGCCCTGGCGTCAGCCCTCTCCACGCTGGGGATCGAGGCCGGGGACCGGGTGGCGGTGATCCTACCGGGGTGCCCGGAGTTTGTCGTCTCCCTCTTCGCCCTGGCGCGTTTGGGGGTGGTGGTGGTGCCTCTGAACCCCCGCCTCCCCGAGATCGAACTTCGCTACATGCTCCGGCATTCGGAGGCGGTCTGCGCCGTCACGGTGGAGAACCTCCACGGGGTGGATTACCTGCAGCTCTTCGAGGACCTCCTTCCCCGCCTCCCCGAGCTCCAGTATCTGGTCACCGTGGGAGACGAGGACCTCTGGTACGACGACCGGATCCACCAGTTCGAGGATCTGGTCTCTTCAGGGATGGACCGCCCCATCGAGGGAGAGGTCACCGAGAATCCGGACGCCCTCTTCGCCATCGTGTACACCTCAGGGACCACGGGGAAGCCCAAGGGGGTGGAGTTGACTCGCCGGAGCCTCCTCCACGCCGCCGCCGGGACGGCGGAGGCCCTGGCGCTGACCCCGGCGGATCGGGTGATCGGGATCACGGCCCTCTTCCACGCCTTCGGGCTCGGTCCCGGGGTACTGGGCACGGCGCTGGCCGGCGCCTCCCTGGTTCTCCAGGAAGAGGCTGCGCCGAGAGAGACGCTGGATCTCATCGAGGCACACGGCGTCACCGTCCACCATGGGGTGCCCATGCTCTTCGCCGGAGAGCTCCGGGAGCAGAGTGTCTCTCCTCGGGATCTCTCCACCCTACGCGTCGGACTCATGGCCGGCGCTCCCTTCGGGGAGCGCCTCTTTGACCAGGTGGAAGCGCAGATCTGTCCTCGCCTCATTGGTGGATATTCCCTGACTGAGACCTCCTCCACCCTGGCACTTTCCCGCCCTGACGACCCCCTTGAGAAGCGGCGCTTCACCGTGGGCCGGCCGCTGGAGGGAATGGAGGTGCAGGTGGTGGGTCCGGAGGGTGGGGTGCTCCCGGTGGAGAGTCTGGGGGAGATACTGGTCCGCGGTCCCGGAGTCATGCGCGGATACTACCGTCAGCCCAGGGAGACAGCGGCGTCCATGGATCCGGACGGCTTCTTCCGGACCGGTGATCTGGGCATCCTGGATGAGGACGGATACGTCCATTTGGTAGGACGACGACAGGACGTTATCATTCGTGGCGGTTCAAATGTGCATCCCCGTGAAGTGGAAGATCGGCTGCTGGCGCATCCGGCGATTCTGGAGGCCGCTGTGGTGGGCGTCCGGGACGATCTGTTGGGGGAGGCCGTCTGGGCCGCTCTTGTTCCAATGGAAGGAGCCATTGTGACGGAAGAGGAGATCCGGGACTGGTGCGGCCAGACGCTGGCCGAGCACAAGGTACCCGACTCCATCCGCTTCGTGGACGAACTCCCCTCCACCGGAACGGGTAAGATTCGACGGGTGGAGATCGCTCGCCTCCTGAAGGCCGGGTCCGATCTTCCCCGAAGCTGAACACCGGGAGGCTTCCCCAGCCTGCCCCCGTGAGTGCGTGAGGTTTCCGGGACAGTCCCGGATCCGGTGCTCCGGGCGGGGGAGGGGAGGTCCTGCGGTGATTCCGAGATCACTACAGAGAAAGGTTGACCTTCAAACGTATGAGTACCCCGTTTTCCCGGGCTCCCCACATGGAGGGAGCCACCGCGCCGTACCTTCCTCCCCACGCCCCCAACGCCGCCCTCCTGGTCGATTTCGACAATGTGACCATGGGGATGCGGAGCGACCTCTCCAAGGAGCTCAAGACGCTCCTGAACTCCGACATCATCAAGGGGAAGGTCACGGTCCAGCGCGCCTACGCCGATTGGCGGCGCTATCCCCAGTACATCGTCCCGCTCTCCGAAGCCTCCATCGACCTCATCTTCGCCCCGGCCTACGGGAGTTCGAAGAAGAACGCCACCGACATCCGGATGGCCATCGATGGAATGGAATTGGTCTTTACCCGACCGGAGATCGGGACCTACATCCTCCTCACCGGTGATTCGGACTTCTCTTCACTGGTTCTGAAGCTCAAGGAGTACGGCAAGTACGTCATCGGTGTTGGTATCCAGGAGTCGTCCTCGGACATCCTGGTCCAGAACTGTGACGAGTACTATTCCTACACCTCCCTTTCCGGTCTCCGTAAGACCAGCGACGGCTCTCCGTTGGTGGCCCAGGACCCCTGGGTACTGGTTGAGAAGGCGGTGGAGCAGATGGAGCGTCGCAACGACGTCATGCGCTCCGATCGGCTCAAGCAGGTAATGCTCGAGATCGACCCCGGCTTCGAGGAGAAGAGCTTCGGATTCACCAAGTTCTCCCGCTTCCTCACGGAAGCCGCCCAGAAGGGGCTGGTGCAGATCCGGAAGATGGAGAATGGTCAGTACGAGGTGAATCGTGCCGGGGCCTCCCCATCCCGCTCCTCCTCCCGGTCCGAGAAGTCGGATCGTGGGCGCGGGGGACGCCACGATGGGCGCAAGTCCGAATCCCGCTCCCGGGACCGTGACGAGCGGAAGGCCGCGCCGGAGCCTCCCTCCACGGTCCGGCCCTCCGAGCCTTCTCCTCCCGCCCCCGCCCCGGAGGCACAGCCCGCAGCGGACGGGACCGAGGGACAGAAGCAGGCCGCCTACGACCTTCTGCGACGCGCCATCTCCGACCTCCTGGAGGACCACGACGGAAAGACCGTCCGGGACTCCGATGTGAAGCGCCGGATGTTGGCCATCGAATCCGGGTTCGATGAGGCGGAGTTGGGCTTCAGCAAGTTCTCCCTCTTCCTGAAGCAGGCGGTGGACGACGGTGTGGTGACCCTGGACAAGGGTGACAACGGCCAGTTCCAGGTGGGTCTCACCGCCGAGGCGCCCAAGTCTCGGGAGAAGAAGGCGGAGTCGGCCCCCCGGAAGGAGCCGGCGGCAGAGCGGGCCGGAAAGGCAGAGGAACCGGCCAAGGCGGCGGAGGACGAGCCCTCCGGCGAGGAGGCCGCCGCACCCACCCAGGAGCAGGCGAAGGCCGGCGCCCCCGAAACCGGAGCCCGGGGACGGGATGCCCGGGAGACCGCTGCCGAAGAAGCGCGCCGGCTCCGGCCGCGACAGAGCCGCCGCCGTGGTGTGAAGGAGGGACCGCCGCCCCTGCTGGAAGGGCAGGTGGTGACGACTCCGGCAACGCCCCCAGCCCAGGAGACTGCGAAGAGCTCCGGGGAGGCGCCGTCCAAGGAAGAGGCGAAGGCTGCCCCCGTCGAGGGGAAGGCCGACGCTGGAAAGGGTAAGGGCCGGTCTCAGCGCGGTCGGGCCAGGAAGGCGGATGCCCCCAAGGGGAAGAAGAGTGACGCCCCGAAGGCGGA
Organism: Gemmatimonadota bacterium; assembly: GCA_007121775.1. Taxonomy (GTDB): domain Bacteria; phylum Gemmatimonadota; class Gemmatimonadetes; order Longimicrobiales; family Gaopeijiaceae; genus PWLA01. The sequence goes on from SKJY01000351.1 coordinate 5,460, forward strand.
GAAGGCGGATAGCCCCAAGGGGAAGAAGGCCGACTCCGGTGCGGCGAAGGACAAGGCGACACCCAAGGCGAAAGACAAGGCGGCAACCAAGACCAAGGGGAAGGCTGCGCCCAAGGGGAAGAAGGCGGTCTCCGACCAGCCCGCCGCCCTGGATCCGGCCCGGCTCCACCTCCCCACCGACCCGGACAGCATCATCAAGTACCTGAGCAACTCCTACGCCGGGGTGGGGCAGAAGACCGCCGAGTCCCTGGTGGATGAGCTGGGAGGAGACCTGTTCCGGGTCCTGCAGACCGATCCGGGGCGGGTGCGGAAGATCCTCACCGCCAGCCGAGCCTCCAAGGTTCTGGAGGCCTGGCAGGACGACTTCGCTCGCCGGAAGGCCCGCCTTGAGGCGGAGGGCGGCGGCAACACCGGCGGACGCTGAACCCCACGGCGTTCACCATCTCGGAGAGACCGGCCGCCCAGGTGGCCCGGGAACTCCTGGGGTGGCGGGTGGTGTCCCGAATTCAGGGAATCCGTACTTCAGGCCGGATCGTGGAGACCGAGGCGTACATCGGCGCCCACGATCCGGCCTGTCACGGTGCAGCAGGCCGGACCCGGCGGAACCGGACCATGTTCGGACCGCCGGGCCTGGCCTACGTCTACTTCATCTACGGAATGCACTGGTGCTTCAATGTGGTGACTGGCCGGGAGGGTGATCCGGAAGCTGTCCTGATCCGGGCCCTGGAGCCCCTGGAGGGGCTGGACGCCATGGAGCATCGCCGCGGTCGCCGGCGGGATCTGACCAACGGGCCTGCCCGGCTCTGTCAGGCGTTGGGGATCGACGGCACGCTGGACGGACACCCACTGGACCGAGCACCGCTGGTTCTCGAGCCCCCGGACAGTCCACCTGCCCCGGCGCCTGTCGGGGTGTCGGGGCGAATCGGGATCCGGAAGGCCAGGGACTGGCCCCTCCGCTTCTTCCTCACCACCTCTTCCCACCTCTCGTCGGGGCCCCATCTGGAGGCCGCGCCTGAGTCGGTCATGCGCCCATGAGCGATCCCACCTGGGTTTCCATCCTTCCACCGGTGCTGGCCATCGTTCTGGCCATCTGGACCCGGCAGGTCTATCTGTCGCTGGCGGCGGGGATCTGGTTGGGGTGGACCATCGCGGCGGACTGGAACCCTTTCTCGGGGCTCGGACGCTCCATCGAGCAGACGGTGGCGGTGTTGGCCAGTGCGGGGAACGCCAACGTCATCCTCTTCACCCTGGTCATCGGCGCCCTCATCGCCACGGTGGAGAGCTCCGGCGGGGTCCGGGGCTTCATCCGCTTCCTGGAGACCCGTCAGTGGGTGAACAACGGGCGTCGGTCCCAGTTCCTGGCGTGGATCATCGGCGTCATCATCTTCATCGAGAGTAACATCACGGTGTTGGTCTCCGGCGCCGTCTCCCGACCCCTCTTCGACCGGTACCGGGTGTCTCGGGAGAAGCTGGCCTACATCATCGACTCCACCTCGGCAGCCATCTGCATCCTGATCCCCCTGAACGCCTGGGGGGCCTACAATCTGGGACTTCTGGACTCCTTGGGGGTGGAGGATCCCCTTGGGGTGCTCATCGGGACGATTCCGCTGAACTTCTACGCCCTGGGGGCCGCCTTCCTGGCGCTGGCGGTGGTGATCTGGCGCATTGACATCGGGCCCATGAAGAAGGCTGAGATCCGGACCCGGGACGGGGTGAAGGAGTGGCCCGAGTCCCAGCCCATGATCGATGAGGACATCCTCTCCCCTCG
>SKJY01000298.1 GCA_007121775.1 Gemmatimonadota bacterium
AGGGGTCGGGGCACACAGAGGACCCGGGGCGCCTTCCGGTTGAGGTCATCCCGGATGGCGTACTCCAGCTTGGCCATGTCGACCCGTGCGTCGGCCTTGGCCACCCCGATCATCTCGCAGAAGGTCCGGATGGCGGCCGGGGTATATCCCCTGCGACGAAGCCCCGCCAGAGTGGGAAGGCGGGGATCATCCCACCCTTCCACCCACCCGTCCTCCACAAGGCGGAGCAGCTTCCGCTTGCTCATGATGGTGTAGTCCAGGTTCAGCCGGGCGAACTCGTACTGCCGGGGGCGGTGGGGGATGCTGACATTCTCCACCAACCAGTCGTAGAACTCCCGGTTGTTCTCGAACTCCAGGGTGCAGATGGAGTGGGTGACCCCCTCCAGGGCGTCTTCCAGCGGATGGGCGAAGTCGTAGAGGGGGTAGATGCACCAGTCATCGCCGGTGCGATAGTGGTGGGCGTGGCGGATCCGGTATAGCACCGGGTCCCGCATGAGCATGTTGGGGGCGGTCATGTCGATGCGGGCCCGGAGGACGAGGGACCCCTCGGGGAACTCGCCGGCGCGCATCCGCCGGAAGAGGTCCAGGTTCTCGGCCGGCGGGCGATCCCGGTGGGGGCTGGGGGTCCCGGGGGTGGTCACCGTCCCCCTCCCTTCCCGGATCTCCTCCTCCTTCTGGGAATCCACGTAGGCCAGACCCTTCTCGATGAGCTCCACGGCGCAGGCGTACATCTCCTCGAAGTAATCCGAGGCGAAGTAGAGGTGCTCACCCCAATCGTATCCGAGCCAGCGCACATCTTCCTGGATGGACTCCACGAACCGGACGTTCTCGGTGATGGGATTCGTGTCGTCGAAGCGGAGGTGGCAGCGTCCCTTCTCGTGCTCCCCGGCAATACCGAAGTTCAGCACGATGGACTTGGCGTGGCCGATGTGGAGGTAGCCGTTGGGCTCCGGGGGGAAGCGCGTCACCACCCGTCCGTCATGGAGTCCCCGGGCAAGGTCCCGGGCGATGATCTGCCGGATGAAGTCGTTGCCGGGGCGGGAGCCGGCGCCAGGGGTATCGGAAGATGGGTTGGTCATGTGGAGCAGGGGCTGGAGACCCGGGGTTCCGGAGGCTCCGACGTCGGAGGGCGCCGGGCATCCGCTAACCTACCATGGGGTGGGCGACCCATTCCAGAGCCCGGGCGTCCGGACTCATCGGAAAGCGGAGGCCAGCGCTCCGGCGAAGCCAGGGGCTCACCTCTCGCCACGGGGACGAGCCCGGATCCCCGGGAACGGGCATCACCCCCAGAGAACGGACCCAAAGGCCGGGAACAGGCCCGGATCCCTGGGAACAGGCCTCACGTCCCGGCCAGGATCCCGGCGATGGCGTCGCGGCGGTACCGGAAGATGAATCCCAGCTGCCGGCGGACCCAGGGTGCCGCCACCTCGCCGAAGGGGCGTAAGGGGAGCTTCCAGAGGACCTCGTCCAGCATGAGCGTACCCCCCGACACCTTCCGGAACTCGTGTTGGTGAAGCCAGAGCCGATAGGGACCTCGGAGTTGCCGATCCGCGAAGGAGTGGGGCGGATCCCACGCGGTGATCTCGGTCTGCCATCCGAAGGGGATGCCCACCAGACGGAGTCGGTAGTCCAGTAGGGTGCCCTGGCGCATGCGGATGGGGAGAGGCGTGACGATGTCGAAGCGGAGGCGGGGCGGGGTGATGCGCTCCAGATTTCCGGCGTCGGAGAAGAACTGGAACACCTTCCGTCTCCCCAGGGGAAGGAAGGTCTCGGCCCGCAATACCCGGATCCCACCTGGGAGGCGCGCCGCCTCGGGGTCGACGGTTCCGTGGACGGTGTCGTGGCTCATGGAGGAGGTCCACCCCCAGCCCTCGTTGGGGTTCCGCGCTCCCGTTCCATCGGCTCTCGCCGAAGGCCATCGGGGGCAGTACGTTGCCTCGGTTCCCCTGCGATGTGCTCCCCTGTCGGCCCCTGTGGCCCGAGTCGATCCATGAAGCTCCTCTCCCCGACCTGGGCCTTCCCGGTCCTGGTGGTCTTGCCGCTGGCCGCCGCGCCACTGACCGCTTCGCCGCCGACCGCCTCCCTCCTGGACGCCCGACCACTCCTGGCAGGCGCTCCCATCGACGATCCGGGTCGGAGCACGGTGGCTCAGGTGGTACGGGTGGAGACCCCACCGGTGCTGGATGGGCGCCTGGACGATCCCGCCTGGCTCGAGGCCGAACCCCTATCCGGATTCGTCCAGCGCGTCCCCCGGGAGGGCGCCGCCGCCTCGGAGGCCACCGAGATCCGCATCGTTCAGGATGACGAGGCGCTCTGGGTGGGCGTCTGGCTCTGGGACTCGAGTCCCGCCGGGATCGTGGAGGGGCCGGCCATTCGGGACTCTCGTCTCGACGACAGCGACGCCATCCTCCTCATCTTCGACACCTACCGGGACCGGCAGAACGGGTTCGTCTTCGGGACCAACCCGTCGGGCATCGAATACGATGGCCAGGTTTCGGACGAGGGGCGGGGCGGTGGCGGAATGGGCGTCGGAGGGCGGACCCAGGGGGGCGCCGGGGGAGGGTTCAACCTGAACTGGGACGGAAGCTGGAGTGTCGCTACCTCCCGGGACGAGCGGGGGTGGTACGCCGAATTCCGCATCCCCTTCTCCACCCTACGCTACGCCAACGCCGACGAGGCGGTCTGGGGGTTCAACGCCATGCGACGGGTCCGGCGTCTCAACGAAGAGAGCTTCTGGGCACCCATCCCCCGGCAGTTCAACCTGAACCGGGTGAGTCTGGCCGGAGAGCTGCGGGGGCTCACGCCGCCGCTGCGCCGACAGGCCACGGTGACCCCATACCTCCTCCAGTCGGCCCGCCGGGAGCACGCCCTGGGTGACCTCTCCTACGGCTTCCCCACCGAACTCGGGGCCGACGCCAAGGTGCAGCTCACCCAGGGGCTCACCCTGGACCTGACGGTGAACACGGACTTCGCCCAGGTGGAGGTGGACGATCAGCAGGTGAACCTCACCCGCTTCTCCCTCTTCTTCCCGGAGAAGCGCCCCTTCTTCCTGGAGAATGCCGGGGCCTTCCGGGTGGGCACGGGAGGAACGGAGCTCTTCTTCAGCCGCCGCATCGGGATCGAAGGGGGAGCGCCCGTCCCCATCGAAGCCGGAGGGCGGCTGTCGGGACGAGCCGGGGGGATGAATGTGGGCCTCCTCCACATCCGTACCGGCGCTGGGCCCCTCTCGGAGGCAGGGAGGATCGGCGAGGCAGCCGGCGACGCCTTCTCCGTGGTGCGCCTGGCCCGGGAGCTTCCGAACCGCTCCCAGGTGGGGACCTTCTTCGCCGAGCGACGCGGGCTCGAGACCGATGGGAGCACGAACCGCACCATGGCTGTGGACGGCCAGCTGGGGATCGGCCAGGGGCTGACCATCGGGTCATTCCTGGCCACCACCGACACCCCAGGGCTCGAGGGCCGGGACCACGCCTTCCACCTGAACGGAAGCTACCAGGGGAACCGGTTCCGCTCCTTCGCCACCTACCGGGAGGTGGGAGGAGCCTTCAATCCCGAGGTGGGGTTCGTGAACCGGCGGGACTACCGGAACATCTCCGGCTTCGCCATGACCTACCATCGTCCCGAGTCTGTATCCTGGCTCCGTGAGTACCGTCCCCACGTCTCCTACACCACCTTCCGGAGTCTGGAGACCGGCTTCGAGCAGTCGGCCCGGGTCCATGTGGACGTCCACTTCGAACTCGAGAACGGGGCCTTCTTCAGCCCTGCCTTCGACTGGGTGCGGGAGGGGCTGGTGCGCCCCTTCACCATCTCGGACGGGGTGACGGTGGCGCCGGGCACCTACGACGGCTGGACGGCGGCGTGGCGCTTCAACACCGACCTGAGCGCACCCGTCTCCCTGGACGGGGGTATCGACGCCGGCTCCTTCCTCTCCGGGCAGCGTCGGGGCGGGTTCGGCACCGTGGCCCTCCGGCGCGGCGCGTCGGCCACAGCGGCTCTCCGGCTGGACCACAACCGGATCCGGCTTCCGGAGGGGGATTTCAATGTGAACCTGGCGTCGCTCCGGACCGGCTACTTCTTCACTCCCAGGATCTACCTCCAGTCGCTGGTCCAGTACTCGAACCAGGCCGATACCTGGTCGGCCAATGTCCGGTTCGGGTGGCTGGATACGGCCGGGACCGGGCTGTTCGTGGTGCTGAATACCGCCCAGGGGTTCGGGACGCTGGAGGGCCCCCAGGCCCGCTCGGTGGTGGTGAAGTACACCCGGCAGTTCACGGCGCTGGAGTGGTGAGGGGGGGTAGGCTGCCCGCTTTCCGGACGCTCGGCGCTGACCCCGCCCGCCGCCGATGGGGCGAAGGGGCGCCGCCGCTTTGTCCTGGGTGGGTCGCCGCTGTCCCTGAGCGGGGAGCCGCCGAGACCTAGGTCGGCCGCCGCCGGGCCCGGTACCGCTGGATGAGACCGTTGGTGGAGGCGTCATGCCCGGTCACCGGATCCCGACCCTGCACCTCCTGCAGGACGGTGCCCGCCAACTCCTTGCCCAACTCCACCCCCCACTGATCGTAGGAGTTCACGTTCCAGATCACGCCCTGTACGAAGATCTTGTGCTCGTAGAGGGCGATGAGGGAGCCCAGCGTCCGCGGGGTGAACTCATCGAAGAGAAGGGTGTTGGAGGGCCGGTTGCCGGGGAAGGTCCGGTGGGGCGCCAGCTCGGCGATGCGGGCCGGGTCGACCCCCTGGGCGGTCATGGCCCCCTCCACCTCTTCCTGGGTACGTCCGCGCATGAGCGCCTCGGTCTGGGCCAGGAAGTTGGAGATGAGGACGTCGTGGTGCTCCCCCAGGGGGTTCCGGCTCCGGCAGGGCGCCAGGAAGTCGCAAGGGACCAGGCGGGTCCCCTGATGGAGGAGTTGGAAGAAGGCGTGCTGCCCGTTGGTTCCCGGTTCTCCCCACACCACCGGCCCGGTATCCCACTCGACCTGCCGCCCTTCCCGGTCCACGGACTTCCCGTTGCTCTCCATGTCGGCCTGCTGCAGATAGGCCGGGAAGCGATGCAGGTACTGGTCGTAGGGGAGGACGGCGTGGCTCGCCGCTCCGAAGAAGTTGGAGTACCAGACCCCCAGGAGCGCCAGGATGGCCGGCATGTTCTCCGCCAGGGGCGCGGTCCGGAAGTGCTCATCCATGAGATGGGCGCCCTCCAGTAGCTCCCGAAAGCGCTCCATACCCACCGAGAGGGCGATGGGGAGGCCGATGGCGGACCATAGGGAGTAGCGTCCACCCACCCAGTCCCAGAAGCCGAACATGTTGGCCGGGTCGATGCCAAAGTCCCGAACCCCCTCCTCATTGGTGGAGACAGCCACGAAGTGGCGGGCGATGGCGGCCTCATCGGCTCCCTCCCGAGCCAGGAACCAATCCCGGGCGCTCCGGGCGTTCATGAGGGTCTCCTGGGTGGTGAAGGTCTTGGAGGCCACCACGAAGAGAGTGGTCTCCGGATCCACCTTTCGCAGCGTCTCCGCCAGATGGGTCCCATCCACATTGGAGACGAAGTGGGGTGTGAGGCGGGGGTGGCCGTAGGAGCCGAGGGCCTCCGTTACCATCACCGGCCCCAGGTCGGACCCGCCGATCCCGATGTTCACCACATGCTCCATGGGCCGACCGGTGTGCCCGGTCCAGGCCCCGCTCCGAACCTGCTCCGTGAACTCTTCCATGTGGGTCAGGACCCGGCGGATCTCAGGCATGACGTCCACGCCGTCCACCACCACCGGCCGATCGCTGCAGTTCCGGAGTGCGGTGTGGAGCACAGCCCTCCCCTCCGTCACATTGATGGGCTCGCCGGAGAGCTGGGCGTCCCGGAGTTCCGGCACCCCACAGGCCCGGGCCAGCTCCACCAGGAGCGCCACCGTCTCATGGGTGATCCGGTTCTTGGAGTAGTCGAGGAAGAGATCCCCCACCTCCAGGGTGAAGCGGGGGAAACGCTCCGGATCCCGGGCGAAGAGATCTCGCATGTGAAGACCACGAACAGTCTCGTGGTGGCGGGCCAGGGCGCTCCAGGCGGCGGTGCGGTCAGGGACGGACACGGTCACGGGATCTCTGGAGATGGAGTGGGAAGAAAAGGGACGGTGGAGCGGCGGCTCCCGGTCGGACCTCACGCCTTGGGCATCAGGCCACCGGTGACTCCAAGAGGGTCAGGGTCCCGGAGGCGGCGTCCACCTCCACCTCCAGCCCCACCGGAAGGGTGAACATGTCGGGGATGTGGCCGATCATGGACCCGTACCAGACAGGCACACCCAAGCCGCCGGTGTGCTGCTCCAGGAGCTCCTCCAGGGTGAAGGAGGCGAAGCCGCCGCCAGGCCCACAGTTGGTACAGCGGCCGAAGACGAAGCCGTTCACCTCGTCCAGGATCCCGTTCAGCGCCAACTGGGTAAGCATCCGGTCAACCCGGTAGAGTTCCTCGCCGATGTCCTCGGTGAAGAAGATGGCCCCGGCGGTGTCGGGAACGAAGTCCGAACCCAGGATGGTGGTGAAGACGGTGAGGTTCCCCCCCAGAAGGCGCCCCCGGGCCGTTCCGGGGGTCAGGGTCAGGATCCGGTCGGCGGTGTGGGTCAGGTCGTTCCCCACCCGGACCGGATTCTCCAGGGTGTAGGCCTCCCCGTGGAAGAGGACCCGGCGGAAGTGCTCCGCCGTGAACTCGGTGAAGGGTGATATCCCCACGGGCCCGTGATAGGTGACGAGCCCAGTGCGGTGGTGCACCGCGTTCAGGAGAGCTGTGACATCGCTGTACCCCACGATCACCTTGGGGTCAGCCCGGATCGCGTCGTAGTCCACCCGGTCCAGGATCCGGGCCGAGCCCCATCCCCCCCGGGTCGCCACGATCCCCCGGATCTGGGGATCCCGGAGCATCCGGTTCAGATCCTCCGCCCGCTCCTCATCGGTTCCGGCGAAGTAGGCGTGACGGGAGAGGACGTGCTCTCCGGTGCGGACCCGGAGCCCCAGCGCCTCGAGCCGCTCCACCACGATGCGGATGTCGGTGGCGCTGAAGAGGGCGCCGGCGGGATTCACCACCGCCACGGTGTCCCCGGGCCGGAGGCGTTCCGGCTTCACCAGGGAGGGCCGAGGGGTCGGCGCCATCCGAGCCTCGGTCCGGATCCCAGGCCCGTACCCTGGCGGCTGGATGCGGGAGGGCGAGACCAACCCGGCTCCCGCGGCCCCCGCCGCCGCAC
>SKJY01000051.1 GCA_007121775.1 Gemmatimonadota bacterium
CTGGGGCCATAACGTCCTGCCCTTCCCCGACGCCGAGTCGGCCTGGCAGGCTGTGCAGCACCATGGCGGTATCCGGATGGCGATCCTGGACTGGATGCTTCCGGGGATGCCGGGGATCGAGCTGTGCCGGAAGATCCGCGACAAGGACGGACCGTACGTCTACGTCCTCCTCCTGACCGGTCGCAGTGAGCGCGGCGATCTCCTGGCCGGGTTCGAGGCTGGGGCCGACGACTATCTGACCAAGCCATACGATTGGGATGAGCTGCGGGTCCGACTTCGGGCCGGGGAGCGTATCGTCCGCCTCCAGAACGAGCTCATCGCTGCCCGTGAGGCTCTCCGGACCCAGGCCATGCAGGATCCCCTCACCCGGATCCTGAATCACGGTGCCATCCTGGATGCCTTGAACACCGAGATCGACCGGGCCGAACGGGAGGAGCACCCCCTGGCCCTCATCCTCCTGGACGTCGATCACTTCAAGGATGTGAACGACACCTACGGCCATCTGGTGGGAGACGAGGTGCTCCGGGAGGTGGCCAACCGCCTCCGCAACTGCCTGAGGTCGTACGATTCCCTGGGCCGGTATGGGGGGGAGGAGTTTCTGGTGGTCCTCCCCAACATCCAGCGTAAGCAGGCCGAGAGTCTTGCCCAGCGGATCCGCCGGACCATTGCCGGGACACCGGTGCGGGTGGGAGAGGTGGCAGTCTCCATCACCCTTAGCCAGGGAATCGCCACCTGGGACCGGCCCCGGAAGAGTCCGGCCGACCCCCTCATCGGGGCAGCGGATCGCGCCCTCTACGCTGCCAAGAACGCCGGGCGGGATGCCGTTCGGCGGGTGCGGTTCGATTTCATCGACCCTGAGTCCCAGGCGGTGGAAGCCTCTCCGGATCACGGGGATGGGGAAGATGATGGGCATCGCGCCTCGGCCCCTTCCGGAACAGTGTGACCCCCTGGGGCAGGAAGGTGGCCTCCCATCCGAACCGGTCTGCGATCCAGCTCAACGTCCGCCGGGGATAAAAGCAGACGTGGGTGGGGTCACGGAGGTAGTACCAGGTGGCCAGTTCGTGGTCCGGTGGCGGGGGCTGGGTCATGACCCCGAGCCATCCTTCTTCCCGTAGAAGTCCCTCCAGCCGCAGGAATTCCTGGCCGGGGTCGTGGAAGTGCTCTGCCGTTTCCGTGCAGGTGATGAAGTCGTAGGAGCACTCCAGGACGCTTGTGTTCCGGTGGTAGAAGGGGTCCCACACGGCGGTGGGGTGGCCTGCCTCCTCCAGCATGGCCTGGAGAGCCGGACCGGGCCCTGCCCCATAGTCCAGTCCCTCTGCTCCGGGCCGGAGTCGTGCCATCAGAGGATCCGCCAGGCGGCTGAGGAAGGCCCGGTACCGGGGATCATCGGGGTAGTTCTCATGGGTGTCGTAGCAGGCCTTCTCCTCATCCGGGGTCAGATGCTCGCCGGGCGGCACGAAGAGGAGCCGGCATCGGGAACACCGCCGTATGGGACGGGGCGAGGGAATCGCCACCGATGCTGGGTCAGGTGTGCCGCAAAGGGGGCAGAATTCGTTGGGACCCCCTGCCTCTCCCGGGGCCGGTAGGGGCGGATTCATGGTGTCTTCACCTGTGGGTTTGTCCGGAATCCGTGGGGAATTCGTGGGTATTCCGTCTTCCAGTTGCGAATTCACGGGCTGGGTAGGCATATTCTCCCCGCCAATCCGGGAAGAAATGCCTCCTCCATGTTCCCCCGGGTGCGGTCTTCGTTCCCCTCTTGCCTGGACCCGCCATGCTCCGGACCGCTGCCCTTGCCCCATTTCGCGCCACCGGGGTGGCGCTCCTGGTTCTCCTTCTCCCGGTGGCTCCTTCCATGGAGGGTCCGCAGTGGCTCCCGTCCGCGGAACTCCATGCAGCCCAGCTCCAGGGCGGAGGAGAGGACCGAGACCACACCCTCTCACTGCGCCTCACCTCCCTCCCTTCGCACGGCGTCGGGCTGGACCCGTCGCTCCTCACCCCCGACGCCCGCATCCAGCGGATCGTGGGAGACCGGATGGAAAGGGACGTGGAATCTCTGGCCCGGTTCCGCCCCGGATATCCGTTCTGGCGGTACATATTCACCATCCCCGATGGGTCCGTGGTCTTCGGGAGCGGCACTGACGGGCGAATCCTGGCGGTCTTCCCGAGCCAGGGGGATTGGCACCGAAGTGGCCGCTGGGAAGATCCCGCTCTGACCCGGTCCCTGGACGGCCACCGGCTGGAGAGTCGGGTGGGGGCCCGGCGACCCCAGGTGGCGGAGATCCTGGAGCAGCGCCTCGGCGAGCCAGTGATCCACAATGCCACCCGCGGCCGCTTTCTCCTTCCCAATGCCCGACGTTACGGGAGCTTCATCGGGGATTGGGGTGCCATCTATGAGCGCTTCGGTGTGCCTCCCGAGGTGGGATTGGCCCAGGCGATCCTGGAATCGGGGTTGAATGGAACCATCCGCTCCGAGGCCCGGGCCATCGGGTTCTGTCAGTGGTTGCCTCAGAACTGGGACCGCATGAAGCGCCTCTCGCCCCACGAGATCGAGGGCCACAACCAGACCACCCAGGCTGCCTACTGCGCCGCCTACCTCACCGTGCTGGCCACCAAGTTCGGGAGCTTCATCCCCGCCCTCTCCGAGCACCATGCCGGGGGCACGAATGTGGGCCGCGTCATCATCAAGGGGGAGCAGCTCGGCGCCCAGGATATCCGGGAGCGCTATCTGGTGGGGGCCGACTTTGCCCGGGACCTCCGGAGCATCTCGACCCAGCGCTTCCGCCCGCTGGTACGAAGCTATGGTCCCCGGTCCTTCCTCTACTCGGAGATGGTTTTCGGCAACACGTACAATGTGGTTGAACTCCGGGAGAGCATTCACCAGGAACGGATCTACGCCATGCGGGCGACCCGATCCATCTCCATTGAAGAGGTGGCGCAGCGAACGGGGCTCTCCCTGGACGAGATCCGCCGTTACAACCCGGCCCTGATCCGTCGGGTCCCGGCGGGTGCCGCTCTCTACCTGCCCCGTCACATCCCGGAGTTCGGCTCGGATGTGGCCTTCTGGCACCGGGAGGCGGATCCTGCCTTCGCCGCCGTGCTGGCCGACTTCCTTCAACTGGAAGCGGACCCGGAGGCCTGGGAAGACCCCTCCTTTGGTCCCGTTCTCCGGGAGTTCAGGGAGCGGTTCCGGGCCACCGACTCCGAGGAGGGCATTGTGATGGCCACAGTGCTCGGGTATGTGGCCGGGGAGATGCACACCGGTCGGAGAGCAGAGATTCTCCGGGAGTTCCGACATGATCCCACAGTTCAGCGCCTGGTGGAGGAGGGGATTCGTGCCCGGAACGGGAGTTCCGAGACGGGGGTTCTAAGTGGGGCCACGCGCTGATATGGTCCCGGGTCGCATGGTCTCTCTCTGGACAGGTAGGTCTGAAGGTGGCATCCTGACGGCGACTTCGGAGTAGTACGGCAGGAGGTGTCTTGAAAGTCCGGGGAATCCAGGGGGGGCGGGTGGCGAGAAGAGGGTGGGCAGAGTTGGACGTGGAGGTGACCGAGAACTGGGTGGTCCGGATGGGACACCGTCGACTGGCACCCTCCGTCATCCTCATGGTGGTGGGTATCACTGTGATGAGCGCGCTGGACGCCATATTCACCCTGATCCTCATCGGGACGGGAAAGGTCCACGAGTGGAATCCGGTGATGGCTCTTCTCATCGAGCAGGATGTGCAACTCTTTGCCGCCGTGAAGACGCTGGTTACCACCGGGGGGGTTGTGGCGCTGGCCATGTTCGCGGATCGATCGGTCTTCCGCTCCCTTCCGGTGCGGAGGGTCCTGGAGTTCTTCTTCCTGGCCTACGCCGCCCTCATGGTGTACCATCTGAGCCTCATGGCTCGGGTATTCCTCTGAGTCCAGGCGGCTGCCCCGGAGCCTGCCCCCCCCAAGCTTTCCATCTCCTCAGGATCACCTTCAGTAGATATGCGGATCGTCTCCTTCCTCCTCCTTCTGGCCTTCACCCCCCTGCAGGGGGTGGCTGTTCTGTTCTGCCCCTTCGAGGCAGACGGGAAGATGGCCGGCAAGGCAGGTTTGGAGGCCCCCAAGGCAGTGGACGGAGCAGGGGAAGACGCTCACCATCATCCATCCCATGATCACTCCTCCCACGGGCACCACCCGACGACAGCGGGTGGCGGGACGGACGAGGCTCCGGGCACCCCCACCGGCGGGACGGAGCACCACGGGCACGGAGAGGAGTGCGTGGCCATGGCCGCCTGTAGCGCTCCGGTGGCCCCCGCCGAAGATCCTCCCTCCTTCTGGGTTCATCCATCCACTGCCCTACAGGAATCAGGGTTCCGGCATCCGGCGCCGGCCCACATGCACCCGGACGACCCACCTCCTCCAAGAATCGGCTGACCCCCTTCTGGTCCCGGTCTCTCCCCTGATGACGAAGCCGTCGGTCCGTTCGCTTCCGGCGCTCGGTCAGGATGTGACCTGTCTGTCGATTCGCTCCGTCACCCCCTTTCGGTGACGGGGCTTCCTGAGAGGTGAGGTACAGCATGTCCAAGTACATTCCGGCTGGAGCCGCGCTCCTGGCCACCCTTCTTCTCGCGTTTTCGCCAGGGGCTTCCCTGGCAGCCCAGCACCACCACTCCCATCCACCAGGCCACCAGGGGCAGGGCTCCGGGTCGGCCCAGGGTCCCGAGGATATGGATCACCGCTCCGGGATGATGGACCCCTCCCAGCATCAGATGTGGATGATCCATCCGGGCGGGTGGCACCTCATGGGAATGGCCCACGTCTTCCCGGTGGCTACCGCCGGGGCTCCCTTCCAGGACGAGAGCCCCCTTAGCGGCAACGGGTTCTACCTTCCCCACGCGGCGGCCATGTTCAACCTGGAGAGCCCTTCCTCCCGGTTCGTCTTCCGCTTCATGCCCAACTTCGAGGGGCTGACCCTCGAATCCGGGGAGCCAACCTTCGGGGGGTGGGGGGAAGGGTTCATCGACCGACGACACCCCCACACCTTCCTCCACGAAGCCATGCTTTCGTGGAATGTCCATGAGGTAGCGGGAGGCGCGTTCTCCCTGTCCGCAGGGCGGGGGTTCGCGCCCTTCGGCACCGATGATCCCATGTACAGGCCGGCGCTCAAGTATCCGACGAACCACCACCTCTCCCAGGTGCTGGAGCGCTGGACGGCCAACGCCGTCTTCCTCCACGATGCGGGATGGAGTCTGGAGGTGGGAGTCTTCGATGGGGACGAGCCGGAAGAGCCATGGGATGTGAGCAACTACCGGAACTTCGGGAACTCCTGGTCCACACGGGTCGCCCACCGCTTCGGTTCAGGCGAGGGCGTCTTCCGTCCCTGGGAGGTTTCTGCCTCCTTTGCCCGGATCCGGGAGAGCCACGGGGACGATCACGGCGGTCACGGCGGCCACGGTCACGGGGGAGGTCATGGGCACGCCGGGCACGGCGGTGAGAAGCGAACCGATCTGGCCAATGTGGCGCTCCGGCACGAAGCGCCGACGCCGTGGGGAGGGATCTACGGTCTCGCCGAGTTTTCCCGGAGCTGGCCGGAGACTGGAGGTGGCTACTGGTCGGCCCTCGGCGAGGTGCAGCTCACGAGGGGTCCGCATCAGTCCTTCCTCCGGGTGGAGGCGGCGACGCGGCCCGAATATGATCGTCGAGCCCCTGATGGCTCCGGGTTCTTCCGGTATGAGCACGGAGAGGGAGCCCTTGGCGCATCGCGCTGGCTCATTACCTCGGTAGGGTACAGCCACCTGCTGACGAGCCTGCCTCTCAGCCTCCGGCCCTTCGTGGAAGCGCAGCACAATCGGGTGAGCCATGAGCGAGGTCTGCCGGAGATCGCACCGGACCGCCTCTTCGGCACCTCCAGCTTCTTCAGCTTCTCGGCGGGGGTACGGGTGTTCCTGGGGGGAGGCCCCATGCGGATGGGCCGGTACGGGGTGCTGGATCCCATGACCGCCGCCATGAGGGCCGGTGGTCACGATCACGGTCATGACGACCATCACAACCACGACCATCATCACCACGATCATGCGCACCACTGACCGTTCGAGGTGATGGAACGGTTGAAAACGGCGAGGCCATGACAGCCTCCGGCGGCTCAGTCGTCGGGGGCTTCGTGCAGCAGGTACCGGCCGGCCAGGGCGCTGAACTCCTCAACCTGGCATGTCTCCCACGCCCCGTCCCGGTCCAACTCCCGGGCCATGAGTCGGGCCGTGGCCGGCGCCATCCGAATGGCGGCCCGGGCGTTTAACTGGAGCGCACGGGTCCGCCTGGAGAGGACATCGTCCACGGTGCGGGCCATCTCGTGTCGCACGGCCCAGACGACCTGAGCCCCCACGATGGGCAGCTCCCCATCCAGGGGTTCTGCCAACTGCGGCTCGGAGCGGGTGAGATCCTGCACCGCCGGTGCATCGGATCCGTAGTGGGCCAGGTCTCCGAATCGGTCTGCATTCCGGTGGTACCCGTGGATGTTGAGGGTCCTGGTGATGCAGGGGCGTTCGTCCAATAGAGCCAGTGTCGCCGCCTGATCCACGCAGTCTTCCGCCATGTTGCGGTAGGTGGTCCACTTCCCCCCGAAGATGGAGAGGAGGCCGGAGCTGCCGATATGGATGGTGTGATCCCGGGAAAGGGAGGCGGTGGACGTCCCCTCTTGGGCCCGAACCAGGGGTCGGATCCCGGCGAAGGTGCTGAGGACATCGTCCCGGGTGGGAGGCTCGCGGAGATACTCCCCGGCTGTGTCCAGGATGAAGTCGATCTCGTGATCCAGAGCGCGGGGCTCCAGCGATGCCTTTTCAATGGGCGTATCGGTGGTTCCCACCAGGGTGTGCCCGTTCCAGGGGATGGCAAAGAGCACCCGGCCGTCGCTGGTGCGGGGGACCATGATTGCCGTCTCTCCCGGGAGGAAGCGCTGGTGGAGCACCACATGCACCCCCTGACTCGGCGCGATCATGGGGCGGGCATCGGGTTCTGCCATACGGATCACATCATCGGTGAAGGCACCGGTGGCGTTCACGACCCCACGGGCCCGGATGGTGGCCTCCTTCCCTGATTCCAGATCCCGTATCACGGCCCCGTCCACGAACCCGTCACCGTCCAGGGTAAGGGACACGCAGGGAGCGTAGTTCAGGAGGGTGGCACCCTGGCCCGCCGC
>SKJY01000324.1 GCA_007121775.1 Gemmatimonadota bacterium
GCCGGCACCCAGGCCAGCCTCCCTGACACCCAGGTGGTCATCGGCACCCGAGTGGTGGCCCCCTTCGTCATGCAGGACGACGCCGGGCGCTACCACGGCCTCACCGTGGCCCTCTGGGAAGAGGTGGCAGGGGAACTGGGGCTGGACTACCGCTTCGAGGAGACGGACATCGCCGGGATGATCGAAGGGGTGGCCGACGGGCGCTACTTCGCCTCGGCGGCGGCCCTCACCATCACCAGCGAGCGGGAAGAGCTGGTGGACTTCACCCACCCCTTCTACGTGACGGGGCTCGGCATCGCCGTGGGGCGAGAGCCGGCTGGGCTCGGTCGGGCCATCCTGGCGCTCCTGGACCCCGAGTTTCTCTGGGTCATCTTCCTCCTCCTGGCGGTTCTCCTCTTCTGGGGGTTCCTGATCTGGTTCTTCGAGCGAGAGCGGAACCCGGAGGAGTTCGGCGGTACCCCGGCCCAGGGGGTGGGCCACGGCTTCTGGTGGGCGGCGGTCACCATGACCACCGTGGGCTACGGCGACAAGTCGCCTCGCACCATTGGGGGCCGGGTGGTGGGGTTCCTCTGGATGTTCACCGCCATCATCCTCATCTCCTTCTTCACCGCCTCCATCACCTCGTCGCTGACGGTGACCCAGATCGACAGCCGGGTGTCGGGGCCCGGTGACCTACCCCAGGCCCGGGTAGGTGCCCTGGATCAGTCGGCGGCGCTGGCGTTCCTGGCGGATGACGGGGTGAGCGCCCGCCCCTTCCCCACCCTGGCGGCGGGGATGGACGCTTTGGCCAGGGGAGAGCTGGATGCCTTCGTCCACGACGCCCCCATCCTCCGCCACACCGTCCGCCAGGAGTGGGAGGGAGATGTGCGGGTGCTGGCCGGCACCTTCGCTGAGCAGTTCTACGGCATCGCCCTCCCCCGGGAACACCCGGAGCGGAACCGGATCAACCGGGTGCTCCTGGACTACCTGGCCAGCCCCGAGTGGGAGCGGGTGCAGGAACGGCTACTTGGGAGGTACTGAGGGCCGCGGCCCCGTTGCTGGAAGGGCCGCCGGCCTCGGTCCCGGAAGGATCCTGGTCACGCCTACTGAGGGCCCGCACCCTCAGTGCCGGAAGAGCCGCCGGCCGGTGAAGACCATTGCGATACCGTGCTCGTTGGCCGCCGCCACCACCTCCTCGTCCCGGACCGATCCGCCGGGCTGGATGATGGCGCGCACCCCCTTCTCCGCTGCGGCGTCGACCCCGTCCCGGAAGGGGAAGAAGGCGTCGGAGGCCAGGGCGGCCCCCTCTACCTCAAGGCCTGCGTCGCCGGCCTTCTGCACCGCCAGCCGCGACGAATCGACCCGGGACATCTGACCGGCGCCGATCCCCAGAGTGGCGCCGCTACGGGCCAGGAGGATGGCGTTCGATTTGACGCCGAACACAGCCGCCCAGGCGAAGGCCAGGTCGTCCATCTCCTCCTCCGTGGGCGCCCGCTCCGAGACCACCTTCCACGCCGGATCCTCCACACCGTAGAAGGGCGGGGTGGGCGCCGTCTGGGCCAGGAGGCCCCCGTAGATCCCCCGGAGGAGGAGGGGATCCGGGAGGCGGCCGTGGACCGCCAGGAAGTGGGCGGCCCGAAGTGCGGCCTCGGCGTCTGCGTGTCCCTCAACCGCCGCCTCGAACCCCTCCACGACCCCCCGCTCCCGAAGCTCCGAGGGCAACGCCTGCAGGGTCCCCTCCACCGGGGTATCCGGGAAGGTGAGAAGGCGCAGGTTCTTCTTCTGGGTCAGCTGCTCCAGGGCAGCGGGCGAAAAGGCCGGTGCCACCAGGCACTCCACGAAAAGCTCGGAGATGGCCGCTGCCGCCGTCTCGTCCACCGGCCGATTCACGGCGATGATGGAGCCGAAGGCGCTCACCGGGTCGGTGGCCAGCGCCTTCCGGTACGCCGCCTCCACCGTCTCACCGGTCCCGATTCCGCAGGGTGTGGTATGCTTCACGATGCACACCGCCGGCCGGGGAGAGAAGGCAAAGGGGGCCAGTGAGAGGAGGGCGCCGTCCAGGTCTAGGAGGTTGTTGTAGGAGAGACTCTTCCCGTGGAGCTTTGCCAGGGCGCCGATCCCTGCGGCCCCGTGGCCCCGGGGTTCGTAGAGGGCCGCTGCCTGGTCGGGATTCTCGCCGTACCGGAGGACCTCGCCCCGGGTCCAGGCCCGCTCCAGGTGGGATGGGAGGGCGGCCGGGGCCCCGTCCTCGGCAGCGGCCGTGTCAGAGCCGGTGGCGACCCCGAGGCCCGAGGCGGATTCCGCTGCCGCCGACGCAGCGTCTTCGGCAGCGGAGGCAGCCCCACCTGCGGCCTCTCCCTCCAGAAACTCAGCCACCGCCTGGTCGTAGCCCGAGATGTGCCTGAAGACCTTGGAGGCGAGCCTCCGCCGGAGCTCCCCTGCGCCCTCCGAAGCCACCCCGGTCCGGCTCTCCGACTCCAGCGCCGCCACCACCTTCCCATAGTCCGACGGATCCACCACCACGAAGACGTGGGCGTGATTCTTGGCGGCGGCCCGGATCATGGTGGGCCCTCCGATGTCCACCTGCTCCATGGCCTCACCCACCTCCACCCCGCCCCGGGCCACCGTCTCCCGGAAGGGGTAGAGGTTCACCGCCACCAGGTCGATGGGGCGATACCCGAAGTCCGCCAGCGCCTCCACATCGCCGGGAACGTCCCGCCGGGCCAACAGGGGCCCATGCACCGCCGGGTGGAGCGTCTTGACCCGTCCCTCCATGATCTCCGGGTGCCCGGTGATGTCGGCCACCTCCGTGACCTCCAGACCATGGTCCCGGAGGGTGCGGGCGGTGCCGCCGGTGGAAATCAACTCAAACCCCAACTCCACCAGAGAACGGCCCAGCCGCTCGATCCCGGTCTTGTCGGAGACGGACAGGAGGGCACGGCGCTTCAGCGTCATGGAAAATCCTCGGGGAGGTCCCCCGTGAGGGTGAAGGTATCGTAGGAAGGGCCGCCCCCGGGGATGGGGACGGGCTCGTGGCCCCGCTCGAGGGCATGGGCCAGCCGGTCCACCACGGCGGGGAAGAGGCCATGCTCCACCTCTGCCACGCGGCGGGCCAGGCTCTCGGGAGTATCGGCAGGGTCCACCGGAACCGGCCACTGGGCCAGAATGGGTCCATCGTCGTAGGAGACGCCCACCTGGTGGACGGTGACCCCGGTGACCCGGACCCCGGCTGCCAGGACGGCGGCGTGGACATGGCGCCCGAACATCCCCTTCCCCCCGAAGGCAGGGAGGAGCGCTGGGTGCACATTCAGGATCCGGCCGTGGAAGGCCTCCACCACCGGAGCAGGGACGAGGCGCAGGTACCCGGCCAGGAGGATGAAGTCGATCCGGGCCTCCTGGAGCAGGGCGAGGATCTCGGCGGCCGTCTCCTGGTAAGGGCGCCCCGCCGCCACCACCCGGTGGGGAACCCCGAGACGCCGGGCCCGCTCCACCGCCGGCACGTCGGCCCGGTCCGTCACCAGGAGGGCCGCCTCCCAACCGGCAGCCCGGTGCCGGGCCAGCGCCTCGAAGTTCGTCCCC
This sequence comes from Gemmatimonadota bacterium, assembly GCA_007121775.1. Classification (GTDB taxonomy): domain Bacteria; phylum Gemmatimonadota; class Gemmatimonadetes; order Longimicrobiales; family Gaopeijiaceae; genus PWLA01. The sequence goes on from SKJY01000324.1 coordinate 3,559, forward strand.
TGGCCCGAGGCGAAAACCGCCGCCCGAAGGGTCAGGCCCACGTCCCCGGGGCCTGGGAGATGAGGAAGGGGTTCCCGGTCCGTTCCCGCACCACCGTGGTGGCTGGGCCGTGCCCCGGGAAGAGCCGCACCTCATCGGGGAGGGAGAGGATCTCGCGGCGGATGGAGGCCAGAAGCTGCTGCATGTCTCCGCCGGGAAGGTCGGTGCGACCGATGGAGCCGGCGAAGACCACATCGCCCACCAGCGCCGTCCCGTCGGAGGGGACGACGAGGATCACGTGCCCCGGGGCGTGGCCCGGCGTGAAGCGCACCTCGAGCTCCACCTCCCCAACCTGGACCGGGGAACCGGGCTCGAAGACCCGGTCCGGCTCCGGGAGGGGGGCGGGAAAGCGCAGCCCGAAGGCCTCGGCCTGCTGGGCGGCCCGGTCGTATAGGGGCCGGTCGGCGGGGTGGAGGTAGATGGGCGCATCCACCGTCTGTCGGAGCTCGGGTAGCCCTTCCACATGGTCCAGGTGGGCGTGGGTCAGGAAGACGGAGGTGATGGTGAGCCCCTCCGCCTCCGCCGCCGCCAGGAGTTCGCCCACGGCCGCGCCGGGGTCAACCACAGCCGCCTCCCCGGTAGCCTCACACGAGATCAGGTAGGCGTTCTCGGAGAAGGCACCACCGGTGAAGCTCCGGATCCTGAGGCGCCCCGGTTTCCGCCCGGGGTCTTCCTGGTCCGGCGTCATCCGCACCCGCATCCCTTGGGGCGGACACCGGCCAGCTCCAGCTCTTCCTGCTCGGCGGTAGGGGCCGTCCACCCGCCCGATACCTGGAGCATGCGGCGCAGCGAACGCTCGGCCCGGGAGCGGATCCCTTCCTCCAACACCACCTCGTGGCGACCGTGATCCAGGCACCAGGCCAGCTTGGCCAGGGTGTTCAGCTTCATGTTCCCGCACACGGCGGCGCCGGAGAGGGGCACGAAGGTCTTGCCCGGGTAGCGGGCGCGGAGCTGATCCACGAGCCCCCGCTCGGTGCCCAGGATGAGGGCGTCGTGCTCTTCGGCCATCCGGACCATCCCGCCGGTGGAGGTGATGTGGTCCGCCTGGTCCAGGAGCTCCTGCCGGGCCTCGGGGTGGATGACCACCAGCGCCTCCGGGTGGGCCTTGCGGGCCCGATCCAACTCTTCCAGCACCAGATCATCGTGGACGTAGCAGTAGCCGTCCCAGGCGATGATGTTGGTGCGGCCCGTGCGCTCCTGGACGTAGCGGGCCAGGTTCCGGTCAGGCACGAAGAGGATGGTACGGTCCGGATCTATGGTCTCCACCACCTGCACCGCGTTGGACGAGGTGCAGCAGATGTCCGACATGGCCTTCACCTCGGCGGTGGAGTTCACATACGCCACCGTCACGGCGTCGGGGTGCTCTTCTTGGAGGCGGCGCAGGGCGTCACCCGTCACGAAGTCCGCCATGGGGCACCCGGCCCGGGGGTCGGGCATGAGGACCGTCTTCTCCGGCGACAAGACCTTCGCCGTCTCGGCCATGAAGTGCACACCGCAGAACACGATGGTGTCTGCGTCGGTGTCGGCGGCCTCCTGGGAGAGGGCCAGGGAGTCGCCCAGGAAGTCGCTCACCTCCTGGATTTCCACCCGCTGGTAGTTGTGCCCGAGGATGACCGCGTTCCGTTCGGCCTTCCGGGCCAGGATGCGGTCCCGGAGCTCCTCCCGGGGGAGGGTGGTGTAATCGAGTGGGGTGGGAAGCGCGTCCCGGGTCTTCAACGTCATGGCGCCAGGGGGGCCGGGGTCGTGATGGCCCGGAGCACGCTCCGGGAAAATGAGATGCCTCCCCCGGCCGGCGTCGAGGCCGGTGCCGGAGGAGGCCAGGGTGCCGCCGGGATCAGATGGTAAACGAGCTTCCGCACCCACAGCCACCACTGGCCGCTGGGTTCTTGAAGGTGAAGCCCGACCCCATCATGGTGGTGACGTAGTCGATCTGCACGCCCTCCAGATACTGGGCGCTGAAGGGATCCACGAACACCCGGATCCCGTCCTGCAGATCGAAGATCTCGTCGTCCTCCTCCGGCGTATCCTCGATGTTCAGACCGTACTGGAAGCCGGAGCATCCACCGGGGAGTACCGCAACCCGGAGGCCAGCTCCTTCGTCGGCTCCATGCTCCTCCATGAAGGACTGGACCTTCGCCGCGGCGGCGCTGGAGATCTCGATCTTGATACTGGTCTGCATACGATTCCTCTGATGCTCTGGAATGGTGTACCGCCTGACCCGGACCCAGCCGGAAGCGGCTCACTTCGAAGGTAGGCCGCCTACCGGAAAAGGGTCAAGGATCCGTAACACCTGGGGGTCTGCTCGGTTCCGTACCCTGTAGGGAGAAGGTGGATCCGACGGGGCACGCTCGGTCAGCCGGCGCGGCGTGGGATGCCGGGTCACCTGGGTCGTTCGGATCGTCTGGATCACCGGGCGTCGTCTGGATCACCGGGCGTCGTTCGGATCGCCCGGGTCGTCCGGATCATCCGGATCATCCGGGTCATCCGGGTCATCCGGGTCATCTGGCTCCTCCTCGGGCTCCGGCGGCACCTCGAAGAGGAGGTCTCCTCCGCCCCCGGGCACCCCGTTGATGTTGGTCACCGCCTCCACCGTCACCACGTAGCCCGTCTCCGGAAGGAGGGGCGCGTCCAACCGGACGAACACCTGGGTGCTGGGGAGGGGTTCAGCGGGCTCCTGGGGAAGCTGGGCGCCGGCCTCCTCGGCCTCGGTCCCAGGCGCTCCCGGTACCGCCCCTGGCGCCGGATCCCCGGGCGCACGGGCGGCGCCAGGGTCAGTTGGATCCCCCCCAGCCGGGTCATCCGGGTCCACCGGATCATCCGGGTCCGCCGCCTCGAGCTCATCCCGCAGCGCCTCCTCCGCCTCCTGAACCGCCTCCCATTCATAGGAGTGAAGCACCTCCCGCACCCCGGGGGCCGGCCCATCGGGCATGGGGCCCTCCGGATCCCGGGCCAGCGTCACCCGAACCCCCTCCAGGGACATGCGGGGATCCAGGTGGTCATCGAACTCGAGGGCCAGGGTCACCGAATCCACCACCTCCACCCCGGTGAGGACGGCCGCCGTGGTGTCGGGGAGAAGGAGCTCCAGATCCATGACGATGAGGGTGTCGCCCCGGGCGAGCTGGACCTGGGTCGAGTCCTGGCGCTCCATGAAGTCCGGCTCCCGGTTCCGGTTCAGGTCGTCGTAGGCCCTGACCCGGTAGCCGTCCGCCGGGAGGAAGGGGAAGGTGAACACCCCGGTGGAGTCGGTGACGGTGGAGTGGACGAGCCCCCCCTCCACCGGCTCCGCATCGACGCGGATATCCCGCACCTCCCGCCCTGTGAGACGATCGGTGATGATCCCCGCCAGGACGTTGGGCTCGAACTCGGGGCCGGTGGAGAAGAAGAGCTCGAAGGGCTCCTCCAGACGGTTCCGCCAGAGATCCTGGAGGGTGGGCCGGAGGAGGATCCGGTACAC
>SKJY01000043.1 GCA_007121775.1 Gemmatimonadota bacterium
ACGACGGTGAGGGAGTGCTGTCCATGGCCAATGCGGGCCCCAACACCGGTGGCTCCCAGTTCTTCGTCACCCTGGTTCCCACCCCATGGCTCGACGGGAAGCACGCCGTCTTCGGGAAGGTTACCGAGGGGATGGATGTGGTTCTCCAGATCGGCAAGGTCAAGACGGGGCGCGGAGATCGGCCCAAGAACGACGTCCGCATCGAGTCGGTACGCATCGAAGGTGGGGGGGAAGGGTGAGTTCCACCGGATCAGATGCGGAGAGGGGAGCTCCGGCCGGGGACCGGGAGAAGGTGGTCCTGAGCGAGGCAGAGTGGAAACAGCGCCTCACCCCCGAGCAGTACCGGATCGCTCGGAAAGCCGGCACGGAGCGGGCCTTCACCGGAGCATACTGGGATGAAAAGCGGGCAGGGACCTACACCTGCGTATGCTGCGGCACGCCGCTCTTCTCTTCGTACACCAAGTACGACTCCGGTACCGGATGGCCTTCGTTCTGGAATACGGTGGAGCCGGGGGCGGTGGATGAGCGGGATGACCGCTCGCTGTTCATGCGCCGGACGGAGGTGGTGTGCGCCGTTTGTGACGCCCACCTGGGGCACGTCTTCCCCGATGGTCCCCGCCCCACCGGCCGCCGCTACTGCATCAACTCGGCGTCGCTTGAGTTGGTGCCGGAAGAGAAATCGCCGGAGGGGGAAGGGGCCCGGAAGGAGTCAGCCCCCGACGGCGGCACCGAAGGACAGGGATCCGGTTGAGCTTCCTTGCCGGCGGCCGGTTCACGGGGAATGACGCCCGTCCCTGTGGGCACCTGCTCCCCCGAGCCCTGGTCCCCATTGCGGGCGCGGCGTTGGTCATGGCCGCGCTGTTGGCACTCAGCGCTTGCGGGGTCCGGAGCGCCCCGCCCCCACCGGGACCAGGGTGGGAGCGAGGCGGGGTGCCGGAGCTTCGAGGGACCACTGTGCTGGTTCTGCCGGTACAAGCTTCAGGGGTCGGGAGTCCGGGCACCGTGGATGCGGAGCTCCGTTTCGCTCTGGAGAGTCGAGGCCCCTCGGTGCGATGGATGGCCGGCGCTGAGCTGGAGACGTTGGCGCGTCAGGCCGGGCGGTTGGGAGCGGACCCGAATGCCCTTCCGGTGGCCATTTTCGAGATGGGTGAGGTGGAGCGGGTGGGCGATCCCCTCTTCGGCGCCATCTACCGTCTTGGAGCCATCGCCGATGCACGCTTCGCCATCCTCCCGGTGGCGGCCCGCGTCCAGGCCTCGGAGGAGGACCCTGGCAGGGTCCGGGCCCATCTGAACGTGGCACTCCTGGACACCCGGTCGGGCCGCGTGCTCTGGCAGGGGATCCTGGAAGGGGCGCCGGGTGCGGTGGATTCGCCGGCCCTCATCGCTTCCATGGCCGAGCGGGTGGCGGCGCGCCTCCTCCCCTGAGTCCCTGAGCCATCCTTAACTTGCCTTCTCTTCCTGGTCCACCCATGTCGTCGAATAGAGTGATGTTTGCCCCTACGAAGCCTGTGTTTGCCAGATCTCGCGCGTCCCGCAGAGATGCCGGTGTCTCTCGCGGAGCGGGCCCATCGACGGGCGGGCGCCGCCTGGGCCACGCCCTTCTCCTGGTGATCCTCGCCGGAGTCCTGGTGCTCACGGGATGCGAGCGGGAGGAAGTGGTCCACCCCGTGCCACCCGCCTCGGAGATCGCCACCTACTACGTCTGGGAGGGTGGGGTTACCGCTGAGATCAGCGGGAATGTGGCCCAGGTGAGTGTGACGATTGATCCTGAGCAGTACCGTCGCGGCGGGGATCTCTGGGCCAAGGCCTTCCCCTACCTCTTCATCTTCTCTCCGGCGACCCGGGACGCCCTCTCGGATCATCCGGGGCTGGGCGGAGTCCGGGTCACTGCCCGGCACCCCAACGGTGATGCCATCGCCACCGCCATGCTCAGCCGGGGAACGTTGACCCCGGGGAACTGGAATCGGGCCCTGTCCATCGCCCGCGACGCGCGCCAGGAGGGAACGGAGCGGCCGGGTCGGGTACAGGATCTCGTTCGATGGGGTGAGGATCACACCGATTTCGAGTATAATCCGGACTACATTCGGAATCCGTGACCTTGCACTGGGAGCCGGTCGGGACCCTGAACCGGGTTCCGATCCAAGCCCCAGAGGGTCCGGTGTGATTCTCCCCGACAGCTTTTCCCTGGCCCCATTCCAAGAGGCGAAATGGCGAAGACGATCACGGTGATCCCAGGCGACGGGATCGGCCCTGAGGTGACTGAAGCGACCCGGACCATTCTGGAGGCGGCCGGGGCGGAGGTGGAGTGGGAAGAGCAGGTGGCAGGGCTGTCAGGTCTGGAGCAGCTGAAGAGTCCCCTCCCCGACGTGACGCTGGATTCCATCCGACGCAATGGTGTCTGCCTGAAGGGGCCCCTCACCACCCCCCTGGGAACAGGCTTCCGCTCCATCAATGTGGCGATTCGGAAGACCTTCGATCTCTACGCCAACGTCCGGCCCGCCCTCTCCATGGTCCCCGGCGGTCGATACGAAGACATCGATCTGGTGCTCATCCGTGAGAATACCGAGGGGCTCTACGTGGGTGTGGAGCACTACATCGGGCTCGAGGGTGATCCCCGGGCGGCGGCCGAGTCGGTGATGATCATCACCCGGCATGGCGCCGAGCGCATCGTCCGCTACGCCTTCGAGTACGCCCGGAAGAACGGCCGCAAGAAGGTGACGCTGGCCCACAAGGCCAACATCCTCAAGTACACCCAGGGCCTCTTCCTGGAGATGGGTCGGCAGGTGGCCAAGGAATTCGAGGGGGAGGTGGCCTTCGAAGACCGGATCATCGATGCCACTGCCATGCAGCTCGTGGTGGACCCCCACTCCTTCGACGTGCTGGTCATGGAGAACATGTTCGGGGATATCCTCTCCGACCTCATGGCCGGGCTCGTGGGCGGGCTCGGGCTGGCCCCCGCCGCCAACATCGGGAAGGAAGCCGCCATGTTCGAGGCGGTTCACGGGTCGGCGCCGGACATCGCGGGGCTGGGTGTGGCGAACCCCAGCTCCCTGGTGCTGGCCGGCGCCATGATGATGGAGCACGTGGGGCAGGCGCCGGTGGCGGCCCGGGTCCGGGAGGCCCTTGGCCGCGTGCTGGCCGATCCGGCTCGCCGTACCCGGGACCTGGGCGGAACCGCCTCCACCGGTGAGTTCACCCGGTCGGTCCTGAACGAGCTGGCGTAGGGGGCGGCGGCATGGCGAGGGAGCGGGTGAACTGGCGGGACCGATTCCCCGAGGATGTGACCTGTGTGCGGTGCCTGCAGAAACGCTCCATTGAGGATCTGGACCGGCTTCTCTGGTGCGAGGAGTGCCAGGCCGCGGCGAAACGTCGAGCCACAATGCGGGGATGGCTCGCCGGCGCTTCCCTGGCTGTCGTCCTGGCCCTCTACATCTGGCTCGTGATCCAACCGGATCTGAGCCTGATCCCCACGGGCTGGGCTGCCACCCTACTGGTGGCCTTCTACCTGGGATCCCGGGTAGCCCGGGAACTCTTCCTGGGGTGGGAGCGGCTGGCCAATCGTCGGGCTGTGGAGGCGCGGCCTCCCTCGGCGGATGTGGACTCCCCCCCCTCTTCCACCTGACTCTTCGACAACCCCTATCCGAGGACACGACACCCATGGCTTCGAAGTTCAAGGGAGTGGATTTCTACGACCTGGATTCCCTCTTCTCCGATGAAGAGCGGATGATTCGCGACACGATCCGGGGCTGGGTCGATGAACGTGTCCTTCCCATCATCGAAGAGGCCTACATCGGGCGGTACTTTCCCCGCGAGCTGGCCACGGAGATGGGGGAGTTGGGGATGCTGGGAGCGAACCTCCCGGAAGAGTACGGGTGCGCCGGTCTGAACAATGTGTCCTACGGGCTCATCATGCAGGAGCTGGAGCGGGGAGATTCCGGTATCCGCTCCTTCGCCTCGGTACAGGGGGCACTGGTCATGTACCCCATCCACGCCTTCGGAAGCGACGAGCAGAAGGAGACCTGGCTCCCGGCGCTGGCCTCGGGCAAGAAGATCGGCTGCTTCGGCCTTACCGAGCCCGATTTCGGATCGAACCCCGGGGGGATGATCACCACGGCCCGGAAGACCGACGGCGGGTGGCTCCTGAACGGGAGCAAGTTCTGGATCACCAACGGGTCCATGGCCGATGTGGCCATCGTCTGGGCGCAGACCGGGGAGCTGGGAGACACGAAGGGGATCCGAGGGTTCGTGGTCCCCACCGACACGCCGGGTTTCACCGCCACGGACCAGAAGGGCAAGCTCTCGCTCCTGGCCTCGGACACAAGTGAGCTGCACCTGGAAGATGTGGAGGTGCCCGAGTCCGCCTTGCTGCCGGGGGCCAAGGGGCTGAAGGCGCCCCTCATGTGTCTGACCCAGGCCCGCTACGGGATCGCCTGGGGCGCAGTGGGTGCGGCCATGGCCTGCTACGTCGAGGCGCTGGAGTATGCCGGGGAGCGGATCATGTTCGATGGACCCATCGCCGGGAAGCAGATCCAGCAGATCCGTCTGGCCGAGATGGTCACCGGGATCACCCAGGGGCAGCTCATGGCCTACCACCTGGGACGGATGAAGGATGAGGGGACCATGACCCCGCAGCAGGTGTCCATGGCCAAGCGCGCCAATGTGGACATGGCCTGCGAGGTAGCCCGGGAGGCCCGCCGACTCCTGGGGGGCAACGGGATCCTGGTGGAGTACTCGGCCATGCGCCACATGGCGAACCTGGAGTCGGTCTACACCTACGAGGGCACCCATGACATCCACGGGCTGATCCTGGGGCAGGCCGTGACCGGGCTCGCCGCGTACTGATGATGGCTGAGGGGCGGACGGAAGTGGAGGGGGAGGGCGCCCGGCCGGAGGGTCAGGGTGCGCCGGTTCGGAGGGAGAAAGGTGGGTTCTGGGATCAGGAACCCATGGCCACCATCCGCGCCCACCCCCGCCGCTTCGCCTGGGGGCTCCCCGCCGCCTTCGTTCTACCGGTGGTGGCGGGGCTCCTCATTGCCGGCTGGAATCTGTCGGCCGCTATTGCCCTGCAACTCTTCCTGCAGACGGTGGGGCTTCTCTGGCTCTACATCCCCCCGGCCCGGGCCCGCTGGCGGGCGGACCGGGAGCGGATGATCAGGGAGGTCGAAGAAAAGCCGGGGGCGTAGCTGGAGATGGCCCGAGCGCCGCGGCCAGGTCGAAACCACCGGCCTGCGCGGCTTCCGGACTCCTTCCGACCCTCCGCTGCTTCTTTCCGGAACCGTCTGCATCCATCACAACCCGACCTGACGAAAGGTCAGCCTGCTTGACAGGGAACAGCAGCTTTCCGAATTATCAACGAACGCCTAACCATCCGCGACGCTAATCGTGGGTGGACCCACACCTTCCCTGGGATTACTACACCGCAGAGTTGAATGGTGATCCAGGGCATCCGAGGATCGCTGGCCGGCATGGGGGGCGTGCGGCAGTCGATCTTCACTAAACAGGAGGAGTTCATGATCCCCTTGAGACGTCTGTTGTGGCTGCTGGCGGTGTCGCTGCCATGGCTCTTGGTCGCTCCCCTCGAAGGTGCCGCCCAGAATACGGGTACCATCGAGGGCACGGTAACAGAGACCCCATCCGGTCAGCCTATGGTGGCGGCCCAGGTTCAGATCGTCGGAACTCAGCGCGGAACCATCACAGGACGTGACGGATCGTTCCGCCTGGAGAACGTTCCCGCGGGTGACTACGAATTGAGGGTTCTCTCCATCGGATTCGGCTCCCAGACCCGGGCCATCACAGTGACGGCCGGCCAGGTCACCAGGGAGAATTTCGAGCTGCGCCAGGCTATCCTCGATGTGGAGGAAATCGTGGTGACCGGTGTGGCCGGGCAGGCTCAGCGGGGTCGCCTTCCCTTCACCGTGGAGCGCCTGACACAGGCGGCACTTCCCGTGCCGGCCACCAACGCCGCCGCCATGATTCAGGGTAAGGTCGCCGGCGCCGTGGTCACGACCCCGTCAGGGAGACCGGGCTCTGCGCCGTCCATCCTCCTCCGTGGCCCCACCTCCATCAACGCCTCGGGGCGGAGCCAGGAGCCGCTCTACATCGTAGATGGCGTGATTCTCTCCGCCTCCCTCATCGACATTGACGCCATGGACATCGAGGCCATTGAGATCGTAAAGGGAGCCGCTGCCGCCTCCCTGTACGGATCCCGGGCCGCAAACGGGGTGATCCAGATCACCACGGCTCGTGGCCGGAACGTGGCGGAGAACTCGGTGCGTTACTCGGTCCGGAGTGAAATCGGCACCTCGAACCTCCCCGGTCGGTTCAACCTGACCCAGGCCCACCAATTCCGGGTTGAGGACGGCCAGTTCGTCGATCAGTCGGGGAACCGGTGTGACTTCCTCTTCTGTCAGTCGGTGCAGCTGGCAGGGCAGCGCCGTCTCCCGGGCGAGCCCGCGGGCGGCTGGAATACCATTCAGGAAAATGAGTGGCCTGGGCAGACCTTCGATCACGTGGATCGGTTCTTCGAGGGTGGAGACTTCCAGAACCACACGGTTTCCATTGCCGGTCGCTCCGGTGGCACGAACTACCTGATGTCCTTCAATCGTCAGGACGATGGCGGGATTCTCCCCTTCCATGACGGGAGCCTGCGCCAGTCGTTCCGGCTGAACCTGGACCAGGCGGTCCGGGACGACATTACCATCTCCGCCAGCGCCTTCTACGCTCGGTCGGAGAACGCTACGAACCAGGGCAACATCTTCCAGCTTACCCGTATGCCTGCGGGGGTGGACCTGACCCAGCCCGACCCCTTCACCCCGACGGCACGCTTCGTCATCAAGCCGGACCCCTTCAACGACAACATCAATCCGCTCTATACCATGAGCACCACCGAGAGTACACAGAATCGGGGGCGCTTCCTGGGGAGTGTGAACGCGCGGTGGGCTCCGCTGGACTGGATGGACTTCGACGCCAATATCTCCTTCGATCGGGCGGATCTGAACGGTCAGACCTTCCGGCCCAAGGGCTTCCACAACATCGCTGGCGTCCAGCAGG
>SKJY01000321.1 GCA_007121775.1 Gemmatimonadota bacterium
CGATTCCCCGGCTCCGGAGCTGGAGCGTGCCAATCTCATCCGGGTGGAGACGGAATCCCTGGACGCGGGCGTCCTCAGGGGACTCGTTCTGACCCCTGGGGATCTGGAACTCCTGGGAGACGTGGTGGTGACGGGTCTCCTCCTGGTGGGCGGCGAGCTGCGTATGACGGGCGACGCCCGGGTTCTGGGCGCGGTGCGCGTGGGCGGGAGCCTCACCGTGGAGCCGGCGGCCCGCGTGGAAGGATGTCTACCCCTCGTGGCCCAGGAGTTGTCGAACATACCGGCGCTCGAGGCCCCCTTCCCGGTCCCAGGGGGCCGCTTCCTGGGCCGCTTCTGAGCGGGTAGAGCGCGGTCCCGACGCAGAAGGATTGGAAATGGTCATGAATTCCAGCGGTGCGTCCGATACTGGGATGGGAACCCCGGAAACCCGGAGCGGACGCCGACGAACATGGGTCCCCCGATGCCGCAGGGCGCGGGTTCAGTATTCCTTCGCAGGGAGCGAGATCCCAATGGCCTTCTTCGGTCGCAGTAAGAGTTCCACCGGTCTCGACATCGGGAGCGGATTCATCAAGCTGGTGCAGGTGGACCACTCCGGTGACCGACCGGAGGTGACCCGCGTCGCCATCCGGCCCCTCCTCCCCGACGCCATCGTGGAGGGCGAGGTGATGGATCCCTCGCTGGTGGCCCGGACGGTGAAGGAGCTGGTTGACGATTCCGGCATCAGGCCCGACGGGCTCGTGGCCTCCATCGGCGGCCACGATGTCATCATCAAGAAGATCACCATGGAGCGGATGGCGGAAGACGACGCCCGCCAGGTTCTCCCCTTTGAGGCGGAGCGGCACGTCCCCTTCGACCCTCAGAGTGTGGAGCTGGACTTCCAGATCCTGGATCCCGAGGGCGACGGCGCCAAGATGGACGTTCTTCTGGTGGCCGCCAAGCGAGACCTGGTCCAGGACAAGCTGGCTCTCCTCAGCGACGCCGGCCTTCAGCCCCGGGTGGTGGATGTGGATGCCTTCGCGCTCCACAACGCCTTCGAGCACAACCATCCGGAGGTCCGGGACGGGGTCACCGCCCTGGTGAACGTGGGTCACGAGATGACCAATGTGAACATCCTGGTGGCTGGCATCCCCATCCTGACCCGGGATATCCCCTTCGGATCCAGGCGAATTCGTGAAGATCTCCAGCGGGAGCGGGGACTGACGGCGGAGGAGGCGGAGGAGGCGGTGCAGGGCAGAGCACGTCTCTCCGACCTGGACGCCTTCGTGGACCGGGGGGTGGAGGATGTGGCCATGGGGATCGAGCGAGCCGCCGCCTTCCTCATGACCGAGGATTCCGGAGAGAGTCTGGGCAGAGTCTTCCTTTCCGGAGGAGGGGCCAGGATTCCCGGCCTCGCCGAAGCGCTGGGGCGCCGGCTCGGAATCGAAACCCGGGTGGCCAACCCCTTTGAGCGTGTTCCTGTTCGTCCGGGGGCGGCGGAGCCGCTGAACCTGGATGAAGCCGCGCCCATGCTCCAGCTCCCGCTGGGGCTTGCGCTCCGCTCCCCCTGACCTGACCGAGGAGGAAATCGTGATCGAGGTCAATCTGATCCCCGACACCGGGAAGAAGAAGAAGCGGAAGCGGAAGGGTCCCTCCCTTTCCCTTCCCAGCTTCAACGGAATCCCGGTGGACCGGTGGGTCGCCGTAGCCGGGGTGGCGATCCTGGCGGCGCTGGGCGCCTTCGGATGGATGTTCGCCGGTACGACCGGTCAGGCCCAGGAACTGGATCTGAAGATTGAGGCGGCGGTCCGGGATTCCCTGCGGCTGTCGGCTGTCATCGAGCGGGCCGAGGCGCTGACGGCTCGAAGCGACTCCATCGCCCGCAGGGTCGATGTGATCCAGCAGATCGATGTGGCCCGCTACGTCTGGCCCCACATCATGGATGAGGTGGCCCGCGCCCTTCCGGACTACACCTGGCTGACTCGGATCCAGCAGGTGAGCTCCGGGGACCCGGTGGTCTTCCGCATCGAAGGTCGCGCCGGGACCTACTTCGCCTTGACGGCATTCATGGAGGCGGTGGAGGCCTCTCCCTTCATCCGAGGGACTCGCCTCATCAGCTCCGAGCAGATCTTCGTGACTGTGGGCGCAGGGGCCCAGCGCCTCGTCTACAGCTTCACCCTGGAGGCCGGGTATCGGCACCCGCCGCTGGATTACCTGGAGACCGAGTCCCTCTTCGGAGGGATCGTCATGGCTCCAGGACGGGAGGAGGAGTGAACCATGGCACTGTTGCCCACTGAAAAGCATCAGAAGATCGCCATCCTGGTGATCTTCCTGGCCCTGGGCGGAGCCTACGCCGGTTGGGAGTGGTGGCATAAGCCCCAGGTGGAGGAGATCGAAAGCCTTGAGGCCAGACTGAACCAGATCGAGGACCGGAATCGTCGCGCCCAGATCCTGGCGGCTCGTGGAGGAGACGAGCTGGAGGAACGCTTGGCCATCTACCAGCGTCATGTGGACCGTCTGGAGGCGCTGATTCCCGAGAGTGAGGAGGTCCCGGCTCTCCTGAACACCATCGCCACCGAGGCCCGACGTACCCGGGTGGACCTGGGATCGCTTCGCCCCGAAGCGTCCTCGCCTGGTGAATTCTACGATCGGCAGAGCTATGAGATGGCCGCTGTGGGTGAGTTCCACGACATCGGACGGTTCCTGACGTCGGTGGCCTCCCTCTCCCGCATCATCACACCGAGGAATGTGGAGCTGTCGCTGCACACCGGCCCCACCCCACGGGATGACATGGAGAACCCGGTGGTGGCCCGGTTCCGCATCGAGACCTACGTGCTGCCGAATGGCGCCGGGGCCAGGAATGCGATCGCTCCCGAGGAGGAGGTGGAGCCATGATCCGGATCCTTTGCATCGCCATCTTCGCCGTCCTCCTGGGGTGGACGCCCCTTGAGGCGCAGACGCCCCCTCCGTCCCCGGAGACCCCGCCCGCGGCGACGCCGGATACGGTGCAGCTCGTCTTCGAGCGGGAGGTCTTCACCTACCCCTCCCACGTGCGGCGCAATCCCTTCCGCCCCCTGACCGGTGTGGGGGAGGGTGGGCCTCGCTACGAGGATCTCTCGCTTCTCGGGGTCATTCTCTCCTCGGAGCCCGGGGGGTCGGTGGCACTCATGGGCGTTCGAGGAGCCCAGAACCCTGCCACCTCCACCCAGCGCCTCCGCGTGGGACAGCGACTGGGGAACGTCCGGGTCGTGGAGATCCGGGAGCGGGAGGTGGTGGTTCAGGTGGAGGAGTTCGGCCTGCTGGAGCGTCGGGTGATGGCTCTGGCCCGTACCGCCCCCGAGGCACAATCCGTCCCCGACGTACCATCCGACTCCCCGCCGGCCCAAGGGGACGGCCAGGAGCCGGATCCGGAACCAAGGGGCAACAACCCCTCCGGCGATCCCGCCGGAGTGGACATGGACCTGCATGACAAGGGAGGACTCTGATGTTGCCCGTCGTCACTGCGCCGGCAGGGATGCTGGCGGTCTGGCTCGCCCTGGTACCTCCGGTATCGCCGGAGACCGCGGCCGGGACCGTGACCGGCCTCCAGATCCTTCCGGCACCGGAACGCACCGAGGTGGTGATTTCCCTCGAAGGGGAGGTCACAACCCGGGACTTTACCATGGAGGGCCCCCACCGGGTGGTGGTGGATCTCCTGGGCGCGAGATTCGCCGGAGATTCCCAGGAACGCGCCCAGGTGGACCGGGGCGGGATCCTCACCCTCCGGGCCTCCCAGTATGATCGGGACGTGGTCCGGGTCGTACTGGAACTGGAAGACGCACTGGACCACGCGGTGCAGGCAGGGGACGGATACGTCCGGATCTCCCTCTTCTCCCAGGCCTCCACCTTCCAGCCGTGGAGCCTGGCCATCCCGGAACCCCAGGCCCGGAGTCCGGGGGTGGCAGTCCCCACGTCGGCTCCCGCCCAGGCCGGTAATGGAGAGGGGCGGCGGGCACCGCAGGCCACGAACCGTCGGGGTATCACCTCCGATGAGTTCAGTCGCCGGATCAGCGTGTCGTTCAGCGGCACGCCCATGCAGGACGTGCTCTTCACCTTCTCCGAATTCTCGGGGCGCTCCATCGTCCCCGGCGCCGGGGTGTCGGGCAATGTGAGCGCCGACATCCGGAACCAGCCGTGGGACATCGCCCTCCAGACCATCCTGGAATCCCACGGCCTGGCGGCTCGGGAGTTCGATTCGGGGATCATCCGGGTCGACCGCCTCCAGGATCTCACGGAACGGGCCGAGGTGGAGCAGCTCGTGACCCGGCCCTTCCGGATCAATTACGGAAGCGCCGCGGATCTGCAGCCTGCGGTCCAGAGCCTCCTGTCGAGCCGCGGGCGGATCTCCACCAGCGCCGCCACCAACTCGCTAGTGGTGACGGACGTCCCCAGCGTCCTGGAGGCGGTGGAGGAGCTCCTGGCGGGGTTGGACCTTGAGACCCCAGAAGTCACCATCTCCGCCAAGATCATCTTCGTGAACCGGACGGATCTGGCGGAGCTGGGGGTCATCTATGACCTGAAGGACATGCGGGGCAATCAGCTTAACGTGGTCACGCCGGGGCTCATCGACTCTACTGGAGACGGCTTCCTGGACGAGCAGATCGATCCCCCGAACAATGTGATCTCCCTCCGAGGGAACTCCATCGCGGCGCTGGGCAACGCCCGCCAGCGGGTGGCCACACCGTCGGTTCAGTTCCTGACCTCCCTGGTCATGGGACGCATGACCCTCCTCACCTTCGTGGAAGCCCTGGAATCGGTGCAGCTCAGCGACATCCAGGCGGCCCCCCAGGTGAAGGTGCTGGACAACCGCCCGGCCCGGATCCAGGTGGGTGAGCGGACTCCGGTGCGTGGCGTTCAGACCGGCGGCAGTGGGGGCGGGCAGGATGACGGGGCTCTGTTCATCGGTGCCCCACGTATCGAGTTCGTGGAGACGGGGATCATCCTGGAGGTGACCCCCACCATCACCGCCGGCGACCTCATCTTCATGGACCTCCGGGCCGAGCGCTCCGGGGTTGAAGAGGTGGGGATCGAGCTGGGGTACCGGTTCAACACCCAGGAGGCCCACACCCAGGTCCTGGTGGAAGATGGCGAGACGGTGGTCATCGGCGGGCTCACCGTCACCGAGGTGGAGGAGACCCGGGTGGGGATCCCCATCCTCCAGCACCTCCCCTTCGTGGGGCGGGCCTTCCGCTTCAGTTCCCAGTCCCGGACCCAGCAGGACCTCATCATCATGGTGACGCCGCAGATCACGCGACGCTGAGGAAGCGGGCCCCGGCCCCCCGCTGATGGCCCCTGAGCGGCGGCGGAATGGAGGCTTCCGCAGGGTGGTTGATCCGGTGGCACCGACGCCCGGTCTGGACAGGTTCCAGGCCGGGCGTCAGGTTTTGGGCCGACCCCCGTCCCCGTTTACTCTCCGCTTCCTCCGGCACCGAGCCCATGTCCTTTCTTCGCGTTCTTCGCTTTCACACCGCCGGAGAATCCCACGGCCGCGGCCTCACGGCCCTCATGGAGGGGCTCCCTGCCGGGCTGTCACTGGAGATGGAGCGGGACGTGGATCCGGAGCTGGCCCGGCGACAGGGGGGCTACGGCCGGGGTCGGCGCATGAAGATCGAGCAGGATCGGGCCGAACTCCTGAGCGGGGTCCGCTTGGGCGAGACGCTGGGATCGCCGCTGAGCATGATCGTCTGGAACCGGGACTGGGAGAACTGGACCACGGCCATGGGACACCTCCCACCGGATCCGGAGGAGAACCCGAAGGCGCTGCGGCCCATGTACCTCCCCCGGCCGGGGCACGCCGACCTGGTGGGCGTCCTCAAGTACGCCCGGCGCGATACCCGGGACATCCTGGAGCGGGCCAGCGCCAGGGAGACGGCGGCACGGGTGGCGTGTGGGGCGGTGGCGAAGCGGCTCCTGGGGGAGTTCGGGGTCCAGGTGGGAAGCTTCGTCCGCTCCATCGGTGAGGTGCGAGCCCGGGATCCGGAAGAGCTCCCGGAAGATCTGAACGCAGTCACCGACGCCTCCCCGGTCCGGACACTGGATCCGGAGGCCGCCGACGCCATGATCCAGGCCATCGACCAGGCCCGGGAAGATGGAGATACCCTTGGCGGGGTTTTCGAAGTGGTGGCCACCGGCGTCCCGGTGGGTCTCGGGAGCCACATCTCGTGGGACCGGAAGCTGGACGGGCGCCTGGCCGCTGCCATCCTCTCCATCCAGGCCATCAAGGGGGTGGAGATGGGGCTTGGGTTCGAAGCAGCTCGCCGCCTGGGCTCCCGGGTCCACGACCCCATCGTCCGGGATGATGAAGAGCGCCGGGCCGGCGGCTTTGCCCGCTCGTCCAACGGCGCCGGTGGGCTGGAGGGCGGAGTCACTACGGGCGAACCCCTGGTGGTCCGGGGGGCCATGAAGCCCATCTCCACCCTCCTCAAGCGACGCCTTCCCTCGGTCGATCTCAGAGATGGATCGGCCCGGGAGGCGGCCACGGAGCGCAGTGACGTGTGTGCCGTACCCGCCGCCGCCGTGGTGGGAGAGGCCATGGTGGCACTGGTTCTGGCCGACGCCTTTCTCGAGAAGTTCGGGGGGGACTCGGTGGAGGAGATCCGCCGGAACTTCGATGGATACCTGTCGTACCTCTCGGAACGCGGCTGGGGGGAACGCTGATCCGACATGACGAGCCGACGCATCGAGAAATCCCGGACGATCTGAGATGTCCTGAGCCGGGAGCGCCTGGAGGTCAGGGCCGTGGTGCCACCCCGGGAGATACTGACTGGGAAGGGGCCCGCGACCGTGGGTCGGTCCCGGACGCCCCTCCCACCCCGGCCCGGATGAAGTGGACCCGGCCTGTTCGGCTGGAGCCCCCTCTCCGGGAAGTGGAACGTGTGGTGCTGGTGGGGTTCATGGGAAGCGGCAAGAGTGCCGTGGGCCGACGCCTGGCTCGCCTCCTGGGATGGCGTTTCGCCGACATGGACCGGGAGATTGTAGCTCGAGACGGACGATCCGTGATCCGGATCTTCC
>SKJY01000154.1 GCA_007121775.1 Gemmatimonadota bacterium
CACCCCGCATCGGGGTGGGCGGCGCGGGGCGCCGGTACGGAGTGGAGTCCCGCAGTGGCCCGGCCTCAACCGAGGGGGGCCACTGTGTGTTTATCCCTCTGACCGCGGGGCGTGATGGCAACACGCGTGCCGGATCCTACCGCGGAACCGGGGTTACGGAAACAGGATCCCTGGGAGGACGGCGGGGAGCCCGGAAACGCTTGAAGGAGGCGATGCGGTGATCGAAAGGAAAGGAGGGAGAAGGCGGTGGTGGGGGCGGAGCCTGTCCCTTGGTGCGTGTCTCTCGGCCCTGGTTGTCCTGGGGGTGGGGTGTGCCGCGGGAGGTTCCGGTTCCAACCGGGGGCTCAGTTGGGATCTGGGTATTGCAACGCCCCGGGACGCCATGGACAAGTCAGTCCAGGTGCTGAGGAACTATCAGTACGATGTTGAACGGGATAGCGGGCCCCCCAACATCTACATCATCACCCGGTGGCGGGAGAGGACGCCCTTCGACGATGAACAGGCCGCCGGGATCGAGGCGGTTCAGACCCGCTTCATCGTGGAAGCCCGCCCCAGGACACGAAATCCTGAGGGTCAGGATATGTACACCGTCCGGATCCGGGCCGAGAACATGGTACGCATGTCCCGGGAAAGTGGAGACTGGAGCACGGAGGGGCCGGTATCCTCCGAGTTCCGGGCCTACGCAGGCAGGATCGCCGATGACATCCGCTCGTCACTGGCCACGGGGATCCGCATGGTAGGACCCTGACCCTTCCCTCACACTGACAGAGCCTGCCGGGGGTGTGTCCACCCCCGGCAGGCTCTCGGACCTGTACCGGCCGTGAGATCAGGTCAGATGAAAAAGGTGACGCTGAAGCCAGGGGCCCCATCCGCTGGATCCAGAAGGTCTTCCTGGAAGGCGGTGGGCTCCGTGTCGTCGGGAGGCTCCGGTTCATCCCGATCCGGCTCCGGTACGGTGGGCTTCTGGATGCAAGCTGCCAGGATTAAGACCATCACAGCTACCGGCGCAAACCGGAAGATCCGTCTCAAGGGAAACCTCCTTCTCCATTGGGGGTCCATGCGAGGATTCGAGCCCGCCGGGACCGTTCCGCTCTGGAATAAAACGATGCGACCGAAACGTCACGATACCTGTTACCGACTCCGGGCTCCCCGGTTCCTCCTGTCCTTTCTCCTCGTGGGGGCCCTTTTTACCGCCGGATCGTTGGAAGCCCAGGTGCAGCGGGCCGCCGGAACCGGCTTCGGTGATGGGCGTCTTCTGGGGGTAGGATACACGGGGGTCATCCCCGACGCCGCCGCCGGGGCCGGGGCGATCTTCTTCCCCGGTGAGGGGCGCCTGGGATTCTTCGCCGAGGGGAAGACCACATGGGGGAGCCTCAGGGATGAACCCTCCTTCACCGACGATCCCGGCCCGTCCAGGCCGGGGATCTCCCGGCTCCGCAAGGAAGACGAGTGGACGGTGGTGAACGGCGGTGTCGCCCTGGCCCTGAATCCCGATTTCGCACTCCTCCTGGGAGCGGGGCTGGCTCAACGAACCCGTTTCGAGGAGTTCGTGGATGTCGCCGGAGAGTTCAGCTTCATCATGGAAGATCCGGCCAAGAGTGGGAATCGTGCGAACTTTCTCGCTGCGTTTGCCCTCAGGGTGGGAAGCCGAGTGGCGCTCCGGGCGGGAATGGAATCGGATCCTCGAATGGTGTCCCTCGGTGGATACTTCCTCCTGCCCTGATCACTGTGTCATGATTGACCTGGCCGCCATCACGCTGAAGAGAGAGACAGCGCCTCGACCGATGCACAACATCCATCCCATGCCCTGACCCACGTCGCAGGATTCCCTGATGCCCCACCCCGGCGCCCTTCTAATGGCTCTTCTGGCCTTCCTGGTCTTGGGCGTCGGCCCGTCCGAGGCGCAGCAGGCCGGGCCTGATGGGTCACGGATCGTGGGACAGGTGGTGGATGCCGCCAGCGGGGATCCCATTCCCGCCGTTACCGTGAGGATGGCCGGGGCGGGGATGAGTCGGGTGACGGACCAGGATGGCCGATTCCGCTTCGAGGGACTGGCATCGGGCGTCTACACCCTGGAGATTCGCCACGTGGCCTACCGGGAGCGAAGTGTGGAGGTGGAGGTGACAGGGGAGGGGATGTTCTACCAGCTCACCATCCAGCTGAGTGTGGACGCCATCCCCCTGGATCCCATTGTGGTGTCCGGGCGTCGGGATGGGCCGCTGGCCGGGTCCCGGGACCGGATCGAATGGATGCGGCAGGTAGGCCTCGGCACCCACTTCACCCGACAGGACATTGTGGACTCCCGGGCCAGTCGAGTCACCCACCTCCTGGCCAGGGTGCCGGGCGTCCAGATCCGGGGAGGGGGACAGGGTTTTGGCGGAGCAGGTCTCTTCCTCAACCCCCAGCGAAACTGCCAGCCCTCCGTCTATGTGGATGGGATCCGCTCGCCCCTCTTCGGTGGTTCGGTGGATGATCTCGTTTCGCTGACCGAGGTAGAGTCTGTGGAGGTCTACCGGCGACTGTCCGAGCTTCCGGGAGAGTTCGCCGACGATGATGCCCGCCGGTGCGGCGCCGTGGTCATCTCCACCCGGCGAGATGTGCTGGAGGGCGATCCCTTCGGCTGGCGACGCCTGGCTACCCTGGTTGGTTTTCTCACCTTCAGCTTCTTCGTGGGGGCGGGTCGATGACCTTCGGCTCCGTTGCACCTCGGTTCGTGAGTCGCCTTGGGATCACGGTTCGGTTCCGGAGTCAGGTCGTCCGGCGGTTGCGAGGCGGTGGCCCCGGAGCGGCCCCGTCCCGCAGTTGGGGCAGTGGAGCGATCTCGGTACTGGCCGGTCTGATCCTACTCCTCGCTTCGGGTTCCGAGGCGCCCGTTTTCGCTCAGGCCGGGGCCTCCTCTTCGGTCGGGGGGCGAGTCACCCAGCTTGGAGCGGAGGGATCCGTGGCTGGCGCTCAGATCCGGCTCATCCACGAACTCACCGGTGCCGTGGCCTCGACCCTAACGGATGGCGAAGGGCGCTACCGGCTCCCGAACCTTCAGCCGGGGGGGCCGTATCGGCTGGTGGTGTCCCGCATCGGTCTGGCGGACGAGATGGTGGAGGGGATCCGCCTTCTCTCAGGCGATCACCTGCGGGTCGATGTGGAGATGCGGACGGCTGCTGTGGAGATCGAGGGGATCCAGGTGGAGGCGCGCCCCGGCGTGGGGATCTACGTGGGGCGCATGGGGGTGGCCCATATCTCCGATGAGGCCGCCATCGCCCTTCATCCGACCCTCGGGCGGGACGTTCTGGAGCTGGCGGAGCGCTCGCCGCTGGTTCATCGGGAGGGAGGGAGGGTCTCGGTGGCGGGGCAGAACGACCGCCTGAACGCCTTTCAGCTCGACGGGCTCCTCCTGCAGGACAACTCGGGCTTTCCCAGGGGTGACCTTCCGGAGGCGCGAAGGAAGCTGCTCCCCCTCGATGCCGTGGCCCAGTTCCGGGTGGCGGCGAGCCCCTTCGACGTGAGGGAGTCGGGCTTCCAGGGCGGGCTTCTCCAGGCGGTGACGCGCTCCGGCACGAACACCTGGGCGTCCAACGTATTCGCCATGGGGCGGCATGAGGCGCTGCTGGGTCCCCTGGATGTGGATGGAGTGTCGGTGAACACTCCCGACTTCCGGAAGGCCTTGGCGGGCTTCTCGGCCGGAGGACCGCTCCGCCTGGACCGGACCCACATCTTCGTGGCCGGCGAGTTCGAAGAGGAGCGGCGGCCGCCGCTGGGGCTGAACTTGGGCGAGGGAGAGGTGGGGCGTCTTCGTCTCATCCCCGACTCGGTGGCGGAGGCGGCGCGTCTGGTGGGTGAAGTGTTCGGGGCCGATCCGGGGACGGCGAGCTCCCACACCCTCACCACCCGGATGGCCAATACCTTCGCCCGGCTGGATCACCACTGGTCCGAGAACCGGACCCTGACGGTACGCCACATGGGCGCCTGGTCCGAAGAGGATCTCTCGCCCAATCGTGGACCCCTGGGTCCGTACGGGTTCTCCTCGGCGGGGACCCGGTGGGACCGGCGTTCGATCCTCACCGGGGTGGAACTCTCACTCCGGAGTCAGGGCGGGTGGGGGAATCTCATCAGCGTTCAGCATCAGGCCAACCGGGAGTCGGCCCATCCCGCGTCGCCCCTCCCCCAGGTCGATGTGCGGATCTGGGGGACCGAGGGAGACCTCTTCCTGAACCGGAACATCCGGATGGGCGGTGAGGCTTCGGCCCACGCCCTGGAGTTGGCTCAGGACCTGGTGGAACTCCGCAACGAAGTCTCCAAATCGCTGGGAGCCCATCATCTGGCCCTGGGGGGAGCCTTCCGCCACTTCCGGGTCCGGCACCTCAACCTCCCCGGGTCCCTGGGCCGCTACGACTTCGACAATCTCTGGGACCTGCGGCTGAATGAGCCCTTCACCTACGAAATCATGACCACGCCGGAGGATCTGGGCGATGGTGTGGAGCGCTTTCCGGTGCGGGAGTGGAGTCTCTACGCAGAGAACGAGTGGAGACCGACGCCGGATCTCACGGTGCGGATGGGAGCTCGCCTGGACCGGACCTCCTTCCCCCGGTTGGTGGATGGCAACCCCCTCCTCGTTGAGACGCTGGGGCTGGACAACACCAGCCTTCCCCAGTCGCTGACCATTTCACCGCGGGTCGGGGTGAATTGGCGGGGAGACGTGCTGGGGGGACTTACGCAGATCTCCGGGGGTGTGGGGGTCTTCCAGGGTCGCATCCCCTTCGAGTGGATCGCGGCGACCTATGCCTACACCGGAACCCGCCGGACCCATCTCCTCTGTCAGCAGGATCCGCGGGTCAACATCCGGGTTGCGCCACCTCTGGAGCCCGGTGCTCCGGCGCCTCGGGACTGCGTGAGCGAGGTCTTCGGTCGGACGGTCCTTCCTCCCTCCATCCAGGTGCTGGCTCCGGACCTGTCGCCGCCACGGGATGTGAAGGCGGTGCTCTCCCTGGACCGGGAGCTTCCTGGTGACCTGACGGTGACGGTGGAGGGGCTCTACTCCCGGAGCCTGAGCCAGCTCTTCGTCCGGGACCGGAACCTTCCCGAACCGTGGATCGAGCCTGGGGATGGGCAGCCGCTGGAGGGGCTGGGCTCCCGGGTACGTTACGGGGAGGTCTTCACCAATCTGAACCGGCGGGCGCCGGAGTTCGGACCGGTGGTGGAGGTGTCCAACCAGGATCGGGACCGGACCCTCTCCCTCATGACGGAGGTTCGGGGGCCTGTGGGTGATCGGGCCACATTCGAGGTGGGGTACCGTTATGCCCAAGGGCTAGCGCTCCAGACCCTTACGGCGGCGGACGCCATCTCGAGCTTCGGGCGTAACCCCATCGCTGTGGCGCCCAATGATCCCCAACGTCGCCCCTCTCCCTTCGTTCGGCCCCACACCGTGACCGCCTCCGTCACGGCCTCGGTTCCCGACCGCTGGGGGGGCACCGAGGTGGGTCTCAGGTACCGGGGGATGTCGGGACGCCCATTTTCATTCGTTTACGAGGGTGACGCCAATGGCGATGGGTTCTCCGGGGCCGGGCTTGGCCGGGAGAATTACAATGACCTGGTCTACGTGCCGGCGGGAACGTCTGCCGCTGAGACCCCCCGGACGACCCCGGTAGCCCGAGCGGTATTCTCCCGCTTCATCAGCCAGGAAAGCTGTCTGAGAGAGGCTCGTGGCTCGATCCTGGAACGCGGTTCCTGTCGGGGCCCCTGGACCAACCAGGTGGACCTCAAGTTGGTGCGGGGATGGGATAGCCGAGTGGGGCGGGTGGAGATCTCCGGCGACCTCCTGAACGTCCTCAATATGGTCCAGAGCAGTTGGGGACGATTCGAGGATGTAGCCTCCCAACTCCCCATCCTGACCTTCGTGGAGTTCCCGCCCGAGCAGGTGGGAGGGCCTCCCCGGCACGGTCTCGCCTTCGTGGGACCGGTGGAGCGGGATTCCGCCGGCGAGGTGCGGCCCCTGTCCCCGTACACCCTGGACTCAGTGGCCTCGCGCTGGCAGGCCCAGCTCGGGGTGCGGATCCGCTTCTGAGTCAGACACAGCTGGAGGTGCGGATCGGCTCCTGAGTCAGGCCTGGTCGGCCAGGTGCGCCAGTTGATCCTGGTCGATGCGGTAGGTCCGCCACTCGGCCAGCTCCACCGCTCCCCGCCGCTCGTAGAAGCGGATGGCGCCCTCGTTCCATTCCTGCACCATCCACTCCATCCGGCCGCACTCCAGGCGCACCGCCTCCTTCACCAGATAGTCGAACATGGCGCCGCCGAAGCCCCGACCCCGGTACTCGGAGAAGACGAAGATGTCTTCCAGGAAGAAGGTGGGGCGCGCCAGGAAGGACGAATAGGCGAGATAGGTGATGCAGTACCCTACGTCCCGACCCTCGATGGTGGCCAGGTAGGCCCGGTAACGGGGTGGGTCCGAGAGCGCGTCCCGGATGAGCCGCTCCCGGGCTTCGGGGCCCGGCGGATCCATCTTCTCGAAGTCGGCGTGGGCGTCCACCAGGGAGAGGAAGATCTCCTCGTCCCCCCCGGCCAGGGGACGGATAAGGACAGCGGGCGGTGACTGGGAAGGCGGGACGGCTTCGGACATGGCTGGTAGCCGGGATGGGAGAGAGGGAGTGGGGGCCGAATGGAGCTTCCTTCGGGCATCCCGAGAGAAGAGGCGGGCCGAATGATGGGAGTTGAAGGGGCTCAGGGGAAGGGGGGGGGCGAAACCCTCCGTTCGGTGATGGGGTTCTCCATGTCACAGCGATGGATGAGCGCGTGGGTGGACTACGACACACCTTGGAGTGAGGAGCCATGGATCGAAAGGATTTTGTCCGGAGCCTGGTCATGGGGCTGGGCGCCGCCGGCTTGGCGCCCCTGGCCGCGTGCACGGGGACGGGTTCCTCGGCCCGCCAGGAAGAGCGGGCCTTCGAGCGGCTGAAGCCCCTGAGTGAATGGCGGGAGATCCTTCCGGTGGAGCGCTACCGGGTACTCTTCGAGGAGC
>SKJY01000236.1 GCA_007121775.1 Gemmatimonadota bacterium
CCAGCGGCGGAGGGTCCCTGGGAGAGGAGGTGGATTGGGCCAGTGGGTACGCCGTCACCCTGGACGACTACCGCCACCTCTGGAAGACATATCTGGCGGACCCGGACATGATGGCGGCCCGAGCCCGCTGGCCCTTCGTGGTGACGTGGGACGACCACGAGTTCTCCGACGATGCCTGGCAGGGGATGGCCACCTTCACGGTTCCGCCGGAGCCGGCCCAGGAGCGGAAGGTCGCGGCCAACCGGGCCTGGTTCGAGTTTGTCCCGGCCTTCCTCACCGGTCACCCCGGCACGGCGGGGGTTCCTTCCGAGGCGCGGGACTTCGAGATGGTGGAGGTGGTGAACGCCCCGCTCCGGGACCGGGATGAGCATGGGTTCTACCGGGAGCCGAACAATCTTGCGGCGGTCAACTCCATGACCATCTACCGTTCATTCCGCTGGGGGCGGCACGCGGAGTTGGTGGTGACCGACACCCGGTCCTACCGATCGGAGCACCCCGTGCCCGGTGAGCTGAACACCGAGATCTCCGGGAGTGCCCGCTACATCTCACCCCTTCCCCTGGTAGAGGTCCTGGACGCTGGCCGGGAGGCCAACGGCGGTTCGCCGCCGGAGCGGATCCCCTTGGGGGATGTGGAGATCCCAAACCCCCGGCGGGAGGCGCCTCCAGGGACCATGCTAGGTCCGGCGCAGAAGAACTGGTTCAAGGAGACCCTTCGCCGGTCCGACGCCACGTGGAAGCTCTGGGGGAATTCGGTGCCCGCCATGCCCATGCGCCTTGACCTGGACCAGATCGATCCGGCGGCGTCTACGACGGTCTTCACCATCGACACCTGGGAGGGGTACCCGTCTGAGCGGGCGGAGCTTCTCAGGTTCCTGCGGGAAGAGGGGATTCGCAACGTCATCTCCCTGGCGGGGGACAACCACAACAACTTCGCCGGCCTCCTGCAGGAAGGCTTCGGCTCCACAGGATCCGAGGGACCCGTCGGGTCCCATGGCCCCGGCCCGATTCCCGCCGTGGCCACCGAGTTCGCCGTGTGCGGTATCTCCTCCCCTTCCGTCTTCCGGGGCGTCGCGTCCGTCGTGGCGCCGGACGATCCGTTTCGGGCCCTGGTCGTCTTCGACGCGACCCGCTTCGGCGGGAACGAGCGTGAGGTCGAGGCGCTGAATCTCACCTTCCTCCATGGGTGCGCCGCCAGCGTCACCTTGGCGGAGACGGGCGACCTGGCTCTGGCCATGAGACGCCGGAACCCTTTTCAGAACCCCCACCTTCGCTACGTGGACTCAAGGGCCAACGGATACGCCACGATTCGTGTGTCGGGTTCTGAGGCTCGGGCGGAACTCGTCACGGTGGAGGAACCCCTGGAGGACCGCGGCCTCCAGGGCGCCAGGGTCCTGAGACGTGCCCGGTTCCGGGTCCCACTGGACGACGGTCGGGGCCCGCGTCCGGAGGCGAGGCTGGAAGGCCCGGAGATCGATGGGGTCCCGCCCTTCCCTCTTTCACCGGCGCCCGGGGATAGGGTCGAAGAAGCATCACGATAGGCCGGTCGGTTTGGCCGAAGAGAAGGGCGACGCGGGGGTCCGCAGTAGGCCTGACCCGTAGAAGAGGTCCTGGCAGCCGGAGGGAGGTGAAGCCCGGAGTCGGGGTTTCGTAGGTGGCTGAAGGGGGGGCCGCATGATAGACTATCGGCCATGAACCCCTCTTCCGAGTCAACCGATCTACTCCCAGGGCTTAAAGCCGCCCTGGACGCCCCCGGCGAGGACCTTGAAGTGCTGAGGACCTTCCTGGTGGGTATGCGGCCGCAGTCACTCCTGGAATTCTGGTACGAACTGGAGCCCTCGGAGCGGGAGAGGGTCGTTGCGGCCCTCCCGGCGGAAAGCGGGGCAGTGCTCCTCTCCAACCTCAGTACAGAAGAACAGCCGGAGATCCTTCAGGCGCTCCCACCCCATCAGGTGGCCGGCGTCCTCCAGGAGCTCTCACCCGACGATCTGGCCGACACCCTCCAGGCGCTGGACGAGTTCGACCCGGAGCAATTTCAGGGGGTTCGTGAACTCCTGGACCCCGAGACGCTGGCGGTAGCCGAGGCCCTGAGCGGGTACGACGAGGAGGAGGCCGGGGGGCTCATGACCCCGGAGTTCATCGCCGTGCGGGCCACCATGACGGCGGAGCAGGTACTGGCCTTCCTCCGCCGGGTGGGTCCCGACGCGGAGACCATCTACTACCTCTACGTGACGGACGGGGACGGTCGACTCTCCGGCGTGCTCTCGCTCCGCCAGCTCATCATCTCGGCTCCTCACCGCCAGGTCCGGGAGATCATGAACCCGGACGTGGTCCGGATCCGCACGGACACGGACCAGGAAGAGGTGGCCCGAATCATGGCGGACTATGACTTCTCCGTTCTTCCCGTGGTGGATGACGACGGGCAGATGGTGGGGATCGTCACCGTGGACGACGTACTGGACGTGGTGACGGAAGAGGCCACCGAAGACATCCGGCGCCTCGGCGCCGCACCCATCGACATCGACTACGTGCGTGCCAGCCCATGGCTTCTGTTCCGCAAGCGGGCGTCCTGGCTCATCCTCCTGGTGGTCTCCATGACCCTCACCTTCAACGTGATCAACCACTATGAGGACATCATCGCCGAAGTGGTGATCCTGGCGGCCTTCATCCCCCTCCTCATCGGGACCGGCGGTAATGTGGGAGCCCAGGTGGCCACCCTGGTGGTTCGGGCCCTGGCCACCCGCGAGCTTGAGCTTCGGGATTACGTCCGGGTCTTCTGGAAGGAGCTCCGCACGGGCCTCCTCCTGGGCGCTGCCTTCGGCGCTTTCATGACGCTGTACGTGCTCTTCTTCCGGGCCGAGCCCCGCATCGCGGTAGCGCTGGGGATCACCATGGTCCTCATCGCCCTATGCGCGAATCTGGTGGGAGCGAGCCTGCCCTTCCTTTTCCGAAAGCTGGGTATCGACCCGGCCCTGACCTCGTCGCCGGGCATCACCACCGTCATGGATGTGGTGGGCCTTCTCATCTACTTCCGGGTAGTCATCTGGGTGCTGGGTCCCATGCTCCCCGGGGGGTGAATGGGACCCGAACAGATGCACCCGCCAGGGGTATCCCAAGCCTGGCCCGATGGACGGAGTTCATCAGGAAGCCCTGAGCGTCGGACTGTCCACACCGGGCGTTGCCTCTAATCAACCAAACCGGCAGATTATGAGGCTGGGAATCCCGCATCCTGGATACGGAAGCCACCGGATTCCTCTCCCCCACGCAGACCCATCCCCTACGCATCCCAACGAAATGAGGACCGGAGACATTCATGGCCGGAAGTGACGTAAAGACCAATGGGAAGTGCCCCGTCATGCACGGAGCCAAGACCACCACCGAGACCACTGTGACCGAGTGGTGGCCAAATTCCCTCAACCTGGACATCCTCCACCAGCATGATCGGAAGACGAACCCGCTGGGCGAGGACTTCGACTACCGCGAAGAGGTGAAGAAGCTGGATGTGGAGGCGCTGAAGAAGGACCTCCACGACCTCATGACCGACAGCCAGGATTGGTGGCCTGCAGACTGGGGGCACTACGGTGGCCTCATGATCCGCATGGCGTGGCACGCCGCCGGTTCTTACCGCATTGCCGACGGTCGCGGTGGTGGCGGCACCGGAAACCAGCGCTTCGCTCCGCTGAATTCCTGGCCCGACAACGTGAACCTGGACAAGGCGCGCCGACTGCTCTGGCCCATCAAGAAGAAGTACGGAAACAAGCTCAGCTGGGCCGACCTCATGATCCTGGCCGGGAACGTGGCCTACGAGTCCATGGGACTCAAGACCTTCGGCTTCGCCTTCGGTCGGGAAGACATCTGGCACCCGGAAAAGGATGTCTACTGGGGGTCGGAGAAGGAGTGGCTCGACGCCAAGCGCTACGCCGACGGTGAGGATCGGGGGTCCCTTGAGAACCCGCTGGCAGCGGTGCAGATGGGGCTCATCTATGTGAACCCGGAGGGTGTGGGTGGCGTGCCGGACCCGCAGCGTTCGGCCCACGATGTGCGCGAGACCTTCGCCCGCATGGCCATGAACGACGAAGAGACGGCAGCCCTCACCGCCGGTGGCCACACGGTGGGTAAGACCCACGGAAACGGGGACGAGAGCCTCTTGGGGCCCGACCCTGAGGGTGCCGATGTCCACGAGCAGGGCCTGGGCTGGCGGAACCCCAAGGGATCAGGTAAGGGGCGGCACACCGTCACCAGCGGAATCGAGGGAGCGTGGACCACCCATCCCACCAAGTGGGACAACGGGTACTTCCACCTCCTCCTGAATTACGAGTGGGAGCTCAAGAAGAGCCCTGCCGGTGCCTGGCAGTGGGAGCCCATCGACATCAAGGAAGAGGACAAGCCCGTCGATGTGGAGGATCCGTCGATCCGCCTCAACCCCATCATGACCGACGCCGACATGGCCATGAAGGTGGACCCGAGCTACCGGGCCATCATCGAGAAGTTCGCCCAAGACCAGGAGTACTTCTCCGAGACCTTCGCCCGGGCCTGGTTCAAGCTCACCCACCGTGACATGGGCCCCAAGGCCCGGTACATCGGTCCGGACGTGCCGGAAGAAGACCTCATCTGGCAGGATCCGGTCCCGGCCGGGCCCACCGACTATGATGTGGAGGCGGTGAAGGCGAAGATCGCTGCCACTGACCTTTCCATCGCCGATATGGTGAGCACCGCCTGGGACAGCGCCCGCACCTTCCGTGGGTCGGACCTCCGGGGAGGGGCCAACGGCGCCCGGATCCGTCTGGCCCCCCAGAAGGACTGGGCCGGCAATGAGCCCGAGCGTCTCGCCCGGGTGCTGGGCGTCCTGGAGCCCATCGCCGCCGAGACCGGTGCCAGCCTGGCCGACGTCATCGTCCTGGCCGGAAATGTCGGGATCGAGAAGGCCGCAAAGGCAGCAGGCACTGACATCACCGTGCCCTTCGCGCCGGGGCGGGGCGACGCCACCGACGAGATGACCGACGCCGATTCCTTCGTGCCCCTGGAGCCGCTGGCGGACGGGTACCGCAACTGGCTCAAGGAGGATTACGCCGTCCAGCCCGAGGAGCTTCTTCTGGACCGGACCCAGCTCATGGGGCTCACTGCCCCGGAGATGACCGTTCTCATGGGCGGGATGCGGGTGCTGGGGACGAACCACGGCGGCACCAAGCACGGGGTATTCACGGACCGGGAGGGGGCGCTGACCACCGACTTCTTCGTGAACCTCACGGACATGGCCTTTGAGTGGGTCCCGAACGGAGACAACCTCTACGAGATCCGTGACCGGAAGACGGGTGAAACCAGGTGGACCGCCACCCGGGTGGATCTGGTTTTCGGCTCCAACTCCATCCTTCGGGCCTACGCCGAGGTCTACGCCCAGGACGACGCCCACGAGAAGTTCGTTCACGACTTCGTGGCCGCCTGGACCAAGGTGATGAACGCCGATCGGTTCGACCTCGACTGATCCCGGCTCACCACCTCCCGTCCGGGTGACGGGCTCGCGCCCCTGGTGCTCTTGAGGCACCGGGGGCGCTTTTTTTCATGGATCACTTGGTACCCCAGGTCTCTGGGAGAGCCCGCAGCCTCGTTGGTGCCGGCCCCCGTCAGGGAATACTTGCCCACTCGGAAGCGTCAGGAGCTGGCGCGAGTCTGTTCAGGAAAGAGTTCTGCGATCTCAACCGGAAGTTGTTTCTTCACATGCCGGATCTCACCATCACCTACGCGGTCCGCCAGGAAACGAAGCACCGTCCGGGTTGATTCCGCCGGGTCGGGAGCCTCCGAATGGGGTCCGGTCCGCAGGCTCTCTTCCACCCTTTCGAAGAACGCCTCTGCCGTGTTGACGCCGTTAGGGGGCGATGCTGGTCGCCATCCCTCGAAGTAGAAGCCCCTCATCAGCATGGGTAGCTGGGATCCCAGATGTGCCACCTGCTCTGAGGTGATCCGGTCCCGAACCGTGTGGAGCACCGCCCGAAGTACCGAGTATGCCTGCTCCGGTGACCCCATGGGTGGCCGGGCGGCAAGATCGTTGATCCACTCCTGGGTGATCTGCGCAGTCCTGCGGAGCTGTGTGATGGTAAGGTGACCGGACATTGCTTCCTCCTCCTGTTTCGACTTCCGAAAGGCCCTGGGTTATTCCATGGGGTGCAACACACATGCCGGGTAGGTGACTCCGGCATCCGCCTTGCTCGTTGGTATAGCTCCCTGGCCAGCCCTCCGACCCGGTGGCAGCCACGCACCTTCGACACGGGAGTCCCCCATGAGCCGCCCCCTTGAAACCGGTGATCTCTTCTTCTTCTACCGGAACGTGGTAGAGACGGAGCGGGCCCAAAGCCTGGACGATGTGCAGAACCTCTATCTGGTTCTGGTCCCGGACCCGGGCGAAGAGAGCGGAAATCGGGCTCCTGCCCGTGCCATGGTGGTGGGACGCAAGAGGCTGCCGGCACCGGAGGCCGACCGATCGGGTCCGGACAGTCGGGGATGGGTCATGACGCTGGAGGCGGACAGCCCGGAGCAACTGGCCAGGCGCTTCTCGCCCATTGCGTACGAGACCGAGACGAAGGGCCGGCGACGTGAGGCGGAGGCCATGCCGGTGGGTGCCGCCCGCTACGTCCTGCAGGTGGAAGATGACCAGAGCTACCTGCTCTACCGCCTGCATCGCCCCAGTGAGTTGGGTGAGGGGCAGGAGGCCATGGGGATACGGGAAGAAGCGAGGTATGTGATCTCGGTCCGGAACCCGTCCGTGGAAGTGGAGGGATTCCCCGACGAAAGCCCCGATTTCCCCAACGAACTGGTTGAGGCCTTCGGTGATCTCCGCTGGAAGGAGGTAGACGACTTGCGCTACCTGAACCATGAGAATGCGCAGTTCGTCCTTATCGGCGCTCTC
>SKJY01000032.1 GCA_007121775.1 Gemmatimonadota bacterium
TGGGGCTCTTCTTCGGACTCCCCGGCCTCATCCTTGGACCCTTCTTCGGCGCGGTGGTCGGGGAGTTCATGGCGAAACGGGATCTAGCGGGGGCCGCCGACGTGGGTCTCGCTACCTGGCTGGGGATTCTCCTGGGAGCCCTGGCCAAGGTCGGGCTCTCCCTGGTCATGGTGGCCATCTTCGCCGTGGCCTGGATACTCTGAACCACTTGTTCTTGGGGGCTGTTGGTAGGGGGGATGAAACCTCCCCGGTTCCAAGGCCTGAGCATAGGGGCTGCCAACACGATCCAAGAACAAGAGGCTAGGGGGGCGCCCAGAGACCCTGCGCCCCCCGGGAAGGGGGGGGCACCCAGGGGCCATGGGCACACCGAGAGGGGAGGGGGGCCACCGGGTAACGTCCATACTTTTGGTGGGGCGAGGTGGCGGTGGCGCGCAACCCTACCCACACCTACCTACCCGCCGAGCCATCCTCCCAGCACCCCCTGTGCCCACAGGAAGAGGGCGATGACCAGGATGACGGCCATCAGGAGCCAGAGCCGCCAGGGACGGCGCTTCTCGGCGAAGGGATCCGCCAGGGTCCGGGATGATCCCTCCGGGAGAGCGGCTACGCCAGTGAGGGACGCTCCGAAAGGCACGTTGATCCGGGCTCGGGCGTTCACCGCCCATCCGTTTGCGTCCAGGAGCGGGCCCAGGTTACGGCGTCGGAGGGTGAGGAAGGCCAGGAGCATGGATGGCCCCGAGATGAGGAGGATCACTCCCGCGATCACCAGTGGCACCTGCCAGAGGGAGAGGGTGAAAAGCCCTGCCACCACGGCGGCCAGCGCCGCACCGATGGCGCCCACTGCGAGCCCGATGGCGGCAAAGATCCCGGCGAACTTGGCGATGTCGAAGGCCTGGGCTCCGGCGGAGGGCGCGTCTGCGCCGCCCCCCTCCCCTGCCCCCTGCATGCGCCCTGCCGTCTCTCCCACGCCGGCCTGGGCTCGGGCCTCAACCGCCTCGTCCCGGGATGCTGCGAACTTCCGAAGTTGCTCTTCCACGAAGCGGGCCACACGCCGGTAGGGGGCCCAGAAGGCCTGCTGGATGCTCACTGGCTGCTCGACTACCTTCACCACGGTAGCCTTCCAGTCCCGCCCCTCCCGGTCCCAGAAGACCCCGTTTCGGCCCGGCACCATGAGCTCATCCACCTCACCACCAGTGAGGGCCGCCAGGATGGTAATGGGGGCTTCGCCGCTCCGTACACATGTGCAGTAGACCAGATAGCAGCCGCTGAAGGGCGCCATGGCGGCATGGCGTCCCATATCGGCCACCCGCATGACCAGTTCGCAACTCCGCTGGTCCAGGTATAGGGTTCCCGCCTGAAAGACCGCCTTGCGACCATCCCGGTAGAAGTCGCTCAGGGTGACGAAGTTGCGAAGGAGGGTAGCCAGATGGGCCTGGTAGCGGACCAGGCGTTCCACCGCGTCGATGGTGGCGGCAGAGGTCTCCGCCTCCAGATCCAGGGCGATGAGCTCCTGGAGACGCTCTTCCGCGTCACCCTCCACAAGCTCCCGCAGGCGATCCACCGGGAGGGCGTGGACCGGGGTATCAGGCTTTTCCGCCTGCCAGGCTGACCACCGGTCGAATCGGACGGCAACCCCGGCCCAGGCCTCGGCGGACAGTTCGTCCACCTCCCCCAGAAGCGGCTCCACCACCCGCGTTCGGAACTCTTCCATGCGCCCCACCCATGCGGGGTTGATCCCATCTTGGAGCGGGAGCGGTCGATCCGCTTCCACCGCCGAGAGGGGAAGGGCTTCCACCTCTGCCTCATCTGAAGCGATGGCCCGGTCGCCGAGAGCATCGTAAACCGACTCGGCAGGGTTCAGGTGCCCCGTAGCCCGAGGGTCGAAGGCGGCCAAACGACACCGGGCAAAGTAGTCCTCGACTTTCTTCCGAACCGCGGCCAGTGCGCCGGCCGCAGTGGACGTGTCGTCTCCCAGCGGCCGGATCTCCTCCGCCCCCTCCTCACCGGCGTCGTGCCACGTCAGAACGGCCCGGGCCTGACGGAAGAAGGCGGCGACGGCGTCGGCATCCACTCCGGGCTTCCCGCTCCGATCTTCCGACCCACCCACCGTGGCCAAGACCTCACCGATGACCGTCCCGAGTGCTTCGTCGTCGGTCATGGCCAC
This sequence comes from Gemmatimonadota bacterium, assembly GCA_007121775.1. Classification (GTDB taxonomy): domain Bacteria; phylum Gemmatimonadota; class Gemmatimonadetes; order Longimicrobiales; family Gaopeijiaceae; genus PWLA01. The sequence continues at coordinate 2,165 of SKJY01000032.1, forward strand.
GGGAACCACACCGTCGCCGTTGGGCTTGGCATTTGGGAAGAGCCGGGTCATGTCGGCGAAATCTGACACCTGGAGGAGCGAGTCCCCCTCCCTGCCCAGATACTCAAGGATTGCCTGGGCCGCCGCCCTGAGCCGTGGCCCCTCCGGGGACTCGCTGGAGACGGCGTCCGGCGACAGCCCGGGTTCCGCCAGAAGGACGTCCGGCGAGGTGAGACGCCGGCACGCCCACGTCACCGCGGCGCGAATCTCGGGCACCCGGATCTGACCGTCTCCGTCCGTGTCCACCAGCGCTGCCGTCCGGGCATCGAACTCAAGCCCCGTGGTGGGGCAGTTCAGCACCGTCCACAGCTTGGGATCCAGTTCGTCCAAGTGAAGGAGATCCACCCCTCGATCCAGTGCCACCTGGTCGAAGCCGCCGGAACGGAAGAAGCGCCAGTCGTGGGCGCCGGAGCCATTGGACAAGGGATCACTCCTTGATGAAGTCCTGCAGGGTGCAAACAGAACCGCCCGGACCCACTCGGATCCGGGCGGCGACCGTGGATGACAGTTGCCATCCGCAGGCTACAGCGCTGTCAGCGAATTGTCCATGCCCGCGTCAACCGCCGACTCGGACGGCGGCACCTCTGATGCCGTCGAGACCCTGCGGTTTCCCTCCAATCTTCTTCCATGCCGTTCGACCTTCCCGCACAAAACGGCCCGGCCGACCTCCTCCACGGCCGGGCCCTCCGGGATCAGAACCGGTACCGCACTCCCACCTGTGCCTGGAACTGGAGGAGGAGGTTTGAGCCGAGAAGAGTCTCGTCCCCGAACGTGGTCGGCACCGAGTACTCGATCTGGTTCGTGTCGGGATTGTAGCCGCGCGGAGTTACGAGGTTCCGGCGGGGACCGGACACGGAGATGTAGCGCCCCCAGTCGGAATTCAGCCCATTCAACACATTGAACAGATCCACCTCTAGATCGAAGCGCTGCCCCCGAACCGTTTCGAAGCTCCGGTTCAGCCGGATATCAAGCCGGTTGAACGTGGGTTGTGTGCAGGTGTTCCGGGGAATGATCTGCCCGACGTAATCACCGATGCACTCCCACTCCTCCAGGTAGCTGGCGTAGAGGTCCCTCTGCTCCTGAGCTGCCACAGGGTCGGTGGTGGCCAGCGGCAGATCCTCCGGCGCGAAGATGAAGACCCGATCATTGAATCGGACGCCGTCTCCGTTCAGGTCCCCACTCTGCTCCGGCGTCCACGGGGCGCCGGAGTTGACCCGCCAGATCCCCGACGCACGCACCCCGAATGGAAGCTCGGTGGTGGCTGAGAAGACGAAGGTGTGGCGGCGATTGAAGTTACTGGGGCCCCACGCCTGACCATCGACGCCACCCAACTCGTTGGGGCTCGCATCCCCCACCCGGGGGTTGGTCCAGCCGGCGTTGGCGGTGCAGCACGAGTAGGACGAATTGTCGTACGAGCGGGAGAAGGTGTACGACGCCCGGACGTTGGAGGTGGTCCCAAAGCGATGATCCAGTTCCACCGTCCCGATGAAGGCCCGGGAAAGCCCGTCGTTGTAGTTCACGAAGATGTCGGCGAAGTCCGTGTTCCGCCGGTTGTTGGCCCCGGGAGCGGCTGTCGGGTTGAAGAGGTTCTCCGGAACGTAGACCCGGCGTCCACCCTCACCCTCGATGGTGAACTGGGCGTCCCGCAGGTTCAGGTTCCGCACCGTGTACAGGTTCCGGCTGTCGGTGAAGATGAAGTCCACCGCCGCCCGGGTCCGATCGCCGAAGAGTTGCTCGAAGCCCAGGCTCGCCTTCAGCGTCTCCGGGTACTTGAAGTCTTCCTGCCAGAGGGCGTAGGTGGGAATTCCCCGCAAAGCTCCGGCATCGGCGCACCCCGCCGGGTTGTCGGACCCGTCCCGGCTCCAGTTCCGGTACCCGGCCGGGCTCGGCGGCGCATCCGGGTCGCCATCGGCGATGGATCCCAGGCACTCAAGGGAGAGAACCGGCAACTCGGTCTGCTCCACGTTCCCCCCCAGGACGTAGGGGAGGCGTCCGAAGTAGTATCCCACTCCCGCCCGGACCACCGACGAGCCGTCTCCGTGCCGGTCGAAGGCGAAGCTCACCCGCGGCGAGAAGTTGCCGGTGCTGAAGGGCGCCACCCCGGTGGTCACACCAAAGGCCTCCTCCAGATCAACCACCCGAGACGGCCGGTCCCGGAAGTCCTGCTGGTCGTAGCGAAGGCCGAAGGTGCCGGTGAGTCGGTCGGTGATGCTCCACTCGTCCTGGGCGTAGAGCGACCACTCGAGCACGTTGAAGTTGGCAATGGGAAGTTGGCCGTCAGCCCGCTGATTCCGGGTGTACTGATAGGGCTGGAACGCCGCGAAATCCTCCACCGTACGGAACCGGTACTCGCCCGCCCCGAAAGCGATGAACTGGTTCGTGATCCCCGTATACTGGAGGGACCCGCCCACCTTCAGGGTGTGGTCGCCGATGACGTGGTTCAGGGTGTTGGAGAACTCGATCTTGTCCTCCTCCAGCCGGTTCTGGAAGGCGAAATTCGTCCCTCCGAACTGAACCTGCTGGTTGCTGGCCCCAAGGTTGTCGATGATGAGGCGGGGCCGAACTTCATTCCCGTCCCGGGGCCGCCGCTCGCTGGCGATCTGGAGGCGGGCCACATTGAAGGTTCCCGGCCCGAACACCGATTGAAGCTCGGTCACGAAGGAGTGGGAGTTGGACTCGAGCCGCTCCGCCGCCGAACGCCCACCCAGGCTGGAACCTCCCAGGTCGGCGTTGGTGAAGGCGGCCCAGTTGTGACGGGCCGACAGACGGTGCACATCGCTCAGCGTCCAGTCCACCCGTCCGAAAAGGGTGACCTGGTCGGCGCGGGTCTGGAAGGGCAGGAAGCCCGCCTCCGGATTCTCGATCCCGTACTGGTTCTCCAGAGCGTCCAGAAAGCGGTCGAAGTCCTGGGCCCCCAACTCGTCCGGAGTCTCACCGTCGAGGAAGCTGCTCCGGCTGATGGGCTGGCGGGGCTCCCGGCGAACCTGCCCATCCATGGAGAAGAGGAAGAAGGCCCGATCCTCCACGATGGGTCCCGACACCCGGCCGGCGAACTGGTTCACCCGGTACTCATCCACCGGCCGCCCCAGGAAGTCGTTGGCGGTGAGGGCGTCGTTCCGGAAATTCGTGTAGACATTCCCCTCGAACCGGTTCGTACCGCCCCGGGTCACAACATTGATGATCCCACCGGAGTAGTTCCCGAACTCAACGTCGAACCCGTTGGTGATGATCTCGAACTCCCGGATGGATTCCAGGGAGAAGGTGAAGGGAACGCGGGATCCGCCTCGATTCTCCCCGAAGAAGGAGTTGTTGGCGTCGGCTCCGTCGATCTGGAGATTCGTCTGGGACGGACGCTGCCCACCCAGGGCGAACTGCCCACCGGTGGTCTCCTCGGGGATGGGGGCCACAAGTCCGGAAAGGGCGATGAAGTCGGTGAAGTCCCGACCCAGCGCCGGAAGGGCGGTGATCTCATCTTGGGAGACGCTTTGGCGCACCGACCCGTCCCGGGTGTCGATAATCTGGGCCCGGCCGGACACCACGATCCCTTCCAGTTCGATGGCAGCATCCACAAGCTCGAAGTTCACCGAAGCGGTGGACCCCACCGTCACCTGCACCCCCACCAGCTCTTCCTGGCGGTATCCCAGGAGCTGCACCGTCACATCGTAGACCCCGGGAGGAAGTAGGCGGAGGGTGACCCGGCCCGAGCCGTCGGTGAGCCCACCCCGCTCGAACCCGGTGTCCTGGTTCCTGGCCACCACCTGGGCGGCGGCCAGCGGCTCACCGGCCGTATCCACTGTCCGGACGGCGATGCTCCCGGTGGTGGTTCCGGCCTGTGCAAGCAGCTCACCTCCCGGCAGAGCCAGGAGTCCCACCAACAGGAGAAGGGGAAAGAGGGACCCACCCCGCCGCGGTCCCGCCGCTGGGGCGGAGGGCGAATGAATTCGAAAGAGCGACAGCAGTCTGGGCATGGGATTCGCGTTGCTGTTGGTCCGGTCAGTCATTGCAAGCCACCTCCACGAAGTCGGCGGCGTTCCGGGGGAAGAGCTGGCCGGTTCCCCGGAAATTCCCGATCACCCCGGTGATGTCATAGCAGGCCCCCACCTCGAGGCCCAGATTGTTGCGGATGGTCTCGTCACCACTCCCGGAGATCCCAGTCTCGATCCGCACCTCGGTGGCTCCGGATCCGTCGTCGATGGGGGCATTCCGGCCATCGAAGCCGTCCACGAGCTGTGCCCGCCGAACAACCACCAAGCTTCCCTGAAGTGGGTCGCGGTTCTCCGCGCCGACCTCAGCAATGGTGCCGGTGGTTACGGTCTGTGGGGCGAGTTCGCCTACCGCCGGCTCCACCTCTTCCACAGACGGAGCGGTAAGCTGGAGGTCGTTGTTGAAGATCCCGATCTCCCCGGTGAGAGTGATCCGGTCTCCCCGCTGGAGATCGCCCGCGATGGCACCAAGCGACCCGAACACCCGGATCCCAGTTGACCCGTCCTGGACGTAGGTGTAGTCGGAGCGAATGTCGGCCGGGGTGGCGGTGACGATCCCCTGCACATTCACGAAGGTCCCAACCCCGGCGTCCTTCGCCTCCTGGATGGAGATGAGGCAGACCGGTTCGCCGATGATGTCAATTCCAGCGGCCTGGAA
>SKJY01000237.1 GCA_007121775.1 Gemmatimonadota bacterium
GCGGAACTCCTCGGGGCCTTCCCCCTCCCCTGGACCGGGGATGAGGGCTACCGGAAGGCGGAAGTCACCGGTGGCGGGGTCGCCCTGAATGAGGTGGATCCGCGCACCATGGAGAGCCGGGTGGCCCAAGGGCTGCACCTCTGCGGGGAAATCCTGGACGCCTTCGGTCCCATCGGAGGCTACAACTTTGCCTGGGCCTGGGCCACGGGGCGGTCGGCAGGGCTGGCAGCAGGGAGCGCGGTGGCTATGGGTGGGGAATCGGTAGCTATGCGTGGGGAAGAAGAGAGCTAGGTGGCCGTTGGTTGGGGGACGGACAGCTAGCCGCACCCCAGCCAGGACTGCACCTTACCCCCAAAAACCGAATCTGGATTCGGTTTTTGGGGAGAATTGCTGTTGTTGGATCCCACGGTATTGGATCCCGGATAGTCGGATCCTCGGGCGTTCCGATCCAGCCTTCCGCCCAGCCTTGAGGACCTTCCGCCTCCCCCCTCGCGCTTGTTCGTGGAGGGTGTTGGTCGGAGAGCCCAGGCCTCACACGTACCGCTGCAGACGCCCCCCGCCACAACAGCATCCACGAACAGGCCGTAAGGGGGTAGATGTCGGTTCCCTCAACCTGCTCCGCTCCCCCCCTCAATCAGCCCCTGACTCGGATCGCCCCTACTCCCGCTCGTCCCACGCCGGCGTTGGGAAGCGGGGCTCGGCGGTCGCCATCTCTTCCGGCCAGACCACCGCCTTCTCCCCATCCTGCCACTGGATCAGGACCCCCTGATTGGCCGTCTGGTACCCCCGCTCATCCACGGCGAACGGGCCGAACACGGTGGTGGTCTCCAGCGTCAGAAGCGCGTCCCGGACGGCGTCGTCATCCAGGGTGCCCGCCCTTTCCACCGCCTCGGCCAGGAGGCGGCAGCTCCCGTAGGCGCCGGCGGCGTGGAAGCTGGGCATCCGTCCGAAGGCTTCCCGGTAGGCCTCGGTAAAGTCATCGATGCCCGGGTGCGGGAGGCTCGGCTCCCAGGCCGAGAGCCCGTACACGTACTCGGCGTCTGCTCCCAGCGCCTCCTGGAACTCCGTCACGGCACCAGAGGTGCCGAACATGGCCACATGGACGTCGTTCTCCTTCATCTGCCTGGTCACTGTGATGAAGTCTCCGAGGGCGGAGGCGGCCATGGCCAGAACCTCCACCCCCTCCTCGGCCACCCGCTCCAGGAACGGACCGAAGTCGTCGGTGCCGCTGGGGTAGGTCTCGTCCAGGACCACCGTCATCCCGTGCCCCCGGGCCCGCTCCGCCGCCCCGGCCCCGGCCGCCCGGGGGAAGAGTTGATCTTCCTGGAGCACGGCGACACGGTCGAGCCCATTGCCCGCCCCCAGGTCCACCAGTCCCGCCAGGAAGAGTTCGGCTGGGGGCAGCACCATGAAGAGGTATTCCCGCCCCTGCTCCCAGATGGAGGTGGTAGCGGCCAGCGGTGAGATGTGGACCCGCCCATGCCGCTCCGTCACCGGCGCCACCGCTTCGGTGAGGGTGGAGCCGTACGGACCCAGAATCAGGTCCACCCCTTCCTCCACAATCAGACGCTCGTAGAGTTCAGGGGCCAGCGCCGGATCCGAGGCGTCGTCATGGATCCGGAACTCCACCTGCCGACCCAGAAGCCCTCCCTCGGCGTTCAGGTGCTCCCCACAGAGCAGGTATCCGTCCCGGGCCGGGATCCCCTGGGTGGCCCAGGACCCGGTCTCGGACATGGTGGCGCCAATGACCAGGGGACCCTCTGCTCCAGCCAGGACTTCATCGCTCTGCTGTCCCTCGACCTCCGACCCCACTCCCTCCGGGGTCGGGGAGGCGGGAACGTCTTCCCCGGGCGACCCCTCCCCACATCCTGTCACGAGAAAGGCAAGAACCAGCGTGGCGAGAAGGGTGGAGGGTAAAGCGCTCCGGGTGGGCAATCTCATGGTCGGCTCCTTCCGGGGGATCGAGGCAGGACTCGGTTGCATCAGGAGAGGGTGCGGGTGCAGTAGTACCAGTCCCTGCACTCCTGGCCTTCGGCGGACCGCCCCTCCGCTTCTTCGAAGGTGGCGGGAGGGGGCAGCATCACCGGGTCTCCTTCCTGCCAGCCCTCCGGCGTGACCACCCGATGGGTCCGGGATGTCTGGAGCGCCTTCATCAGTCGGATCAGCTCCGCGATGGAGCGACCGCTGGTCGTGGGGTAGTACATGATGCAGCGCAGGAAGCCTTCCGGGTCGATGATGAAGGTAGCCCGCACCGTGGAGGTGTCGGACGCCCCGGGGTGGATCATCCCATAGGCGTTCGCTACCCGCATGGATATGTCATCGATGATGGGAAAGGGGATTTCCACCCCGAACTTCTCCCGGATGCTCCGGATCCAGGCAAGGTGTGCGAAAGTGCTATCGATGGACAGACCGAGGAGTTCGGTGTTCAGGGCATCGAACTGGGGTTTCGCCCTGGCGAAGGCGATGAACTCGCTGGTGCAGACAGGGGTGAAGTCGGCCGGATGCGAGAAGAGGATGAGCCACTTCCCCTCATAATCCGAGAGACGGCGCACCCCGTCGGTGGTGTTGGCCTCGAACTCGGGAGCAGGCTCATTGAGCCTTGGCAGCGCCAGGGGTGGGCGGGCGGCGCCGGGCGAAGCAGGTCCGGTGGGACCGGAAGCCGAGTGGGATGATGGCGAGTCAAATCGGTCCAAGGGGATTGCCTCCTCGATTGGTGTCGTGAGTGCCAACAGCGTCTACCGGTAGTTACCGAACTGGAGTTCAACTCCGAAGTCCTCGCCCTTGAGGAAGGCGATGACCTGCTGCAGGGCATCCCGTTCCGGGCTCATGACCCGGAGCTCATCTCCCTGAATCTGAACCTGCACCTTCTTCAGCTTCAGGGCCTTGATCCGCTTGACGATCTCCTTGGCCGTATCCTGGGGGATGGCCTGCTTGAGCGCCACCACCTGGCGGGCCCGCCCCATGGTGCCGTGATCCACGTCACCTGGTTCTAGATTCTTCAAGGGGACCCCCCGCTTCGCGAACTTAGAAACGAGGATCTCGTAGAGCGCCTTCAGCCGGTACTCGTCGTCGGCGTCCAGCTTGACAGCCCCGGCGTCCCGATCGAAGTCCAGGCTTATGTCGGCTCCCTTGAAGTCGTAGCGCTGGGCGGCCTCCTTCCGAGCCTGGTTCACAGCGTTGTCCACCTCCTGCAGGTCCACCCCGGTGGAGACGTCGAAGGAATGGTTCTTGGCCATGGGTATGTTGTGGGGTTATGGGGATGTTGTGGCGGTGTTGGGATTTTGGCAATGATCCATGCGCCATCGGTTCAGGGAACCTCGCGGCCGGCGTCGCCAGGCGGCACCGAATCCCGGGGGATGCCCCGGGCCACCGTGATCTCTCCGATACGGAGGGACTGATCCACCGGCGAGCCGTCTCCAATGTAGGGAGCCACGAGGAGGTGCTGGAAGGCCATCTCCGAATGACGGCCGGTGCGCATGAGCACAGAATCCGAGGCCACCACTTCCTCCCCATCCACCCAGAGGCGGATCCGACCGTCGGGGATGCCCCGACCATCCCGGATGGAGTTGAGGGCCAGGTAGGCCTCCACGACCCTCCACCCGTCACCGCCGCCAGGCCCGTGTTCAGGCGCCGGCTCCCGGAAGACCGGTCGGTCCGCGCGCCATGCACGAGAGCTGTACCATCGGTCGGGGCCCGTTGGATAGCAGTCGCTTCCGTCCACCTCTCCCACCAACCCGTTGCACGCCGCCACCGATCGGTCCTCGCCGAAGGGAAAGTCATCGACGGTACCACCTCCGCACCCCAGCGAAACCCCATCGTTGCGCCGGATGCACGCCGGGTTCACGTTCCGGGAGTCCTGGAGGGCGATGAGGGGGGTGCCGCCTATCTGCTCCACGTAGAGGGTCAGGTGGGTGCGGGCAGGCCCCACGAATCGGTCATCCACATTGGTGAGGAAGTGGAACTCGTGGGGGTGGTACGGGCGACCGGAGCCGACCCAGCCTTCGTCATACCGGATGCGCACGGTGAGGTGCACGGCGTCGGACTCGGGAAAGGCGCGCCGGCCCAGGATGCCTCCCCGGCACCCGGAGGCGCCCTGGGCGAACCGGCAAAGAAAGGCATGGCGGCTCCCCGTCCCCGGTGCCCCACCCTCCACCAGTGTGGGCTCTCCCATATCGTACCAACCCCGATCGTCCAACCGGGCATCGACGAAGGTCTCCCGGAAGTGGACCTGATCCCGCCAGGCGGCTCCCGGTGTATCTGGAAGGGGCGTGATCACCGGATCAGACTCCGGAAGACCCGGCACTCCTCCAGACACACTGTTCTCGCAGGCAGGAAGCAGAGCGGCCAGAAGGACCAGGAGGGCCATACGACCTGTCCTCTTGCCCGTCGGTACGGCGATGGGGTTGGGGAGGTGGCGAGCCGGCGCCACGGAGGGAACTGGGGTGAGGCGCATCATGGCGTGCCGGGCAAGGGGGATCATTTCGTGCCGAGCGAGAGGAATCATACTGCGAGGCCTGGTTTGCGGATTCCTCACATATGACCCAGACCCTACCGAAACCATGTCCATGGTGGAAGACATTCAACTGGAAATAGCATGGCCGAACAGGATCAGATCGATCACTACGAAGTGCTCCAGGTGAGCCCCCGGGCCGATGGGGAGACCATTGAACGGGTCTTCCGGCATCTGGCAAAGCGCCTCCATCCCGACAACGCCCAGTCCGGGAGCGTGGAACACTTCTCCCAACTTGTGGCCTCCTACCGCGTACTCTCGGACCCCGAGGCCCGGGCCCGCTTCGACGCGGGCTACGACGCCCTCAGGCGCCGATCATGGCAGCTCTTCGACCAGTCGGCCGCCACCTCCCGGGTGGAGGCGGACCGCCGGATCCGACTGGGCATCCTGACGCTCCTCTACCAGGCCCGGCGCCGGGATGTGGATCGTCCCGGGGTCGGCGAGCTGGAGCTGGAACGGGTCCTGGACTGCCCCAGCGAGGTTCTCCGCTTCCATCTCTGGTACATGAAGGAAAGCGGCTGGCTGACCCGGCTGGATACGGGGCTTCTGGCCATCACCCACCACGGTGTGAACCGCCTCCTGGAAGAGGAGATCCCTTGGGGCACCCAGCCCCACCGGATCACATCCGGCAGCGGCGCCACCTTCCGGGCCGGGGAATCGGGCCCAGCCGAACCCCGAAGAAGGCGGGACGATGTGGATCAGGGTGGGTGGGAACGTCACCAGGAAGATGAAGAGGATGAGCCGTCGGGGTTCAGACGCCGGACAGGTGACGCCTGAGGCCGCCTCCCCCGAGCGGAGGCACGGCCGACCTCGATCCGGACCAGGCCCTCGCTGCTACCCCGCCGACACCCGGTCCAGGATCCGCTCCGTCTCGTCCCAGAGCTTTCTGGCCAGGACGGGGTCACGACCGTGGGCTGAGGACTCGGCTGGGTTGCAGTCGGCGAAGTAGCCCCCGCTGACCCCCTCCACCTCCGGATGCACGGCCACGTAGCACTGGGTGGCGGCGCCCTGGGGAACGTTCTTCAAGAGGAGTGGCCCGAAGACGCTGAAGAGCCCGGCTGCAACCGGGTTCAGATGCCGGCCCAGACCGGTCTTGATGACGCCGGGGTGAACGGCGTTGGCCGTCTTCCCGGTCCCCTCCAGGCGCCGCGCCAGCTCCCGGGCATAGAGGAGGTTCGCCAGCTTCGACTGGCCATAGAACTTCCAGGGGTCGTATCCCTGCGAACCGTCCAGATTATCGAAGTCGATCCCCCCCTTTGGCGTCCGCTGATGTGCCGTGCTGCTCAACACCACGATCCGGGCGTTGTCGCTCAGCAGGTCCATGACCCGGTCCGTGAGGAGGGCGTGCCCGATGTGGTTGGTGAAGAACTGAAGCTCCAGCCCATGGACCGTCTTGGCCTTGGGGAGGGCCATGATCCCGGCGTTCAGCATGAGAACGTCGATGGGCCGCCCCTGCCGGGCCAGCGTCTCGGCGCACGCCTCCACCGAGGAAGGGTCGGAGAGTTCACACGCCACCGCGGTGGTGCGGTCGCCGGCGCCCACCTCCCGGGCGGCCCGCTCGGCCTTCTCCACGGTGCGGGCGGCGGCGATGATGTGGGCTCCCCTGGAGGCCAGCACCCGGAACGACTCAAGCCCGATCCCCGAGTTGCACCCGGTGATGAGGATGGTCCGTCCCGAGAGATCGAGCCCCCGGGTCACCTCCTCGGCGGTGGATCCGTATCCGAAGCCGTTGGGTCCCGGCCGCTTCAGCTTGGCTACCAGTGACATCTGGGTACGTGTGCTCCGTCGCTTTAGGTTGGTCTTGATTACTGGATCACTCACCCTGCGGGAGGGTCTTGGTTCCCCGGTCTTCCGCTCCTCGTTCCTGCTCGCCCAATCACCCCCAATGCCGAAGCCGCCCTCCGCCTCCCCCGTGATGCTCTGGTCCTTCCTCCTTCCGGTGGTGGGCGGGGCGCCGTTTCTGGCATCCGGCGATCTCTCGGGCCAACTCCCGGCGGACGCCCCGGAAGTTGCCGCTGCCCACACCCCCGACCTCGCCGCCGCCGATACCCCCGATGTCGCCGCCGACACCCTGGCGGTGGTCCTGGGTGACACACTCCACGTCGTGGGGACCCGGGTCAGCGCCGACCTGCCCCAGCGCACCCGGGCGGTCCAGATCCTGGACCGAGCCGAACTGTCGGCCTCTCCGGCCCGGAACGCGGTGGAACTCCTTCGGTGGGTCACCGGCGCCGAGTTGGGTGCCCGCTCCCGGGCCCA
>SKJY01000146.1 GCA_007121775.1 Gemmatimonadota bacterium
AAAGGGGCCCTGAAATTCCCAACGGCCAGAGCGCTGGATCGGCCCAGTCCAGCTCCGCTGCCCGGACTCCCGGGGGGAGATCCAGGCCCACATCCACCCATCGGCTTTCCCGGGGCACGACCCGGAGCACCGACCGCGGGTGCTCCGGATGGATGGCCAGGCGCCTGAACTCTTCCACTACCCTGCCTCCAAGGGTGATCCGGATCAGGAGGTCGGAGCTTTCCACCTGGATGGACCCGTCCGGATCCAACCCCAGGGCCGGGAGGGGCTGCACCCACGTGACCCGGTTTCGAGCGCGATCCACGGCCCGAACCTCCGCCACTCCCTGGCCCACTCCCTCCTGCCTGAGGCGTACCAGGGCACGCGGCGTCAGGCCCGCGAGCCCCCGGACCCGGGAAACCCAACCATCATCCAGGCGTCCCGGTTCGAGGGCGGTCCGGAACCACACATCCGACCCCGTGGTCAGGCTCAACTGATTGCCCCAGACCCCGGGGTTGGGAAGCCTCCGCCCTCGACTTCCGTCCGGGTCGTCGTCGAGCCCCGTTCCCTCCGGTTCATCCAGAAACGCCTCGTTGAATGAGGCTGAGAAGTGCCAGCGCAGGTATCCGCCGGTCACGGGAGCAGGGTCAGAGACGAGGTGAGCGGTCGCCGCCGCTCCTTCCCACGCTGCCACCCCATCCCCCTCCTCCCGCTCCTTCAGAACCCGCACAATCCAGCAGGTCGCTCCTCCATTCTCGAAGAAGGCCTGTACCGCCGGGCCCAGATGACCGGGAGACAGCGGTTCCCCGAAGTGGGCCAGAAACTCCCTCCACGCCTCAACCCGGACCGGACGGAAGGCGGGTCCCCGGCGGGCGTAGCCAAGGAACAGGGCCACGTCGCTGCGCACGAGGGCGCCTATCGGCCGGATGCGCTCCGAGGGCCGCAGGTAGACGCCGGGGGTGAGGAAGGTGGTCACGACAGGATCCGGGGAGAGGCCGTCATGCCAGCCGGAGGTCTTCTACTGCCACCTCCATGGATTCGATGGCCGCCTCATTGGCAGTGGCATTGAGGGCAGGCCCTTCCCACTTGGAGATCCACCCCTGGGAGAACTGCCAGCGAAGCGCCTCGTTGCGCGCCTCGTCCAGGAGGATGATGGCGCCGGACTTCCGCTCGGTGATCCCGTCGATGGTGGTCTTCCGCCAGTCCCAGAGCTCTCGGTTCTGGGTGAAGCCCCGCTTCAGGGTGATGTTCCCGTACTTCCTCAGGCCGGGAATCTTCCGCACGGTCTGGGTGTCGCTCCCTTCCCGGTACTCAATGATGTCCTGTTCGGTGGTGAGGCCGCTGACCTCCGAGAACCCGGCCACCGAGAGGCCGTCGATCTCCACGAGGAAGTTGAATTGGGCGTACGGGTTTTCCACGGTCGGCTCCTACAGGTTCGGGGGAGAGGGGAGAAGGGGGCGGCAGGGTGGGACCCCGCCGACCCTTGTCCATTCGATTCGGCTCAGTCGGCAGCCTCCCGGGTCTTCTGACTGATGCGGATGATGACGAACTCCGCAGGCTTCACCGGGGCCACCCCCACTTCCACGATGAGGCGCCCATTGTCGATGTCCGCCTGGGTCATGGTGATGCCGTAGCCAACGTTCACGAAGAAGGCCTCTTCTTCGAGGACGCCCTCCAGCCCGCCGGCACGCCAGACGGTGATGAGGAAGTTGGAGATGGAGCGTTTCACCGTTGCCCAGAGCGCTTCGGTATTGGGCTCGAAGACGGCGAACTGCATTCCGTTCTCGATGGACTTCTCGAGGAAGAGGAAGAGCCTCCGGACGTTGACGTACTTCCACTCCGGATCGCTGGAGAGGGTGCGGGCACCCCAGAGACGGAGGCCTCGGTTCGCGGTCCGGAAGTCCCGGAAGCAGTTCACATGGACCGGATTCAGGATGTCCTGTTCACCCTTGGTAAGGGTGGTCTCGAACTGCAGAATCCCCCGGACCACCTCATTGGCCGGTGCCTTCCAGACGCCGCGCTCCGTATCGGTGCGGGCGTAGATCCCCATGACATGGCCGCTGGGCGGGATCTTCAGGAGGTCACCGCGCTCACCGAACTCGTCGGCCACTACGAGCCAGGGGTAGTAGGTGGCGCCCCGCGTGGTGTCGAAGTTCTGGCGATGGGTGCGGGCGTCCCGGATACCGCTTCCCGCCGGGGGCTCCACCACGGCGAACCGGTAGCGCATGAGCTGGCAGTGATCCATGAGGGCGTTCTGGACCGTGACGCTGGTTCGCCCGGGCACGGCTACGATGCTGATTCCCTCTTCGTTTCGGAGGGAGTGGATCCCGGTACGGGTGTCCGGATCCTCGGCGTCGGTCCCGATGAAGGTGGAATCGTCGATGGAGTCCAGGTCATCGCGTCCCCCTGCCATGAACATGGAGACTCCCTGAAAGGGGCGGACCAAGCGGCGCATCGCCGCATCGGCCTCATCCTCGCCGTCGTCCCCGATGGTGAGGTCCGAGAGGCGGACGAGCTCCGCCTCTCCGGAATTGGAGCCCCGTTCCGTTGCCCGGTTGTAGGAACCCACGACCCGGAGGGCATAGCGGGTATGCTCCGGGTCGACACCGAGGAACTCGAACGATTCGGTGTCTGCAGCCCGGCCCCCTTCCACCCGCTCCACCACCAGGTCGAACTCCAGGGACCGGGCGTCGTCTCCTGCTTCCACCTGGGCGCCCAATCCGGTCACGGCCACCTGGTTTGAAGCCCGGTCAACCCCGCTCACCCGGGCCCGGGTTACCACCGCTCCGTTCCGGGAGAATTCGATGACGCTCCCCGGGCCCAGTCCGAACACGGCACTCAAGCCCACCAGCGGTTCACCTGCGGCGTAGGGCCCTCCCACCACTGTGGTCTCCAGCAAGCTGCTTCTACGGGCTCGGACCCTGAGGGCATTTCCCCAGAGCCCCTCGTGTCGGGCATGGACCCGGAAGAGGGGCACCTGACGGAGGATCCGGGTCCCGGCGGCGTGGTTCTCCGTGAGGGGTGTCCCGGTGGTGAGGGTCACCTGGGAGACGACAGCCGCGACCGCGTACGTCCCGCTGCCGTCGATCCCTGCCGCCCCCCCGGCCTGGAAGTCTGCGGTGGAGGCAAGCGCCAGGAGCACGGAACCCGAAGGTGCGTCAGCATCTGCGGCCGTGGCGGTCCCAGGCGCCAGGCTGACCCGGTGGACCTGGGTGGAGGCTTGTGGGTGGGAGAAAAGCAGGCCTCCCTCCGAGATGGCATCGGAGGCATCGGCGGCAATCTCCACATACTCCACCTGTTCCGGATCCAGTGTACTCCGGATGCGTAGCACATGGCCGGCGGTGAGGCCGGCCACGGCCGCGGCGGAGAGGGCCAGTCCGCCGCCTGCCGTCATGGCTCCGGTGACCTCGGCCGTGAGGTCGGCATCCTCCGTGACCGTAAGGGGCGTCACCGCAGTCCCGTCCGGGACGGCTCCCCGGAGCCGTCCGGCGAGTCGGAGTCCGGACGTCACCGGGCCACTGTCGACGGTGACGTATTCGGAACGCTGCTCATCCAGGATCAGCAGGGTGTCTCCCACCCCTACGTTCGATCCGTCATCCAGGGAGAGGAGGGTATCCCCCTCGCTTCCCCGGGCTGCCAGCGCCGTGTCGGCCGCATCGGTGGCAGGCACGGCCAGGAGGTCAGCCGAGGCTCGTTCGGCGCCGGCTCCCACGATGCGTGACACATAGAGGCGCTGCCCACCATTCCCGAAGAATCCCCGGGCGGCATAGGGGAGGGAATCCAGACCGTCGGTGAAAACCCGATGGTCCAGGATACCGCCGAATACCCGGGTGAACTCCCCGAAGCTGGTGACCAGCACCGGTGACCCCACCGGACCCCGCTGGGTCACCCCAACCATCCCGGCAGTACTGGTACTTACTCCCTCGATGGGCTTGTTGCCGGACGGGACTTCCTCGACGTAGACGCCGGGTGCGAGGTATTCGGGCATGGTCGTGCTCCTTTAGGCGGGGAGGCTGAAAGTCCACTCGTTCAAGGGATCCGAGGGCCGGAGGGCCACCTCCTGGACGAGGGATCGGGAACCCTGCCGGATCTCCACAGTGACCGAGAGAGCCACCGGGAGGTCCTGGATTCGGAAGTAGCCCCGGGCGTCGGTGGTGACTGGCCCACGCGGGGCCGGGGCGGTGACTCGGACCGTGGCGCCGGGTACCGGGGCCTCCGGGTCATGGTCGTCGATGACCCACCCTGCCAGCGCCACCGGTAGCGGGGTGAGTGCCACTTCGATGAATCGGGGAAGGTGGGGGAAGCCGTTCACCCGCACCTCCCTGTGGCCAAACCGTACGACTTCGTCCACCGGAACCAGGTGGGCGGCAGGGACGGAGAACTCCACTGCCTCCGGTGCGTATCCCGGTGCCTCCACCTCCAAGCGGAGGTCCAGTCCGCCGGATGGAGGCCCGGCGGGGAAGAGGCGCTCCGGGGAGCCCCACGTGGTGAAATGCATCCCGTCCAGCAGCCGAATGCTTCCAGGGAAGGGGCTGTATGCCGCTGCCTCCGTGGGGCGCATGCTCAGGGTCAGCCCTGAAATCCGCGGAGGAGAGCCACCGGTGAGGGAATCGCGGATCCGTCCGGACACCAGGGCCTGGGTGCTCACCACTCCACTCAGGGCCCGGAGACTCATGGCCGTTCTCCCGTTCCCACCAGGGTGTGGAAGGAGCCGACCCGTGGAGCCGCTCGCGGTGGAAGCCCCGAATCGATAGCCACGACTTCCACCAGGAGGACCACCGAGAGACGGAACGGTTGGTTCAGTGCGTTCCAGAGCTGGGTGAGGTGTTCCAGGGATGGGGTCTCTGGGACCACCCGGATCTCGGGACTGGCACCGCCATGGCTGTCCCGGGGCTCGTCGCCGGGGACCGGATGCAGGGGGTGGTCGTGGAAGTGCTGAAGAACCCGGCCCAGCAGGAGTTGGTTGTTGGTCTCCAGTGAATCGGAGGGTGTCAGGAGGTAGCGGAGCTGCAGAGTCAGGGGCGGACGCCGGGACCGGGAGGGATCCTCGCGGCTGGGGAGGTGCCGCTGGTTTCGGAGATGCCGCTCCAGCTCGACGTGATGCAGGTACAGGGTGGCGCGGGTAGTCTCACCTCCCTCACCGGGCGGGCCCAGCTCCACATTCGTCGCCGGGTCCGAGAGGGTGAAGGTCACACCCGAGGCTGACGCCAGGGCACGGAACACCTCTCCACGGAGAAGGACCGATACGTCCTGGATGACCGAGAAGGCGCTCATGGGAGAGGCCGGGAAGGGGAGGGTCGAAAAAGGCTGTCAGGTGGCTTGCAAAAGCGTAATGCAAAATGCCGGTGGAAGCAACGTCGCTCTGCAGGAGGTTGACACGCCCGCCCGGACAGGGTCGCCATCCGGGCGGGCGTGTCCTTTCTCCTTCCTCAGCGTCTGAAGTCGAAGGTGTGGGTGATCTGGCTCTGATCCCGGAATCGCACGATCAATTCCCGGCAGGAGCCCTCCCACCCCCTCTCCGTCGCCCAGTTCAAGCGATAGATCGAGTTGCCGGGCGAATAGGTGAGACCGCTCTCCCCCGGCTGCAGGATGGGTTGCGGCGTCTCCATCGCCTCGCCGGTGGAACAGGAGACCTCCCGTGACGCCGGGAAGCCCACGGCGAAGATGTCGAGGCCCAGGTCTCCACCCAGCGAGAATCGGAGGGGGAGGGTTCGGCCCGCCTGGATCCGGAAGGCCTCGTCACGATTGGCGAACGGCGGGAGGAATCCGCCGAATCCGGCTACGATTCCGGGGACAAGGTCCAGCCCCACCACCACCGGGTCGTGGTCGGCGGAACGGAAGGGGTCCGGGCTGAAGAGGGTGGTGAGTTGATTCGGGCTCTTGAACGCCGTGGAGTAGCCGAGGACGTTCGGCTCATCGGCGTTGATGGGCCAGAGAGCGGCTCCCGCTACCTGCGGGGCGAGGCTTGGTGAGGCCAGGGCGTGATCCAGATAGCCCCATTCGCCGTCGAAGACGAAAGAGTACGAGCGAGTCCCGGGGCCGGTAGTGATGAGGTTCGTGTACCCCGCGGCTTCCAGGGCACGAATCGGATCCTCCATGGCGTAGCTGTTGAAGTCACCGATGAGGAGAACGTCCTCTTCTCCGGTGTCGGTGGGGTCCGTCTCGAGCCACGCCAAAAGCTCATTAACGGCGTTGGTTCGCATTACGTTGCAGTTCCCCTGTCCGTCACCCTGGTCTCCGATATCGCAGGGTGAACCTCCCTTCGACCTGAGATGGACGACCCCCGATAGGAATCGACCACCGGCTTCGTCCTCGAAGGCCTGGACGAGGGTGGGGCGGCTCCCCGGGCGGGAGTTTCCGCCATTCACGAACTCGATGGAGTTGAGCACCGCCGTGCGGCCCACCGGGGTGACCCGATCTTCCCGGTAGATCAGGCCCACGACGATGGCGTCAGTCCCGAGCGCGTCCACCTCACCGGTCTCGGCATCGGCGTCGATGAAGGCCCAGGGTTGTCCCGTGGCGGCCCGCATCCGGTTCGTCAGGTCGGCGATGGCGCTCCCCGGACCGAACCCGTTGTTCTGGAGCTCGATGAGTCCGAGGACGTCCACATCCAGTTCGGAGAGAGCGGGAATCGTCTTGGCCACCTGTCGATCAAACTCGGTTTGATTCGAGGCGCCGCGGCAGTCAACGGGCTCACCCAGAGTGCCCCGCGTGCACCCTGAGAAGTCGGTGAAGTAGTTCTCCAGGTTGAAGGCGGCCACCCGAAGCGAGCCAC
>SKJY01000256.1 GCA_007121775.1 Gemmatimonadota bacterium
ATCTACATCGTCATGGCGATCCTGGGGGAGGTGGCGCTCCTGGCGGGGCTGTTCAGCCTGGGTGGCGCGTTTGGGGGCGTCCCCACCTTCGGCGGGGAGATGGAGGCGACCTGGGTGGAGCTGGCGGCGGGAGAAGGCCCCACCTTCGGGGGCAGTACCATCGCTCTGCTTCTGTTGGCGGGGTTCGGGGTGAAGGCCGGGCTCATCCCCCTTCACCTCTGGCTTCCGCTGGCGCACCCGGTGGCCCCCACCGCCGCCAGCGCCCTCCTGAGCGGGGCCATGATCAAGGCGGGAGTTCTGGGGTGGGTGCGCATGCTCCCGGCCGAAACGGCGCTCCCGGAGGTATCGGTGGTCTTCCTGGCCGTGGGGGCGGCGGCGGCCCTGTACGGGGTGGTCATGGGGATCTTCCAGGACGACCCCAAGACCGTCCTGGCCTACTCCAGCGTGAGCCAGATGGGGTATATGGCCATGGGGACCGGCCTCCTGGTGGCCCGGCCCGAACTCATCCCCTGGGGCGGCGTGGCGGTAGCGGTCTACGCCATCCATCACGGAATCGCCAAGGGGGCCCTCTTCCTCTCGGTGGGGCTGGCGGACCGAGTGCCGGGTCGGTGGTGGATCCTCCCGGGTACCGCGATCCCGGCCCTGGCGCTGGCCGGCCTTCCCCTCACCGGTGGTGCCCTGGCCAAGAACACCCTGAAGGATGGGCTCCAGGAGCTGGGAGGCCCGGCCTACACCCTTCTGGACCTCTACCTCCCCGTGGCGGCGCTGGGCACCACCCTCCTCCTGGCCCGGTTCCTGGTGACGCTCTGGGAGCGGAGGCGGGCGGCGGACCCCGACGGTGGGAGGGAGCTCCCCGCGTCGTACGGTGCCTGGACCATGGTTGTCTCCTGGGCCTTCCTGGTACTCCTGGTTGCCGGGGGAATGGCATGGCTGCCTGCGGTGGTGGCATCCCCGGAAGGCGTCACCCTCCCCGGGCCGGGGGCCGACGTCCTGGTGGGATTGGTGCCGGTTCTCATGGGAGCAGTACTTGCAGGGTTGGTCCTCCAGTGGGGGAGGAAGGCGACATCCGCCGGGGGCGGCGTGGAGGGTCGGGCAGATGATTCCCCTTCCATTGGAAGGCGACTTGCCCGCCTCCGGATTCCGGCCGGCGACCTCCTCGTTCTCTTCGAGGCGATCCTCCTCCGCTTGCCCTTCCCCGATCAGGAGGTCTGGGTGGGGGTACTCCTGAAAAAGAGACGCCGAGCCATCGCCTGGGCTCGCCTGCAAGCCCGGCGGCTCGACAGACTGGCGGCCCACGATGTGGAACTGGTGAACACTTCACTTCTGGGCATCATCCTGGTGCTCCTGGCCGCAGGACTCATTCTTCTGGTTGGGGGAATACCTGGAGCATGAAGCGCAGCGCCGTGTTTGCCCGTGATGACCACCTTTGCGTGTATTGCGGCCAGGGGCCGCCGGAGGTGGAGCTCACCGTGGACCACGTGGAGCCCCGGCGAAAGGGTGGGGACAACAGCTCCGGGAACCTGGTCACGGCGTGCGAGGGGTGTAATCGGGCCAAGGGCGGAAGGCCCGCCTGGGCCTGGCTTCGGGATCGGACCCCGGAACGCACCCGATTCCTCACCGTGGCCTCCTACGTCTGGCCCCGGCTCCGGGAGGCGGTACGGGAGGCGGCTAGACTCCATGGATGAATGGGCCGAAGGGCTCATGGACGCTCTCCCTGGACTCCCCTTCCCCCAGCACCCTCCAGCACTCCTCACAGGAGGCGAGTGACACCGGTGATCAGCGCAGCCTTGCGAGCCGTCGTCATTCCCGTCCTGATTCTTCTCCTGGTCGGGTGTCAGGCCATTCGCTCCCCGAAGGTGGAGGAGCTACGGGACCGGTATATGACCGCTTCGTCCCGGATGGTGGAGGGGAACGGGGTGGAGGTCCATCTCCAGGATGAAGGGAAGGGTCCGACCATCCTTCTCCTGCACGGCGCAAGCGCATCCCTCCATACCTGGGAGCCCTGGGTACGATCGCTACGCCATGAATTCCGGGTCCTCGCCATCGATCTTCCGCCATCCGGACTGACCGGACCCCGGCCGGACCAGCGCTACGACCCGGAAGCGTATGTGGCTCTGGTAGGCGCTGTCCTGGACCACGGGGGCGTAGACCGGGCGATCCTGGTGGGAAATTCCCTGGGCGGCTATATCGCCGCCCGCTTCGCGGCCCGGTATCCACATCGGGTCAGCGGTCTGGTCCTCATCAGTCCGGCGGGCTATCCCCAGGAACTCCCCTGGCCCCTCCGGCTTCTTACCATGCCTGGGCTCGGACGGCTCCATACCTGGATCACGCCCCGCTGGGTGGTTCAGCGAGGCGTCGCCTCCGCCTACGGTGATCCGGCCCGCATCCGCCCCGGCATCGTGGATCGGTACTGGGACCTGATCCGTGCTCCGGGAAACCGACAGGGACTGCGGGAACTGGCACGGACCATGGATGAGGTCCGCCTCCAGGAGCCCGAATGGGTCGAGGACGTTCAGGCGCCCACACTGGTGGTGTGGGGCGACTCGGACGACTTCACCCCCCTGGAACTGGCAGATCGCTGGAAGGAGGACCTCCCGCACATGCGACTGGAAATCCTCGAGGGCGTGGGCCACGTGGCCATGGAGGAGGTCCCCGCCCGCAGCCTCGAGGTGATTCGACCCTTTCTGGCGGAACTCCGGACTCGGAACTCGAAGCTCGATCCCTGAAACAGGATACGGATGAGGAGACTCTGGAAGACGGCCAGGCGCCACGTGGAGCGGCTCAGCCGGAAAGACCGCCGAGCGGCTCTTCAGTTCCTCGGACTCCTCGCCGTCCTACCCGTGTTTCCAAACCGGGAACTCGACTGGCTCCTGGACCTGAATCCCCGGGTCATCTGGCTCGTGGTTGTATTCATTGCAGGTATGAGCCTCGCAGGATACGGGCTGTCCAGATTCCTGAGTCCCCGAAAGGCCATGGGAATCACGGGCTTTCTCGGAGGGTTTGTCTCTCCGAGCCTCACGGTGGCGGCCCTGGCTGAACAGCATCAGCGGAACCCGAGGTTCACCCTCGCCTTCTCATTCTCCGCCGCCGTCGCCGCCACGGTGCTCTTTCCCCGGGTCTTTGTTCTGGTCTGGATTGTCAGTTGGTCACTGGCCAGGTCCGTCGCCCTTCCCCTGGGAGGCATGACGGCGGCCGGAATCGCCGTTACCGGCGGCCTGTGGTTCAGAATCCGTGGGGTGGAGCCTCCAGAGATCGATATGGAAGCCCCGTTTCGGATCGCACCGGCACTGGGGATCGGCGGAGTCGTGGCCGGGATCCTGGCATGCATCAACTACTTCGAAATCTCCCTCCCTTCCCCCATGGCCGAAACAGGGATCGTCCTGGCCCTGGTGGGCAATCTTCTGGCTCTGGTCATCATTGCCGGGATCGGAGGATCGAAGGGAATGGCGGGGGTGCTGGCTGTGGTGACAGCGGCCTGTTCGCTGGTGGGCCTGGTCCTGGTCTGGCTGGTGTGATCTGAGATTCCCACCGGGCGCAGAAGAACGAACGGGCCGGCGTTGCCGCCGACCCGTCCGTTCTGCCGCTAACGTCATCCCAAAGGACCCGGACCCGGGCCCCGGGGGCCATCAGGCCTCCCTGTCGAAGCAAGCCTCGAAGTTGGGGTTGTTCTCCTCATCCACCGGGATGGGGAAGTTCACATCGGACCCGAACGCGCCCCCCTTGTGGTACTCCTGGCTCGGGAAGACATCATCAGGGGTCCGGTCATACTGCCGGATCAACCGACGCAGGTCGCCCAGCCGGTGGCCCGTCTGCCAGAGCCAGAGGGCCCGCTCCTGGAAGTGGAGGTCCACCAGTTCCTGGGGAGAGAACTCCGCCACATCCTCCTCGCTGAAGGGCTCAAGCCCGTTCATCTGTGCCCGGAGGTCGTTGTGGATCTGCAGGAAGGAACCTTCATCTCCCTGCCGGAGCGCCACCTCGGCCTCGATGAGACGGGCCTCCACACCGGTGGCGATGGGAGTGGGATCTTCTCGATCGGCGAAGCGAAGCTGGCTGAACTGGGTCACCTGGTTGTCGAAGGCCGGCCCGTCCTCGAACCAGACCACCCGGGGGTCTCCCTCCCGGATGATCTCTCCACCGGCAGTGGCCTCGGTCCCCAGCGTCCGGTAGGGGAGACCATTCCCACCGGCGGCGTCGGGGATCCGCCACCGGGCCACATTGTTCACGAAGTTCCAGGTGCCGTTCCACTGGCGCCCGGTGGCCCCGTCATGGAGAATCACGTACTCAAACCCGGTGGGAACCGTTGAGGCGGCGGCCGCCGCCTGATCCCACTCGCCGCGGTTCAGGTGCGCCCGTGCCAACCCCAGTGAGGCCAGATGCTCCATCCGGGCCGAGCCTGCCTCTGCGGCGGTATTGCCCGCCATCTGGTACCAATCGATAGCCTCCGCGAAGACCTGCTGGGTCGTCAACGGCTCACCATAGATGAACTCCCCGTCGGGGGTGAGTTCGCTGAAAGGCTGGCCGGAACAGAACATCTCGCCGAACGCATTCATCATGAGGCCTGCCAGAGCCTGAACCTCGGCCTGGCCCGGCGCCCCAGCCTCGTGCTGCTCGTAGGCCCGGTCGGCCCGAATGGCGGCCAGGCGGGCCCGGTGCATGAGGCGGTAGGTGGTCTGCACCGTCGCGTTGGTGGTCTGGACGTTTCGCTGATCCACCTCCACCCGGGTGGTGAAGGTCCCGGATGCCTCGTACTCGTCGCTCAGAAGCCCGCTCATGAGAATGAAGGAGTTGTCCTGGGCCCCACCCCGGCCGGCGTAGGCCACCTGGGTCTCGCCCACCGCGTGGGCCCGGAAGACGGGTACATTTTCGGGATCGTCAATGTCTTCAAGCTGGGCGGTGCTCGGGTCGTCCACATCCAGGACGCGGTCGAAATCGCACCCGGCCAATGCAAACACTCCGGCCAGCGTCGCCAGCCCCACGGCCCCCAGCAGGCGACCTCGCCCCCGGGAGCTTGGAATATTCGTCGTACTCATATCGCTCACCTCGCTCATCTTGGGAGTCAGAAGTCCACGCTCACCCGGGCGGTGAAGTACCGCAGCGGGGGCTGGGTCAGGAAGTCGGCGGTGGAGAAGTTGGCCTGGCCGGCAAAGTTCAGCTCCGGGTCCAGCCCGGTGTAGTCCGTCCAGGTGGCCAGATTCCGTCCGGCCAGAGTGAGGCGGAGGCCGTCGGCCCCCACCCGCTGGGCCAGATCTCGGGGCGCCGTAAAGGTGATGGCCAATTCCCGGAGGCGGGTGAAGTCAGCGGCTTCTACGAAGACGCTGGGCGCCCCCTGGTAGAGCCCGGCCAGCGCCTGGGCCTGCTTCATCGGGTCCGCCGTGGGATCGTGGATCTCCTGGCAGTTCTGGAACGAGAGGCAGCGGAATTCCCGCGTGCTGTTGAAGAGGTAGTGCCCCCCCTGGTGATCCACGAGAGCCCGGACCGCGACGCGATCCAGGATGTCCACATTCAGGTTGAAGGAGAATTCCCGGGTGGGAAGCGCCGATCCAATGAACTGGGCCTCATCGCTCAGGACCACATCACCGGGCGTCACCGGTCCCTCGTCGGGGATATTCACCTCCTGGATGGTGCGGCCCCAATAGCCGCCCAGGGGAAAACCCTCCTGGTGGCGTTGGCTGTCGCCGCCCAACCCGAAGATGATGGGCTCCACATCGCCCAGGTCGGTGAGCTCGTTGTCCGTGAAGGATCCTGCCGCACCGGCCTCCACCCGCAGACCAGGCCGATCCCATACCACGGCGTCGATGCCGAACTCCACTCCCTGGTTCACTACCTCGGCCAGGTTCTCGAAGCGTGTGGTGGTGGCGCCCAGCGACGGCGCTAGACGGCGCGAGACCAGAGCATCCTGGGACTGCTTGTAGAAGTAGGTGGCCTCGAATCCGAGGCGGTCCTCGAAGAATCCTGCGTCGAAGCCCACCTCAACCTCGGTGACGATCTCCGGCTTCAGATCGGGATTCCCCGCTCCGCCGATGGAAAAACCGGGCTGATTCGTCCCGTCCACATTCACCGTCTGCGGCGTCAGGAAGAAGACCGCATCCCGGAACCCGGGCCGAAGCCCGGCGCGACCCACGGCGCCTCGAACCCTCAGGCTGTTGAAGGTGGGAGAATCCGGGAACCAGGCCTCTTCGTTCATCACCCACGAGAGGCTGACCGACGGATACCAGATCAGATCGAACTGGTCTCCGAAGGAGTTGTCGTCATCGGCCCGGAGGGCGGCATTCAGGTAGACCCGGTCCCGCCAGGCGATGCGCTGCTCGATCCAACCGGCGATGGTCCGAACATCGGTGAAGGCCTCACTCACCGAGAAGTCGTCGGTACCGGCTCCCAGGGAACGTGTCCCATCCAGGAGTCCGGTGGCCGAAGCGTAGGTACCCTGGAAGAGCTGCCGGTTGAACTCACCTCCCACCGCCGTATTGGCCTGGATCGAAGCGGAAAGAGGGTAGCTCGTCCGACCGGAAAGACGGGCCGTGTAGGTCTCCACCTCGATCCGATTTGAAATCCGCTCGCCCGTAGGGAGGGTGCCGAAGAAGATGGCGCGGGGCGGAACGAAGGAGTTGTCGTGACGCTCCACATTGTCCATCCCCAGGCTGCCTCGGAAGCTCAGCCAATCTGCCGCCTGCCAGTTCGCCTCCAGTCCGCCCACAAGGCGATCGACCTGCTGTGCGGTCTCGTACCGCTGAAGAGCGTCCGGCCCCCCGA
>SKJY01000310.1 GCA_007121775.1 Gemmatimonadota bacterium
CTGAGATGGGGCTGGCCGGTGGTGCTTGTGAGGGGTATGGCCTTCTCCTGGACATCCGGGATCCGGTGAACCCCAGCAGGATGGATGCCGTTGCCGACTCCAACTTCGCCTACTGGCACTCCGCCACCTTCAACAATGACGCCACCACCGTCCTGTTCACCGACGAGTGGGGAGGCGGTGGTGGCGCCAAGTGCCGGGCCTCGGATCCGGTAGAGTGGGGCGCGAATGCCATCTACTCCATCGAGAACGGCCGCATGGTGTTCCAGAGCTACTACAAGCTCCCGGCTCCCCAATCCGACGTGGAGAACTGTGTGGCCCACAATGGGTCCCTGATCCCCGTTCCAGGCCGGGACATCAAGGTGCAGGCCTGGTATCAGGGAGGGATCTCCATCTTCGACTTCACCGACCCGGCGAATCCCTTCGAGATCGCCTTCCACGATCGGGGGCCGGTGAATGAAGAGCGTATGGAGAGCGCCGGCCCCTGGTCGGTCTACTGGTACAATGGGCTCATCGTGAGCTCCGAGATCGCTCGGGGGCTCGACGTCTTCGAACTGGTGCCCAGCGTTCACCTGACGGCCAATGAGATCGAGGCCGCCAACACGGTACGAATGGAGGAGTTCAATCCCCAGGGACAGCCTCTGAAGGTCTGGCCCCCCTCCTTCGCCAGGGCCAGGGCCCTGGTGGATCAGCTTGAGCGCTCCGGTGGTCTCTCCGTTGACCGGATCGGTCAGCTCCGAAGTGAACTCGATCAGGCCGAGGCCGGATCCCGTGCTGGGCGTCAGGGAATCCTGGGAGCCGTGGCGGCCACGCTGGCCGGAGAGGTGGATGGCTCGGCGGATAGCCGCCGAGTGCGTCTGCTCATGGAGGCGGTGGAGGACCTGGCCAACGGCTGATCCTGCCCATGACGGAGAGTGAGGAGCTGGCCAATGGTAGATCCCGGAGGGATCCTCGCTTGTCTTTTGGGTAAAGAATTCGTATCGGTATTGTGACCTTCGGGTTTCAATATGGAGTTATGTCCTTTGTTCTCGCCTCAGGGAGCCAACATGTCCGCCCCCGCCGAAGTCCACCGACTGGTCCATCTGGAACACGAGAACCAGCGGCTCCGGCAGGAGTTGAAAGAGGCGCGTGAGCGCCTGGCGAACCTTGAGCGGACCTCCGCCGACGCAACCCCGAGCGGGAAGTCGGCGCGGCCGGCGGGCAAGTCCCGATCCAGGAAGCGTACTTCCAAGGACCTCAAACCCTTCCAGGTCGAACTCCTGAAGCTGCAGCGCCATCTGGAAATCGAGTCCAGGCGCATGATCGTGGTCTTCGAGGGAAGGGATGCCTCTGGCAAGGGCGGGACGATCCGGCGAGTCACCCGGTACATGAACAAGAAGCACTATCGGGTCGTGGCGCTGGGTAAGCCCACCCAGGACCACAAGACCCAGTGGTACTTCCAGCGATACGTCTCCCATTTCCCCACCGGGGGAGAGATGGTGCTCTTCGACCGGAGCTGGTACAACCGGGCTATGGTGGAGCCTGTCTTCGGCTTCTGCACCGATGAGGAGTACCGGAACTTCATGAAGGGTGTGGTGGGCTTCGAAAAGGACCTGGTGCGCCAGGGAACCATTCTCGTGAAGCTCTACTTCAGCGTTACCAAGGCCGAGCAGGCCCGCCGCTTCGAGCGCCGTCGGGACGATCCCCTCCGTCAGTGGAAGCTCTCGGAGATCGATGTGCAGGCGCAGGAGCTCTGGTCCGAGTTCAGCGAGATGAAGTACCGGATGCTGAAACGCACCAGCACGAATCGGGCTCCGTGGACGGTGATCCGGTCCGACGACAAGCCGGCGGCCCGCCTAAACGCCATCAAGGTGATCCTGAACAGCGTGGACTACGAGGATCGGAACCTGGAATTGGACTTCAACCCGGATCCGACGGTTGTGGTCTCGGCCGAGGACGAGGTGGAGATGCTGGAGGAGGAGCGGCTCCCCCACCCCGGCGACCAGTGACCAGGGGGACCCATCTGCACCTGGACTTCCGCCGCACACTGACCGGGAAACGGGCATTCCGCACCTCCCTTGAGCCGGGCCCCCTGGGGAATCCAGGGGGCCGTGCTATCTTGGGCGATGGATTCCGCCGCCGATCGCACGACCCGGGCCATCCTGGTCTTCTGGTTCCCACTGGCTCTCCAGTGGATCATGATGGCGCTGGAGGGGCCGTTCCTGGCTGCCGTCATCGCTCGGCTGCCCGACCCCACCTTCAATCTGGCGGCCTACGGGGTGGCCTTCGCCTTCGCCATCCTGGTGGAATCCCCGGTCATCATGCTCATGAGCGCCTCCACTGCCCTGGTGGAGGACGCCCATAGCTACCGGAAGCTCCGCCGGTTCGCGAATCAACTGAACGTCGTCTCGACCCTCCTGCTGGTCCTGCTCCTCATCCCGCCCATCTTCGATCTGGTGCTCCGGACCATGCTGGGGCTTCCACCGGAGGTGGCCGACCGGGTCTACGGCGCATTCTGGCTCCTTCTCCCCTGGCCCGCCGCCATCGGGTACCGCCGCTTCATCCATGGGATCCTGATCCGGGAGGGAAAGACCCGGTGGATTGCCTACGGGACCGGGATCCGCCTGCTGGCCATGGCCGGGGCCGGGATCGGTCTGGCCATGGCGGGGCTCCCCGGCGCTTGGGTGGGAGCCGCCGCCCTCTCCACCGGGGTGGTCGTTGAGGCGGGGGTGGCCTGGGGCATGTCCAGGGGCATCATCAAGCGCATTCTGGAGGAAGAGGACCACGCCTCGGCCGCACCGCCGGAGGCCGCCCCCCCGGACGTCCGGGCCGAACCCAGGCTCGAGACCCGTGACATCCTTCAATTCTACTATCCCCTGGCGCTCACCTCCCTCCTGGCTCTGACCACCCAGCCCCTTCTCACCTTCTTCATGGGGCGAGCGCCTGCTCCGGTGGAGTCACTGGCCGTCTTTCCCGTGGTCATGGCTCTCTACTTCCTCTTCGGGACCCTGGGTCTCTCCTTCCAGGAGGCGGTGATTGCCCTGGTGGGCCGGCGGGGAGAGCACCGGCAGGAGCTGGCCCGCTTCGCCGGTGGCCTCGCTGTCACTGCCAGTGGCCTCCTGGCCATTCTTGCCTTCACCCCCCTGGCGCGGGTCTGGTTCGAGTGGGTCTCGGGACTGGAGCCAGGGCTGGCCTCTCTGGCCTTCCTCCCGGCGCAGATCCTGGCCATTGGCCCCGGGCTGTCGGTGGTGATTGGACTCCAGCGGGGACTCCTGGTCAAGGCGCGACGCACCCGACCCATCACCATGGCCACCGCCATCGAGGTCACCACCATCGCCGTCCTCTTCCCGGCCCTGGGGTGGGGTCTGGGGTGGATGGGAGTGACGGCCGCCATCACCTCCCTCATGGTGGCCCGGGTCTTCGGTGTCACCTTCCTGGCCTGGGCGGTTCGCACCACGACCGCGAAAGCTTCGGCCTGATGGAATCCCCGCCACATTCCCGCTGGTTTGCAATCTGTGTGCACATGTCCCATGTTCATGTATGGTCTATAGCTAAGGACTTTTGAAGCTTTTGTCCCACAAACACCTCCAAGGAGCGAAATCATGGCCGAAGCACAGAGGAAGGAATCATCGGAACTGGCAGTGGTCTCAGCCTGTGACGCCACCGACTGCGCCCACAACGAAGATCGCAACTGCCATGCGGACTCAGTGAGCATCCAGATACAGAACGGAACGGCGGTCTGCGGCACCTACACCCCTGAGTCGCCCCGGCCTCGGCCCTGAGGACCCAAGTCCCAGACAGCTCAAGGCCGGACGATTCGAGGCGGAATCGCCCTGACCCCAGCCGATTCTGAGTTTAAGGTAGATTTTTCTTCTTGACTCTTGGCGGAGGCCTTGTGTATTCTAGGGGCAGTGTTGAGAAGGATTCTCATCCTCTCCTCCTCCCCCTGGGTCTATGACCGTCTACCGCTCCGCCACGCCGCTCCGGGTTTCCAGCCCCGCGAGACCGGGTCCGACCCTCCATCTGCAGTTCGCCGCTCGGTGTGTCCTTAAGGCATTGCCCACCCCGTTACGACCCCAGGGGCCGGAAGCCTCTTTCCTCCTCCGTCGAGGGTTCCAGGAGACGCTACGGGTCGACGGAGTGGTCGGACGCAGAATTCGCTCACTGGTGACCAAGGTGGAAGCGGGCTGCTCTCCCAGCGACGTTGCCCGGGAACTCGTGGCCCTAAGTGGGCATCTGGAAGAGGTGAGTGAGTTGGAACTGGCCCAGCAAGCCCTTGGCTGCGCGTGCGACCTGGGGGGAGACGTTCCCGAACTCCACCTCCATTTGGGGCGTATCCATCGCAAGCGGGGGGATTTCCCATCGGCCAGAGCCGAGTACCTGAAGGTGAGCGAGGCTGGCCACTACGAACCGCGCCTTCATCGCCTGGCCCGCCTCGGGGAGGCCCTTCTCTCCCGTGACGCCGACGCGGCCCTTGGGAAGGTGGCACGAGAAGCGCAGCGCGCCGGAGATGCCGAGACCGTGGGTATCGCTATGGAAGAGCGGGCCCACCTCCAGGCAGCCCAGGGGCGGCACCGGAGCGCTGTCCGCCAGGCCCTGTCGGCTGCCGCTCGCTACCCCGATACCATGGATCGGACCCGACTCCTCCACTGGGCCGCGGACCTGCTCCAGAGCCGGGGTGACCTGGCCGGAGCTCGCCGGATCCTCCTCTCCGCGCAGGATCTGGGTAGAGAGCCGCAACGGCGCTTTACCCGTCAACGACTCCATATCCTCTCCCGGGCTCTGGGCGACGAACTTGGTATCCGGCGCTGGCGTGACGGCGGCCCCCCCGCCCTCATCAGCCTTATGCCGCCCAGGTCACGAAGGCAGGCCACCGATCCCATCCTGCCCGGGCTGGACCGCCTTCTGGCCTTTCTCTGACGCCGCCGCACGGACTCGGCGGCACGGCGAAGACGATGAGCGGCGATGAGGAGACGGGGAACGGCGCCGCGGCTACGTAGAGACGAGGGCGGCGCCGAGTCACCGCCGTGCTCAGACGGTGAGGGTACCACGAAAACCGGCCCCAGGGGATCCACTTCCCCTGGGGCCGGCTTCACTTTCCTCACCTGCTATCCTGCTTCAACCTCACCCGGTGAAGGGAAGGGTCCTGGACGAGGAGTCCCCTTCCCTTCACCGAAATCCATCAAAAGGTGTACCGGATGCCGAGCTGCATCTGGTAGCGGGAGGTCAGGTCAGCGATGCTGTTCACCGTCTCTCGGGGTGCGAAGGGCTGCATGAGCACCCGGCCGTTCTCCACGTCGTTGCCGCTGCGGACGGCGATGAGGTTGAAGGTCTCGTTGGAGATGAACTCCTTCCGACCCCAGTCGTTGTTGATGAGGTTCAGCACGTTCAGGATGTCCAGGGTGATCTCAGCCCGCTGGTTCCCGAAGGTCCGGAACTCCTGGGCCAGGCGCAGATCCACCTGATTGAACCAGGGCTCCTCGCAGGCTCCACGCTCGATGATGCCGCCCCGCGCCGCCCGCAGGCAGGCGTTGCTCTCGATGAAGTCGTTGAGGTTGTTCCAGGACTGGGTCGGCGACAGCGCAGGCTGCCGTCCATCGACGCCGGCGGAGTTGTCGAAAAAGCGGATTTCGTTCTGGTTCGCCGGGACCCAGATCAGGTCGTTTGACGTCTGACCATCACCGTTCACATCGCCCTGGTACACGAAGCTGTAGCGCTGCCCGCTCTCACCCACGTAGATGAGCGAGGCCAGGGTCGGGAACCCGTCGAAGAAGTTGAACTCCTGGGTGTAGGTGGCCAGGATCCGGTTCCGGATCACGAAGTTCGAGCGAGCCACCGGGAGGTCATTGGGATCTCCGGCGTTGGGGTTGAAGCGCCAGTTGGACACCGCCTGGCTCGACCCACCCCGGTTCACGTCGAAGGCGTCGGAGAAGGTGTACGCCAGGCTGAAGCCCCACCCATCCGTCACCGGCCGCTGGAGCTGGGCCGTCAGGTTGTACGCATACCCCTCGGAGGTATTGGAGAGGTCGATGACGTCGCCCACCGGAATCTCTCCGGCTCCAGCCTGGAGTCGGGTCACCGGATACTGGGCCCGCCCCTCACGCATGGGCTGGGTGTCGTCTCGGCTCACCAGGAGGTTCTGGTACTTGATGTCGTTCAGGTTCCGGGTGTAGAGCCCTTCAAGGGTCCCCACCGTGCCCAGGAAGCCCAGCTCCCGATCCACAGCGGCGGAGGCACGGAAGACCTGGGGGAACCGGTAGTCCGGATCCACCGTGTTGATCTCATTGGGGGCGAAGCTGGCGTCACCACCGGCACACGCCGTGGGCATCTGGTTCGGGTTCGCCGTGAAGCCCGGCACCTCATTGCCACGGCAGGTGAAGCGGACGTAGTCGAGGCCCGTGTTCCCGTAGGCGTTGGAGATCCATACGAAGGGTGTGCGGCCCGAGAAGAGGCCGAGACCACCGCGCACCTGTGTGGAGCGGTCGCCGTACACGTCCCAGTTGAAGCCCACCCGCGGGTTGAACTGAAGCGCGTTCGAGGGCACCTCATCGGTGTTCCGGCCCAGGTCGGCCCGGGCCAGCACCGGATTCCGGGCAGGCGTATCCGGAAGCTGGGTGAAATCGAGGCGCGCCCCGTAGGTCAGGACGAAGTCGTCGGTCACCTCCCACCGGTCCTGGGCATAGAGCGACCAGCGCCGCACCGGGAACTCGGCCCGCTCCTCGCC
>SKJY01000122.1 GCA_007121775.1 Gemmatimonadota bacterium
CACCTCCACGTCACCCCGCACCAGCCCCGTGATGATCCCGTGCATGCTGCGGAGTTCATCATTCACATCCACGTGCCGGTGGCGCGGTCGGGCGGTCTGGGAGAAGGAGAGCAGGCGCCGAGTAAGGTCCATGGCGCGGGTCACCGACTCGTCGATCTCCTGGAGCGCCGCCTGCGCCTCCGGATCGTGGCGACCGGGCTCCTGGAGTAACTGGACGTGGGACCGTATGACGGAAAGGATATTGTTGAAGTCGTGAGCGACCCCACCGCTCAACCGGCGCATCGCCTCTACCCCCGAGTCCACTGTGGCGCCGGAGGCCTGAATGCGTCCGGTGTCGCCGTTGCCATGGACGCTGAGATCCCTGAGTTGGAGTAGCGTCCCCTCAGGGGCGGCGTACCGGACCACCTCGATGCGGCGGCCCGTCCCACTCTGGGTGAATCGGAAACGGGCCAGGGGAGTGAGTTCACCGTTTTCCGGGGTCTCGGGCTGCTTTGGTTCGTTCGCCTCGTTCGCCGGAGCAGGTGGACTGGACTCGTCAGGCGGCTCCTGAGCCCTCGGCGGACCCGGACCACCGTACCCGGCCCCCGCACGTTGCAAGAGGGCAATCCCGTCGGTGGAGAGGACTTCCTTGGCGAAGCGATTGGCGTAGGTGACCGCGCCCGTGTCATCCAACAGGATCAGACCGGTGGGCAGATCCTCCATGAGTCCCTGGAGGGACGAATCCACCGCCGCCCGTCCGGAGGCCGGGGTCGAAGAGGTGGAAAGATGGGGGAGCCGTAGTTCGTCGAGCACTGACCGAGCCTTTACCGGTTGCCGCGAGAACGGAGAGGGCACACGCGCCGCCTCATCCAATTATCGACGGGCGCAGGGGACTTCTTGACGTCAGCTTGACGCGTCTACCGCAACGGAATCGTCGAGCAGTTGACGCACGGCGCCGGCCAGCTCCGCCACGGTGAAGGGCTTGTGCACGGTGGGGATGGGTGCGCCGGGAATGCCGATCTCGTCCCGAGCCTCTTCCCGACCGTAGCCGGACATGAAGAGGATGGGAAAGTCCGGTCGGCGTGTCCGGATCCAGGCCGCCAGGTCGTCCCCTCCGAGCCGGGGCATGGTGAGGTCCGTGACCACCAGTTGGAAGGCGTCGGGATTGGCCGCCAGGATCTCCCGGGCCCTCCAGCCGTCCACCGCCTCCGTGACCCGGTAGCCGAAATCTTCCAACATGATCCGGGTGATGTTCCGAACCAGGTCATGATCCTCCGCCAGGAGGATGGTTTCCTGGCCCCGGAGGCCGTCGGTTCCCCCCGTCGAGATCCGGTCGCAGCCACCGTCGCTACACTCGCCGTTGGCACGGGGAAAGCGGAGAGCGAAGGTAGTGCCCTCCCCGACCTCGGAGGCGACACCGATCTCGCCACCTGCCTGCTGCATGATGCCGTACACGGTGGAAAGACCCAGCCCGCTGCCCCTCCCCTCCCCCTTGGTGGTGACGAAGGGCTCGAAGATCCGGTCGCGGATCTCCGGAGCGATCCCGGTTCCCGTATCGGAGACGGTGATGAGCACGTTGTCCTTGGAACCGCCCTCGACCCATCCCAGGAGGTTCTGGGCCCGGATCAGGATCCGCCCGCCCTTGGGCATGGCGTCCCGGGCATTCACCACCAGGTTCGCCATCACCTGCTCCAGTCGACTCCGGGTGATGACCACCGGCCAGAGTTCTGGATCCACCTCCACCACCAACTCCACATCGGCGTTGATGAGGCGCTGTAGGAGGGTCTCCATGGAGCCCAGGACCCCCGCCACATCCAGGGCGCCGGTGTCATCCAAGGGCCGGCGGCGGGAAAAGGTGAGGAGTTGATCCACGAGATCGCTGGCTCGACTCCCGGCCTGGATGATCCCCTCCAGATCGCCCCGGATCGGGCTACCGGGATCCAGGTGGGTGAGAATGAGCTGCACGTGCCCGTTCATGACGGTGAGGAGGTTGTTGAAGTCGTGGGCAACCCCACCGGCCAGGCGTCCCACCGCCTCCATCTTCTGGGCCTGCTGCAACTGCTCTTCCAGCGCCTGCTCTTCCGACATATCCCGGCTCACCGAGACGAAGTGGGTGATCCGACCGCCCCGGTCCCGAAGGGGTGTGATGGTTCGGAACTCCTTGAAGACATCCCCGGATGCCCGGCGAGACATGAGGTGGCGCCGGTCGCTCCCTCCGGAGCGGAGCTCTTCCCATAGACCGGGGATGGGGTGCTCGTCTCGGAAGACGAGTGACTCTCCCACCAGTTCCTTGCGGCGAAATCCAGTCATGCGGAGATAGGCTGGATTCACATAGCGGACGCTCCCCGATTCATCGGCCAGGGCGATGGCCTCCTGACACTGGGTCAGGGCATCAGCCAGGACCCGTGCCTCGGTCTCGGCCCGGATCCGGTGGGTCACGTCCAGGAGGCCTCCCTTCAACACCTCGCCGCCACCCACCCCCCGCTGAACCCGGGCTGCGGAGGCCTCCACCCAAACCGATTCTCCTGCCACGTTCCTCATCTCCAGGAGTCGGCTCCCGGCGGGGATCCCGCGACGGATCTCATCCTCCCAATCCCGTCCCTCCTCCCGGTCGGCGTAGAGGTCGTAGAGACGGATCGCCGTGTGTCCATCGTCACCCTCGAGGCCGAAGAGGGCGCGGAAGGCAGGATTCGCCTCCAGGAGTCGCCCCTGCAAGTCCGCTTCGAAGAGGGGCATGGGAACCGCTTCGAAGAGTTGGGCATGGCGCCGTTCGGCGTGGATCGCCGCCTCACTCTTGTAGACCCGGTCCAAGGCAGACGAGGCGAGAGCCGAGAGGAAGCGCAGGAGCCGATTCGGTCTCACATCATCGGGGATGGGCCCCCACCACTGGACTGCCAACAGCCCCATGGGGGCCCTTCCACCATCCGCATCCGTGCCCACCGTCAAGGGTGCCAGCGCCGAGGCGAAGATCCTCCCACCCTCCCCCAACCGGAGGAAGGGAGAGAATCCCGGGGGAACGGGGTGATCGGGATCAGGTCGCCGGTGATGGTAGACCTTCGGCTCCGGGGGAATCCGGGACCAGAGGTCCGAGTCCATGTTCCGGAGGAGGGAGCGGGACCGGGGATCGACCCGGGGATCGAGTTCCAGCACCTTGATGGGAGAATCGACGAGAAGGGGATTCCGGACCGCCACCGAGACCACGGTCGCCTCGAGAAGGTGCAGGGCCGCCTCGAGCCCGTGGTCCAGCACATCCCGCTCGGTGACGGCGCCGACGAAGCCGTCGCTGATCCGGTCCCACCGCCGATCCAGCCGGCGGTCGCCGGCGTCGGGTTCTCCGACGACCTTCTGGCGCCGAGCGGCTCCTTCGGCTGGGCTTGCCATCTACCGGTCCGCTCCGAAGCAAGGAATCCCCGATGGCGACCCACTCCATACGGCCCCATACTCCCGGACAGAGCTGGCATCCCCGATGGGCAGACGATCCTCGACCCCCTGCCATGCTGCGGCATGAGTAAGCGACTTCTTTCCAGTCAGGACGAGGTCAGCCATGGGTGGCTCCTTCAGTTTCGTGCGAAAGAGGGTGTTCCAGCCCGCCCACCGAACCAGCAAGATCTCAGATAGTACGCGATGTAACCCAAACTACTCGCCCGTCGTCACCCGGCAAGTGTTTCCCAAACGGGCAGGCAAAGTATTCCCAAACGGTTACCGGCGAAAGATGCGGCTCACTGGCTCAACGGGATGGGTGTGCGGGTTCCCAGCGCCGAGTCGGGAAGGATCACCTGGCGCCCCAGATGGCGCTCCGGGTTGATGAGGATGGGGCCCTGGAGATTCATGGTGGGCGGATCGCTCGCCTCACCCGGGAGGGTCACGACGGCCAGCACCACCAGATCATCCGTGGTCGACACACCCAGTGAGGCCAGCATCCACTCCTCAGGTTCGATCCTGTAATCCGGGAGGAAGGCGGAGGGCTCCACCACGAGGAAGGCGGGTCCGCCGGGCACGGCACTCCGAAGCCAGAAAAGGGCTCCACCCACCGGTTCAAGAAGGAAGTTGCGATGGGACGAGAATCCCGGAATCCCCTCGGTGAAGAGGATCTCCTGAATGGCCGTCTCTGCGGAGACGTCTGGAATCTCGGGCTCGCTGGGCTGCATGGCAGGAACAGTCATCGCAGGAAGTCGGTGAGGTTCTGGCTGAGGATCCTGGAGGTGGCCAGGAGCGCCGCCTGATATGCGGTCTCCCTTGCTGCCAACTCCGAGATCACCTCTTCGAAGTTCACGTCCCGAAGATCTGAGCGGTACTGCATCAGATTCGCCTCGAGCATCTCGAGGCGGGAACCGGCGGCCTCGAGCCGGTTGGTGAGGTTTCCGGTCTCGGCCACCAGGACCTGCAACTGGCTCTGGGATTCCCGGAGTTCGTAGGAAGACTGCTGAATGGCGCTGGCATTGTTGGTTTCCAGCGCCAACGCCAACTCCTCCAGAGCCGCCAGGGCCCCGGTGTCGCCAAAGATCCGGCTCGCCGACTCAGTGGGGGCCACAGTCCGCCCAGGACCGATCTCGATGGGGGTGGATCCGGTGGGGAGGGGAGCGCCATCCTCCGTGGGGAGCGGGGGGCGACCGGACTCCAGTCCCGCAAAGATGTACCGGTTACCGAGACGCGTATTGGCCAGATCGGTCATGGACTCGATGAGCCCGCGAACCTCGCTGGCCGCCGCCAGCCGAGTCTGCTCCGTGGCGGTGGATCCAGCCTGACCAATGGCGATCTCCCGACCCCGAACCAAGAGCTCATCGACCTGATCCAGCACCGATTCCTGCAAGGTATTCAGGGAACGGGCACGGGAGATGTTCCGGGAGTACTGCTTGTTCTCCTCCAGGACGGAGTTCGTCCGGATGATGGAGCGGGAAGCAGCCGGATCGTCGGAGGGCACCTCTACGCGATTTCCCGACGTCAGCTGCCTCATGGCGCTGTCCATGGCCCGGAGATTGGATTGAATCCCCTCCAGGCTGGTGCGCTGCAGATTGATCGTCGGGATCCTCACGGCCGGTGCCTCCGGCAGGATGAACGACCGGCCGGGGTTGCTCCCGTCGGCGACCGGTCTCTAGCTTCTTCCTTGGTTTCGGCCTGCAGCAAGGAACTCTTTAGTCGGAGGTCGCTCTGGGTCCGCAACCGACGTGACGTCATCATGTGCCTCAGGCATCGACCCACATCCCGGAACGCTCTCTATATATGGCGACCATTCTTCTGGTGGACGACGAGAGCGCCTCTTTGCAGATCATGGAGGAGGCGATCCGAGGGATCGGCCACCTGCCTATTGCGGTCCGGAATGTAGAGGCCGCCCTGAAGGTCCTGGATCGTGGAGGGGTCGACCTCATCGTCTCCGACTACCGGATGCCCGGGGCCACCGGGCTGGAGTTCCTGGAGATCATGGAAGAGGCGGGCTACGGAGTCGGCCTCATCATGGTGACTGGCTACGCCTCCATCGAACACGCCGTCTCTGCCATCAAGGCCGGCGCCGTCGACTACCTCACCAAGCCCTTCCGCCCCCAGGAGTTGGGATTGGCGGTGGACCAGGCCCTGGAATACATCCGACTCCGGCGGGAGAACGAGCTTCTGCGCAGGGAGGTGGTGGAACTGCGCAGTTCCCGGGAGATCGTGGGGAGCAGCAAGGCCCTGCAGCGGGTCATGGAGACGATCCGTAGCGTGGCGCCCACCAAGGCCTCGGTCCTCATACAGGGGGAGTCGGGAACGGGCAAGGAGCTCCTGGCCCGGGCCGTCCACAATTTCAGCGATCGGGCGGACGGCCCCTTCGTATCTGTGAACTGCGCCGCCCTTCCGGAGAACCTGGTGGAGAGCATCCTCTTCGGCCACGAAAAGGGAGCCTTCACCGGCGCCATCAAGGATGTAAAGGGAGCTTTCGAACGGGCCAACCGCGGAACTCTCCTCCTAGATGAGGTCACGGAGATGAAGCCCGAGATGCAGGCCAAGCTCCTGCGGGCCCTCCAAGAGCAGGAGTTCGAACGCCTCGGGGCGGCGGCGCCTACCCGGGTGGATGTACGCATTGTCTCCACCACCAATCGCGACCTGGCCACCGAGATCGAGGCGGGGCGCTTCCGGGAAGACCTCTACTTCCGCCTTGCCGTGGTCCCCCTCCGGGTGCCTCCCCTCAGGGAACGACTGGAAGACATCCCCGAGCTCGTGGGCTTCTTCCTGGAACAGGCGGCGGCGGAGGCAGGCAAACGGCTGGACGGCGTACTCCCCGACGCCCTGGCCGCCCTCCGCAGCCACCAATGGCCAGGTAACATCCGGGAACTGGCCCACACCGTGAAACGCGCCGCCATCCTGGCGCGAGGCACAAAGCTCGGCGCCGATGACTTCAATCCCCACCGCTTCGGGCTCAGCGTACCGGGAGGGTCGCTGGGGGCAGGCCCGGTTCCGGGTGCGTCCCCCCACGCGGAGCCCGGCGCCGGGGAGGAGGAAGGGGAGGTGAACGGCACCCCCGACTCGGGGATCCGGCTCCAGACCCTCAACCTCTCGGAAGCGGAAGACGCGCTGATCCAGCGGGCCCTGGAGATCACCGGCGACAATCGGACCCGGGCCGCCGAACTTCTGGGCATTCACGTTCGGACACTCCGCAACAAGCTGAATCGTCCCGAGTGAGGGTACGGGTCCGGGGACGCGCTCCCGGGCCGATCCTCCACCGGCACGGACCCCACCACC
>SKJY01000359.1 GCA_007121775.1 Gemmatimonadota bacterium
CACCCCTCGGCTCCCAGCCAGCCCTCGGCTCCCGGCCAGCCCTCGGCTCCCGGCCACCCCTGCGCTCCCGGCTTCCCGCCCTCTTCCTGCTCCTCCTGGCTCCCGGGCTCTCGGCCTGTGGGGAGGAGGCACTCCCTCCACCGGATGCCCCGGAGGCAGCCGGCGAGATGGATCCCGCCACCGAAGCCGCCATGGGGATGGAGGCGGCCCGGGCCGTCCCGGCGCCGGAGCTTCCCTACCCCGACAGGGTGGGTGCCGACGATCCGTTGGCGCCGGAGCAGGAGGCGTTCTGGGCCCGGATCGTGGATCGGTGCGGAGAGGCGTATCCCGGCGAGGTGGTGGACCACACCCCCTTCTACGCCAGCGCCGCTGCCTACGGTGAGGTGGTGGCCCATATCATCGAGTGCTCCCCGGAGAGGATCCACATGGCCCTCCACATGGATGACGACCGCTCCCGGAACTGGATCCTGACCCGGGATCAGGGGACCCTCCTCCTCAAGCACGATCACCGCAATCCCGACGGCACCGAGGAGGAGATCACCCAGTACGGAGGCCACGCCCCCTCTCCCGGCCTACCGCACCGCCAGATCTTCCCCGCCGATGAGCACACGGCCGGCATCCTGCCGGAACGGTGGGACAACTTCTGGTTCATGGACTTCGTGGACGACGAAACCTTCGCCTACGGCGTCCACTGGCCGGAGCAGGGCCACTCCATCCGCATCCACTTCGACCTGACCACTCCAGTGGAGCCGCCCCCGGCCCCCTGGGGGTACTGAGAGCCTCCGAACACCCCCCCTGGACTCCGTCGCGACAAGCCTCCCTGGCCCCCGTCGCGAGAACCCCCCCCTGGCCCCCGTCGCGAGAACCCCCCCCGGCCCCCGTCGCGCAGAACCATGCGTGGCGGGTGGCCGGCCGATTCAGCTCGTCTTCCCCTGTCCGGCCCGGTACTCCTTCAGGAGCGCCTGCCAGCACGCCTGCCAGGACGGCTCCATCCAGCGGTCCTTCCCCAGCTCGTCCACGGCGGCGCGGCGGATCCGGCCCAGGTGCCGGATGGCCCAGCCACCGGGCTTCCGCTCCCGGGCCCCTTCGAAGTCCACCAGCCAGATCCGGTTACCATCCACCAGGATATGGCCCACAGAGAGGTCGGGGTGCCAGATGCCGCGCTGGTGGAAGCGCTGAAGGGTCCGCCCCAAGACCCCCCAGCTCCGGGGGTTGGGGCGATTCTCCCGGAGGAACTCCGACAGCGGCTGCCCCGGCACCCGGACGGTGAGGATAGCGCCGTGGTAGAAGGCGCCCTCCGGGTGGACCAGGGCCCCCACCGGGGCCGGGACCGGGAGCCCCTCATCCGCCATCCACGCCAGTAGCCGGAACTCCCGAAAGGGAGTGGTTCGCTCCGGTCCCCGCCACGGTCGGCGGTCTCCCAGGAAGCTGGAGAGGAACCCCCTGCGTCCGTGGCGGCGCAGAACCCAGCTCTCGCCCTTACGGCCGGCGTCCACCGCCAACGCCGCTCCACCATCCCGGCCGGGGAGGGGCGTTATCGCGGTCTCCCGCTGGCGCCATCCTTCTTCGCGGAACAGCTCGGGATCGGGGCTACGCACCCGGCTACCATCCACCAGAAGCAGGCTTCCGCCCTCCTGGAGCTCCCTGAACCTCGCC
The DNA here is from genome assembly GCA_007121775.1 of Gemmatimonadota bacterium. GTDB lineage: Bacteria > Gemmatimonadota > Gemmatimonadetes > Longimicrobiales > Gaopeijiaceae > PWLA01. The sequence continues at coordinate 1,657 of SKJY01000359.1, forward strand.
TCACCTCCGCTCATGGCCACCCCCAATCACAGGCCCCGAACCTGGAGCCGCTCGCCCGTTGCTGCCACCGAGGGCACCACCGGGAAGCGGAGGGTGGGGTCGCCGGCGCGGGCCACCAGGGGGATGAGCCCCACCTCAGCCAGTTGCTGAACCTCGACGCCACCCAGCATGAGTTCTGCCGGGGGAACCAGCGCCGCGCCCCCGGCGCCCTGGTGGAGGATGGGCGAGAGACCATCCACCCCTGTGGGGATGGGGCGCGGGCCTTCCCCGTGGCGTGCCCGGAAGGTGCGCCCCAGAAGGAGGAGGGCGGCGAACCCCGGGTGCCCCCAGAGGAGCATCCCTGGATCCGGCCCCTCACCAGGCTGGAGTTCTTCGAAATCCAGACGCTCACATGGGCTCTCCTCGGCTCCGTAGGGGGCCCGCAAAAGGAAGCGCGGGAGGAGGAGTCCGAGACGCCCGGCTCCCCCGTGACGGCGTACCGCTTCCCAGCGGGTGGCCAGCTCCGGATCCTCCGCCACCGAGAGGAGCTCGGGGGTTACCTCCGCCAGGAAGGCCGTCTGCCGTTCCTCTCCGATTCGGGCCAATCCGGCCAGCGCCTCCAGATCGCCGGCGCGAGCCCCGAAGGCGTGGTGGAAGAGCACCGCCGACCAAGGTGAGTCGAGACCGGCGGCCCTTCGAGCCCGCTCGAGGAGCGGTCCCAGCTCCCCTGTCCCGGCCAACTCCACCGCCTGCGGACCGGGAAGGTGGAGGACCCAGACCTTCAGATCGGGCCCGGTATCGAGGCGGCGGACCAGGAATTCCAGCCCACGCCACACCGACTCCACCTGCTGGAAGCGGGCGTGGTGGAGGATGGCCCGGAGGTGGTCCACCCGCATCCGGTGGAGGACCTCCCGCTTCGCCTCCTCTTCCCGGCCCGGCTCCGGCACCGTGTGGGGAAGGGTGATCCGGCGGAGGAACTCCGCCATGTCTCCGGGCGTGCCGTCCACCTGCCCGTTCCTACCCGCGCCACCGGTCGCCCTGCTCCCACCGGCGCCACTGCCGGGGGTGGGACCGGCGCGAGGGGCCTCGGGACCCGGCGTCTGGGCCAGCACCTGGTCCAAAAGGCCATTACCGGCGCCGCCGCCCGGGTCAGCCGCCGAGCCACCGGAGCCCGGGCCACCGGGGCTTCCTGGCCCGCTCCTGTCGTCGGCGCCGCCGGACCCCGTACCGGATCTCCCACCCGATCCAACGGGCCCGCCGCCCCCTCCTGTCTCTCTCCCGCGCCCCTCGGCCAGTTGCTCCAGGGCGGCGAAGAGGGGGAGTCGTGTGAGGAGTGCGTCGGGGTGGAGGTCGTCCATGGATCGGAGCTGGATCTCCACAACGGGGAGGTCCGGTCCGGGAGTGAGGCGGATCCTGGGCGAGAGGGTGGCCATGACCTCCTCCAGATCGTCACGGTCCACCGCCATAGGAGTGGAGCCTGGCCCTCCCCGCGCCTCCGGTGGCGCGTCCCCGGCTGGCGCGTCCCCAGACTCTTCCCCGGTAGCGGGAGTCCCGTCCGGGAGCCCCAGGTCGGCCAGGATCAGGGCGTGGAAGGTCTGGGGGATCAGTTCCGTGGGTCCTGGTGGCGGCGGGGTCATGGGCATCTTCTCCCGGCGGCGAGGGAATGGAGGAGGTGATGGCAAGGAAGCCGCAGGAGGTTATGGGCGGGTCCCTGTCGGCCTCTTGGTCCGACAATACCACAATATGCTACGGGTGGGACCGGGGCGAGGTGGCGGGCGGCGGTTTCTTTGGTGCGCAGGGCGGTCGGGAGGGCGGTGGATCCGGTGGTGCGCGGGGCGAGCGGGAGGGTGGTGGGACGCACCACGGAGCGGACGGTGCGCCGTGCGGACCGGAACCGCTGGGGCTCGAGGCCGGTACGGAACACGGATGGGCGCGTACCGCCGCAGGCTGGCGACAGCGACTACCGGAACTCCGTGCGCCGCCGGTGGGAGGTCAGCTTCCCCGGGTCAGTCGACGCACCCCCATCAGTCGACGCACCCCCATGAGACAGCGGCACCCCCCAAAAAGAACGAAGGAGGATGGATGATTGGAAGATTAATAGGTAGCGCGGTGGCGGCCGGAGTGATGGCCGCCTCGGTGGTCGTGGCCGCTCCCGCCCCCCATCTCCTGGCTCAGGAGGTGGTTCATGAGCGGGTGGGCACCGAGTATCAACCCATAACCATCACCCGTGTCGCCGATGGGCTGGTTCAGCCCTGGGCCATCGCATTCCTTCCTGGGGGCGACCTTCTGGTGACGGAGCGACCGGGCCGTATCCAGCGCATCTCCGGGGGCGTTGCCACCGAGGTGGTGGGTGCGCCGGATGTGGTGGCGATGAATCAGGGCGGGATGCTGGACATCGTCCTCCACCCGGAGTACGAGAGCAACGGGTGGATCTACATGACCTATTCCAAGGGCGACCCGGAAGAGGGAACGGTCCCGGCGTTGGCCCGAGCCCGTCTGGATGGGCACGAGCTTGTGGACTTCGAGGAGCTCTTCGAGTCCAACGAGCATACCTCTCCCGGGCGTCACTACGGGAGCCGAATCCTCTTCCTCCCTGACGGCACCCTTCTCATGTCCATCGGCGACCGGGGGGCCGAGCCCGCCCGGGCCCAGAACCCCCTGGACCACTCCGGGAGCCTGGTTCGGCTGAACGATGACGGGACCGTTCCCGAAAACAATCCCTTCGTTGGTCATGCCGATTACGCTCCGGAGATCTACTCATACGGGCATCGGAACATCCAGGGGATCGTACGGCATCCGGAGACCGGGGACGTTTGGGTCACGGACCATGGGCCCCGGGGTGGCGATGAGTTGGCGCTGATCCTGCCCGGCCGGAACCACGGCTGGCCGGATGTGGGGCTTGGCCAGGACTATCGCACCCAGGAGCCCTTCGGCGATGCACGGCGAGCTGAAGGGATTGTAGATCCTGTCTTCGAGTTCCTGCCCACGCTGGCTCCGTCCGGGTTGGCGGTGGTAGAGCCCGGAACGTTCACTGAGATGTGGGACGGGAACCTCCTGGCCGGCGGCCTCCGTTCGGAGCGCATCGTGCGCTTGGTCATCCGTGATCAGGTAGTGGCGCACGCCGAATTCATCGTGGACGGCCACCTGGGTCGGATCCGCGACGTCCGGGTGGGTCCGGACGGGGCCATCTACGTGGCCACCGGCGAGAACGAGGGCGGGATCTACCGGATCACCCCCGCAGGCTGAGGGGACAGGGGACCTGGTCTCCTCCTGCCCAATGTTGGCGAGGCCCCCGAGCCGGTGATCGGCGTTCTGCCGACCCTGGCCCGGGGGCCTCGGTGTATCTGATTGCCCCCCTACAGCCTTGTTCGTGGAGGCTGTTGGTAGGCCAGGCCGGGCCTCAGCGGCACCGCCACGGGGTCACCGGTCACCAACAGCGCCCACGAACAAGAGCGTAGGGGTGTCCGGAGACCCCGTGGGGTGGCCCAGACCCACCGACTCAGCGGTGCGCGTCAGCTGTGTGCGTCGGCGCTACATCTGCCCCGCTGCCTGGATCTGCTGAAGGAGCTGGCGCCCTGCCGCGGTCCACTGGGGCCGCTCCGGGGTTTCCGCCAACCGGTGAGCGGTGAGGAAGACCAGTTGGGTGATCCGGGCGGCCTTGTCGGGGTCGGTGCGCTCCGGGGTGTCGGAGGGGAGGTGGTAGTCGTCGTGGAGCCAGGTGGTGATCATGAGGGCCGGGATCCCCTTCTGGACGAAGCTGAAGTGGTCACTCCGCAGGAAGGCCTGCTCCTCCGGCTCCGGGTCCGGTGCCACTACCAACCCGAGTTCCGGGTTGGTCCGGGAAATCTCCTGGATGAGCGGTCCCAGGGAGGAGTATTCCTCGCCGATGGCGTGGACGGTGTCCGGGGCGTTCCGTGAGACCATGTCCATGTTCAGTACGGCAACCACCTGATCCAGGTCGATGGTGGGGTTGTCTGCGTACCACATGGATCCCAGCAGGCCCTTCTCCTCGCCACTCACCGCCAGGAAGATGACCGAACGGGCCGGCGCCTGGGTGAGAGTGGTCATTGCCCGGGCCACCTCAAGGAGAGCCGCGGTTCCCGAGGCGTTGTCATCGGCTCCGCTGTATATGGAGTCGCCGGTCTCATCGGCGGGCCCCACCCCCACGTGGTCGAAGTGGGCCAGGATCATGACGTATTCCTGCGATAACTCCGGATCCGATCCAGGGAGCACCCCCACCACATTGGGCACATCGTGGGTCTCCGGATCGAAGGAATAGCGGAATGAAACTGTCAGTCCGTCCAGGACCCGCGTTCCCTCCTCCTCGGCGTCGACCCCCCCCATGGCCGCCAGCTCCCGGCCCACGTCGTGACGGAGGCCGATGATGGGGATGGGCATCTGGCCCGCTGCACCGCCCTCCAGCGCAGCCGCCAGCTGGAACACGGTGGAGGCGTCGGCCTCCTCGTCCATGAGGAGTACCACCCCCGCCGCCCGGGCCTGCATGGCGGCCTGAATGGCCAGCCCGAAGTCCGGCCCCAGCCCCTCCGGCAGGTTCACCAGGAGCGGTGCTCCCGCAGTGGCGTCGGGGAGGCCCTGGATGGCAGCCATGGGGCTCGCTGCGAACACCGGCGTACCCTCCACCGGCCCGGGCATTCCCGGAATGGCGAAGTACTCGTATGCGTACTCCCACTCCTGGAACGTACCGTCCACCTCGACACCGGCCCGGCTCGCCGCCTGGTCCAGCGTCAAGGACTCGAAGGGCCACCGCTGCTGGAAGTTGCCGTTGTCGCCGGCGGGCCGAATTCCGTACGAACGGAGCTCCTCTTCGATGTAGCGGGCGGCATCTTCCAGCTCCGGGCTGGGCGTGTCGCGTCCCCGCATCTCATCAGAGGCCAGGAAGTGGATGTGGTCCCGGAGCGTTTCGGGGAGAATGGTGGCCGCAGACGCCGCCGCTGTGGAGGTCGGGGCCGCTGCCGGCGCCGGTGGATCCGCCGCCGGTGCCGGTGCTCCACAGGCCGGGATCAGCACCAAGAGGAGGAGGGTGAGAAGG
>SKJY01000061.1 GCA_007121775.1 Gemmatimonadota bacterium
ACGGCACCTGCGCCTCCAGCGGCACCGGGAGCCCCCACCAAGGCCACTCCTTCACCCAGCGCCAGGACACTCCCGAAGGCATCGTCCCCATCGAGCCCCTCCTGGGAGACCCGCCCCGCCGCCGTCCACTCACCACCTTGGCGGATGAAGCGGTAGAGGCCGCGGTTACCGGCCACCAGCATCTCGTCGCCGGAGACGGCCAGCGCTGACCCGAAGCCGTCCATCATCTCGGCGTCCTCGGCCATGAGGGTCCCGGTCCGGGTCCACTCGCCACCCACCCGCTCGTGGATGTGGACCATACCGGGACGGACCGTGTTGCCCCCCTCCCCAACGATGATCTGATCACCGGCCAGCACCACCTGGCCGCCGAAGCCCGCCAGGAGGGGCGCCGCTTCCTCACCCCCGATGAAGGATTGGGCACCGGTGGGAGAAGAAGTCAGCGCGAGGGTCAGGATGACCAGCAGAGGTACACACAGCGGACGGACCAGGGGCATGACGACTCCGTTTCGTGGAAGATGAGGTGGGGGTTGGTTGGGGCGGGAACGGGCGTTCCGGGCACGCGCGAGGAGCGCGGACGTGTTCCGACCCCGGCGGCAAGGCCAGGTCAGGCCGCCCCGGGGCCCTCGACCCGCCAGAGTAGCACCTCGGACGGGATCCGGCCACCCGCCGCAGGACGGGAGCCGGCCCGCATCAACCTCCGGCTACCCCGCTCACCCTCATCGCACGAACCCGCCCTCTCCCCCGACAGAGGGGGTGCCGCCCCGTCAGGATACGGCACTCGCCGGATTCAGCGACTCGTGCACCTCCCGGAACCCCACCATCCGCCCGGACTCCTCATCCCAGAGGGTCAGGCGGAAGAGTCGCCCCACATCTCGCATGGTGACCTGGGTCGCCTGCTGAAGATCCGGATTCGCGTCCAGGCACTCCTGGAGCCGGTAGTTGGGGATCCGGCTACTCAGGTGGTGGACATGATGGATCCCGATGCTGGCCGTGAGCCACTGGAGGGGCCGTGGGAGCACCAGGTGTGAACTCCCGTAAATGGCGGCCTCGAAATAGTCCCAGTTCGGATCCCGATCCCAGTAGGTTTCCTCGAACTGATGCTGAACGTAAAAGAGAAGGATCCCCGCCGATCCAGCTAGGAGGGTGACGGGCCCCTGCACCAGGAGGAAGGGAACGATTCCGATGGTTAAGGCAGCCACCACCAGGACCCCGGCGATGCAGGCATTCGTCCACCAGATGCTGGCCCAGGACTGCTTCCACTCCCTGGGCACCTCCCAGGGGTACCGGTGCTTCAGGACGAAGTGGTAGAGGGGACCGACCCCGAGCATGATGAGGGGGTTCCGGTAGATCCGGTAGCCGAGGCGCTGGCGTGGGGTGCTTTCCAGGTACTCGCGAACCGTCATGGTCTCCACGTCCCCGAACCCGCGAAGGTCCAGATCCCCGCTGTGGGCGTGGTGGTGGGCATGGGTGCGGCGCCAGTAGTGGTAGGGGGTCAGGGTCAGCACACCGATGATGAACCCCACCACATCCCGTGCCCGCCGCGAGCGGAAGTACGACCCATGCCCGCAGTCGTGTTGGACCATGAAGAGACGAACCAAGAAGGCCGCCGTGGGAACCGCCAGCGCCAGGGTCAGAAGCCAGCTGACCGACAACGCCAGGTAGGCCGCAGCCCAGAAGCCGATGAAGGCCAGGGCTGTCCCGGTGAGCTGCAGGACGCTCCGCGCGGTGTCAGGCCCCAGATAGGGTGCCGTCATGGCGAGCCAGTCCCGGGAGGGAGCCCGCGCTGAGGGAGGAGAGGATCCGGTCCGGTCGGAGTTGGGGGCTACAGAAGGCTGCTCGGAAGAACTGGGCACGTGAGGCACAGGGGCATGGGTTCAGGAGAATGACTCTCGGACGGCGCCAATCTTTCACTCCGGCTGACATTTCGCCAGGCCCAGCGTCCATGCCCCACCGTAACGGGACTCAACAGCCATTCCTTCCGTATCGCGGAACGCCCGGAGTCGCGGCACCTCAGAGCACCGCGAACCGGGTCACCCTCAGAACGCCACAAGCCGCGTCACCTTGAGGGCCACCGACCGCTCCTGGGGGCCATCCATCCCGGTCCTTCTCCGGTCGGTGAAGATGAGGAAGACATCGCTCATGGGCGCGTGGCGGAAGTTCAGCCGGGCATTGCTGATCCACTGCTCGGTCTGACGGTTGTACTGGAGGAAGGCACTCCCGGACAGCCGGGTGGACCAGGCGTACCGGAGGGCACCCCGGGCCACATCGGCCCGGAAGTCTCCCTCGGGGAGTTCGATCTGGTTGCGCTCCATGGAGACCTCGGTCAAGAGGTCGTAGCGGGGACGCCAGGAAGCCCTCGTGGAGAAGGAGGTCCGGGTCCCGCTCCAGAACTCCCCGTGCCCCACCTGCACACGCCCGTTCAGATTCCGGGAACTGGAGCTCTGGACGCTCACTGAGGCATCGCGGAACCCGTATTCCCCCGGTTGGATGACCACCCCTGAGGCGATGGCAAAGGGATTGGCCAGACGTTCGAACCGGTCGTTCACCGTCAGCGAGAAGGACTCACCGCTCCTGACCGAGAGATCCACTCCGCCGGAGACGATGCGGGTCTCCAGAACCCCGGCCAGGTTCGAGATGTGGTCCACCTCCACGTAGGGAGCCAGCTCCTGGAGCCACGATCCTTCCGGCTGGTGGTGGATCCCAACGGTGGCGTACCGATGGAGGGCATTCCGGCGACGGACGAATCCGACTCCGGGATCAAAGTCCTCATCCACCCGCCGGACGAAGGCTGAGGTATTCCAGAAACGGTCCCGCCAGGCTGCACCGGCGCGCCAGGCGACTCCGGAACTCCCGGGCTCGGATCCGGCGGTCCCCGCCAGATAGCTGGTAATTACCAGGTTCCCCAGGAGACGGAGATTGGCATCAGCTCCCCAGCTCCGGTTGTAACTGCCCTCCCCCAACCGGCCGGTCCCCTGGCGGTTCACCACCAGGACGCCGATGTCCGAATTCCCCATGACGTTCCGCTTCACCCGGGCCACGGAGAAGTTCTCGGCAGGGAGGTCGCCATAGGCCTCGGTCTGCATGTTGAGCACACCCACCTCGAAATCGCCGGCCCGCCCGGTGACCCGCCCACCCCCGAGGATGGGGATGGGTTCTCCTCCAGACGTGAGCCCGATGCGCCGGGAGTGGAAGAGGGTGAAGTCCCGAAGCGAAGCCCCCATCCGGTAGTTCCGCTCGTTCTGATCCCCGAACTGGAAGACCCCGGCATTCTCGATGAAGAACTCCCGCCGCTCCGGGAAGAAGAGGGAGAACCGGGTCAGGTTGACCTGCTCCTGGTCCAACTCGGCCTGGGCGAAGTCAGTGCGGTACGTGAGGTCCATGGTGATCCCGGGGGTGATCCCGTACTTGAGATCGACCCCGGCGTCGGCCCGGCTCCCCGCCGCGTCATCCGGTACCGCTCGCCCCCGGGAATCAGCGGCCAGCGCAAAGGGCTTCACCGTTAGGTTCCGGCCGGACCGGATCCCCTCAAGACCCGTCATGGTCCCGGCCCGGGACATGCGGTGGATCACCTCCCGCCTGGATAGAGGCGACCAGTAGGAGCTCTCGTTGGAGCGCCGTACCCGCCTGAGGAAGTTGATCCCCCAATCCTGGATGGGGCGGTTCGGATCGAAACGCAGCGTGCTGAAGGGGATGGCCATCTCCACCACCCAAGCCGAATCCGTGTGGGCCACCTGGGCCCGGATCGGACCCTCCCACGCCACGCTCACATTGCGGCTGTCATTGAAGGTCTGCTCGTCCCGAATGGCCCCACCCGGATTCACGAAGAAGAGGAAGGAATTGCGCCGGTCCAGGAAGGGATCGATGGAGACGGCGAAGAGATCTCCAGCCCCCGGGCTGAAATCGTGCTCCAGCCCGGCGATCATGAGCCGGCCCATCTCGGAGTCGTAGTTCACCACCCCCAGATAGAGGTGGGTATCGTCGTAGAGGATGCGCACCACGGTGGGCTGGGAGGCCGGCATCCCCAGATCCGGGACCCCCTGGACGAAGTGCCCCACCGGAATCGCCGACGCCCAGGCCTCCTCATCCATGCGGCCATCGATGACAATGGGTTCATGGGTCCGGACCGCCTGCACCTCCGGTCGTGGAGCCATCTCCGGGTCGACCGGAAAGGTCCAGGGCGAGGGGCCCGGATCGCCGCCGGCGAAGGCCGCGGCCGGATCCACCAGCGACGCAGGATCCCCGTTCGTGTCCGGCGCCTCCCCGGGAGCGGCCTGGGCCTTCAGGGAGGCAGGGTTCGCCAGGGTGAGCGCTGCCACGCCAACCACGGCAGCGCATCCCACCAGTGACACGTCCCAGCAACGAGCCTTGCGGCGAAAGCTCCAGGGCATAGGAGAACGGGCCCCACGGGGAGGACTGAGGAGCATGGAACCGAAGGGGTCGGGGCCCACAGGGCATTCGGGGCCGTGGCAGCGCTTTGGGGACAGTGCACATCATGGCGATCAGCCCGGGCCGCAGCAAGCCGCCAATGGAAACCTCCAAGCGCCTCACAGACTGGTCCTCCCCGGTTGGGACACCCATCCCTTCCTCCCAGCCACCACCCTCCCGGGCGCTACCCCGTCCCCTCTTTTCTTTCGCCCTCACCTCCCTCTTCCCTGGCTGACTCCGACTGCCCCAGCGCCAGGGCGATGTCTTCGGGCTTTTCCATATGGAGGTGGAGCGTCCGGGTGGGGAAGGCAAAACTCACACCCAGCTCCTCGAGGCGGCGGTAGAGCTCCAGATTGATGGCCTGCTGGGCGTCCATATAGCTATTGAAGTCGGGCACGAGCATGAAGTAGACCACCTCGAACTCGAGGGCCGAGTCGGCGAAGTCGGCAAAGTGGGCCCGGTCGAACCGGGTCTTGTCCACACCGTTGATGATCTCCTCCACGATCCCCGGGATCTTCCGAAGACGTTCGTACCCCGTGTCGTACTGGACCCCGAACCGGAACAGGATCCTGCGCTGTTCCATCCGCTTGAAGTTCCGGACCCGGGAGTTCAGAAGGTCCGAGTTGGAGAAGACGAGCTGCTCCCCGGAGAGGGCGCGCACCCGGGTCGTCTTCAGGCCCACGTGCTCCACCGTCCCCAGGAGGTCCCCTACGATGATGAAGTCCCCGATGACGAAGGGACGGTCGAAGATGATGGAGAGGGAGGCGAACAGGTCTCCCAGGATGTTCTGTACCGCCAGGGCGATGGCGATCCCCCCGACCCCGAGCCCCGCCAGCGCCGGTCCGATCTCGACCCCCATGGTGGCCAGGGCCGTGAGGAGGACGATAGCCCACACCGCCACCCTCCCCAGGAAGCCCATGGCGCCTACGGCCGTGGCCACCCCGGGGTCGTCGTCCAGTTGACGACTCCGGTACCGCTCCAGAAGCCAGGTGACACCCCGGGAAGCCCAGATGGCCAACTGCACCAGAACAGCCAGCTGGACCAGGAGCCACATCCTCTCGGCCCATGAGGGACTCAGGGTCAGAGAAGCGAGCCACAGCGCCACAACGAATAGGACCGCCCCCTTGGTCTCCCGTAGAAGGGAGGCCGCCAACTCATCCACTCGGCCTGGTGTCCGAGCCGACAGGGACTCCAGACGACCGGCCACGAAGGCGACCAGAAAGCGCAGGAGTGGGTAGGCGAGGGTGAGGACCAGCGCGGCCACCACCCAGTTCAGGAGGGAGCTACCCAGCACCTCGAATTCAAGAAAGCGGAGCCAGGGCGGAAGGTCGATGAGTTCGCTGACGAGGAAAGTGGTGGCCTCCTCGTCTTCGGCGGTCTGGAGGTGGATCATGAACGGAGGGATGGAAGGAGGCGGCTGGGGAAGGCGGGCTCGCCGGTCCGGCGCGCTCGAACACGGGCGGGTCCAACGTTCCCGGGGATCTTCGCCCTGAAGGGGGACAGGCCCCGTACTCCCGCAGATCTTAAGGGATGGGATTCCCGCGTCCAAGGGTCAGGAAGGTCACGGAGATGGCCCTGCATCGGTACTCCCGGTATCTGGCTGTGGGGAGGAGCGTCCAGGATGATCCGCTTCCTTCTCCGTCTCCTCTCCTTCCTACCCCGTCTCCTCTCCTTCCTACCCCGTCTCCACTCTTTGCCATGTCCGCCGAGCGCCCGGCCGTGGGGCTCGAGTGGCTAATCCTGCTCACAAGGTTGGGGATCGTGGGATGCATGGCCCTGAGCGATCAGCCCGTGATGAACCTGTCCCATCCAGCTATGGACGGATTTTGCGCTCCGCGACGGGTATGGTGCCGGCCCCCACCTCCAGGCGGCGGAAAAGCCGGTTCTTTTGGCGCAGAATCGGTCCGACACGCCATGTGACCCTTCGCGCCTGGCTCACCCCCCGCCTCGCCCGTCCTGGGGCCTCCTGCGAGGTCGCCAAACCCCCTGATTAAATTACATAGGTGTATGTGGTTCAATCAGATAGGGGGTGTCATGGTGGGGATTGCGGGAGGGTTTGGCGGTAGTGGCTGGGGGGAGGGGAAGAGGGTTGTGGTGGGGGCTCCCGAGGTAGTGGCGGGACCTGATCTGGCCGAGTTGGCGGGGAGTATGGGCCGTTGGGGATCACGGGTGCGGGAAAGG
>SKJY01000012.1 GCA_007121775.1 Gemmatimonadota bacterium
CACCTGATTCTCGTTCTCCTCAGGCTCCAGGGTGCAGGTGGAGTAGACGAGCAGACCGCCGGGGGTCACCGCCGAGGCCGCGCCGTCGAGAAGTGATTTCTGTACCCGCGAAAGTGCGGAAATATCCGATTCAGCCAGCCGCCATCTCCCGTCCGGGTGCCGGGCCAGCGTCCCGGTTCCCGAGCAGGGGGCGTCCAGGAGCACCAGATCGGCTGGACGGAAGGGAGGTGCCTGTGCCGAGGCCTGCACCAAGGGGAGGGAGAGGCCGGTTCGCCGGGCCCCCTCTCGGACGAGGGTTAGACGGCGGAGGGACAGATCCGCCGCCGCCACCCGGGCGCCCGCCGCCGCCAGCGCCAGCGCCTTTCCTCCTGGCGCCGCGCAGAGATCCAGGGTGGTGAGGCCGTCCACGGCGCCGCACCACCAAACCACCGACCCCGCCGCCGGATCCTGGATGATCCCCGTCACCGCCCCGAGCGCCGCCTCCGGGGAGGTGCCCCGGCCCAGGCGAACGGTTCGGGATCCCATGGGACCCATCGACGCCGCCCCTTCCCGTGCAGGCTTCGACAGCGCCGGCCCGGCCCCCCAGTCACCCGCCCGTGGCGCCGCCTCCGCCTGGATCCCTGCGGCGTGGAGGCGCGCCACCGCCTCCTCGGCGGCGAGGCCCAGGGGGAGGAGGTAGGTGGCGGGGACCCGGTTCGAGGCCTCCACCAACCGGGCCGTCTCCTCCACCCCGTGCACCCCGATCCAACGCTCCACCAACCACCGCGGGTGGGACCCCCAATGGGTCAGGTGACCCACCGGATCCGTCTCCAGGGCCGGGAACCGCTCCATCCCGCCCCCTTCCCTACCCAGTGACCGGAGAACCCCGTTCACCACCCGGGCCAGGCGGCCGTGACCCAGCCCACGGGTCTGTTCCACGGCCTGGGATACGGCGGCGTAGGCGGGGGTGCCATCCATATGGAGAAGCTGATGGGCCGCCAGGCGTAGAACCGGGACCAGATCCGGGGGAAGGCTCCCCAACCCTTTCCGGAGGTGAAGGCCAAGGAGGTGATCGAGCCGGCCCCGGAATCGCACCGTTCCGTAAACGGCCTCATGCACCCACCCTCGGTCCAGGGGTGGGAGGTGGGGCGCTTCCTCCGCCCAGGCCAGATCCAGGCGCCGTCCTCGCTCCACCGCCGTGAGGACGCGCAGGGCGGCGGCCCGCCCTTCGGTAACGGAGGTCAGTCCAGCATCCCCCGGGTGGGAGAGGACGGCACGGCGATCTCCCGGCGCGGCATGCGCCCGGCCAGATACGCCAGTCGGCCGGCCCGCACCCCGAGGCGCATGGCCTCCGCCATAGCCACCGGGTCATCGGCGGCGGCGATGGCCGTATTCATGAGGACGCCGTCCACACCCTGCTCCATGGTGGCGCAGGCGTCGGAGGCCGTGCCCACCCCGGCATCCACGATGACCGGCACCTGGAGCCGGTCCTTGATCTCCCGGATGTAGAAGGGATTCACCAGGCCCAGACCACTCCCGATGGGGCTGGCCAGGGGCATGACCGAGACGCATCCGGCATCCTCCAGGCGGAGGGCCATGATGAGGTCGTCGTTCGTGTAGGCCATTACCTTGAACCCCTCATCAACCAGGACATGGGCGGCCTCCAGCGTGGCCTGTACGTCCGGGAGAAGGGTCTTCTCATCTCCGATGACCTCCAGCTTGATCCACTCGTTGAACCCCGCCGCCCGGGCCAGGCGAGCATACCGGATCGCCTCCTCCGCCGTGTAACACCCCGCCGTGTTGGCCAGGAGGAAGAACTCCTCCGGGTCCAGGTGGTGAAGGATCGCCTGCTCCTTGGAGCGGTCCAGATCCACCCGTCGCACCGCCACCGTCACCATGTCGGCTCCGCTGGCACGGATGGCCGCCACCATGGAGGCGTTGTCCCGATACTTCCCGGTCCCGACCATGAGCCGGGAGCGGAAGGTCCGATCTCCGATGACGAGGGGGGTGTCCTGGGTTACGTACGGCTCGGTCTTGGTCGACATGGAATACGTGAGGTTGATGTCGTTATGGGTTGCGGTTGATGGGCGGCCGGCCGGAGGCTCATCCGCCACCGACAAAAGGGGTCATCCGCCACCGACGAAGTGGACCAACTCCAGGCGATCCCCATCTTCGAGTTCCACCTCGTCGTAGCGCTCCCGGGGCAGGATCTCCCGGTTGTGCTCCACCACCACCATGCCCGGGAGGAGCTCCAGATCGTCCAGGAGCTTGCGCACGGTGGCACCCCGGGCGATGCGGCGGTCCTTCCCGTTCACCACCAGGGCGATGGTGTCCTTCGCCTGATCCGTCATGGTGTCTCCGCAATCTGAGGATCGCTTCCCACCTCGGGTGGCGGCTCCGTACTTCTTCCGACCTCGGAGGAGGCCGCGGCTTCCCCGCCCATCCCAGGACTCTCCGCTCCTGCCTCCTTTTCTGAGCGGCGGTTCCGGATGGCGTCCTTGCGGATGAGCTCCAGGTAGGCCTCCACCGCCCGGCCCGGGTGGGTGTGATCCCAGACGGCCCGGAGCAGGGCCACCCCGTGGGCGCCGGCGGCCATGACGGGAGTCACCCTGTCCATGGAGATCCCCCCGATCCCGATCACCGGCACTCCCGGATTCAACTCCCGGATCTCCGAGACCCTCTTGGGACCCGATCCGACCCGCCCCGGGTGGGAGGGGGTGGCGTAGAGGGTGCCCGCCAGGATGTAGTCCGGTCGCTCCTCCTCTTCCAGGGCCATGGGGTCGTGCATGGAGCGGCCCACCACCCGGGCATTCCCCATGAGCTCCCGCGCCACCGGTGCGGGAAGCCCCCGCTCCGGAAGATGCACCCCGTCCAGCCCCAGAAGGCAGGCCACGTCCACCCGGTCGTTCACCACCAGAAGGCTGCGGGTACGGGCCGCCTCCGGTCGAAGCGCCAGGGTCCGTTCCCAGAGGACGCGCCCCCCGGACCCGGGGCCACGTACATGAAGGCAGATGCGGCGCCCTCCGGCCTCCAGCGCCTCGGCCGCCATGGCGGGAAAGCGAGGGAGGCCCAGGACACGATCGTTGGTGACCAGGTGAAGGGATGGGATCATCGAAAACACGCCTCCGGTGGAAATGGATCCCTGCCCCGCAGCCAGTCTGCGGCGAGCATACGGCGCTTCCCAGGGGGCTGGATCTCATCCAGCTCCACCTGGCCCCCGGACCCGGTGGCCACAACCAGGCCCCGGTCCGGGTCAGCCGCCAGGATGGCGCCGGGCACCGGTGCCTCGGCCCCGACCCCGGCGGGGGGTACCGTCACCCCGTCACGCAGCCGGGGGGAGAAGAGCTTCACCGGCTCCCCATCCAGCGTAGTCCAGGCGCCGGGAACCATATCCATACCTCGAATGTGGTCCGCCACCTGCCGGGCCGGACGAGCCCAATCGATACGGGCCGTCTCCCGATTCACCTTCGGAGCGAAGGTGGCGGCGGCGTGGTCCTGCTCCCGGGGCTCGAGAAGACCGGCCTCCATGGCCACCAGCGCCTCCACCAATGCCTGAGCCCCCACCTCTGCCAGGCGGAGGTAGAGCCCTGTGGCGCTGTCGTCGGGGGCGATGGGGATCTCCCGCTGCAGGAGGATGGGACCGGCGTCCATCCCCTCGCTCATCTGCATGATGGTCACACCGGTACGCTCCAGGCCCCGGGCGACCGCCCAGTTCACCGGCGCGGCCCCCCGGAGATCAGGGAGGAGGGAGGCGTGGACATTCACTGACCCCAAGGGAGGGAGTTCCAGGATCCGGGGTCGCAGGATGTGCCCGTAGGCCACCACCACGGAAAGCTCCGGATCCAGCTGCCGGAGCGCGGCCTCGAACTCTTCCCCCACAGGCCGCTCCGGAGTCAGGACAGGGATCTCCTGGTCCAGCGCCGCCTCCTTCACCGGCGACGCCCGAAGACGCCGGCCCCGCCCTGCCGGCCGGTCCGGTTGGGTCACCACCCCCACCACATCATGCCCCTCGCCCACCAGGGCGCGAAGCGACGGAACGGCGAAGTCCGGGGTGCCCCAGAAGAGGATGCGCATGGTCCCTACTCCTCCTGCTCCCGGAGCTTGCGATACCGCTTCAGGAGGAGGCGCCGTTTGAGGGGGGTGAGGTGGTCCACGAAGAGGACGCCGTCCAGGTGGTCGATCTCGTGCTGCAAGGCCCGGGCGTAGAGGCCCTCGGCCTCCACTCGCACCGGCTCACCCTCGGGGGTCAGCCCCTCCACCACCACTCGGGCGGGGCGGTTCACCACCTCGGTGACGCCAGGGATGCTGAGGCATCCCTCGGGTTCCCGCTCCCGCTCGCTGGAGGCCTCGGTGACCCGGGGATTCACCAGGGCGATCCGAGCGTGGTCTCCCTCCACATGACGGACATCCACCACGCAGACCCGCCGGGAGACCCCCACCTGGGGCGCCGCCAGCCCTGCCCCTTCCGCCGCCGCCATGGTGGCGAAGAGGTCATCCACCAGCACCTTCAACTCGTCGTCGAAGGCCTCCACATCCGGGGTGGGCTCACGGAGCACCGGGTCGCCCAGGAAGACGATCTCGCGAACAGCCACGCTCAGGCTCCCCCTCCGCCGTCCACCCGGCGGGCCACCGAGGCCCGGTCCACCAGGAGGCGGGTATTGTCGGCGGTCTTCAGGGTCAGCTCGTCATCGGCGACGTGGACGATGGACCCGATGATCCCTCCGCTCATCACCACCTTGTCGCCCTTCTTGAGATCCTGGATCATCTGCTGGTGCCGCTCCCTTTCCTTCTTCTGAGGCCGGATGAGGAGCCAGTAGAAGATCAGGAAGATGAGGGCGAAGTTCAGCAGCAGCACAAAGAGGCCACCGCCCCCATCGTCTCCGGGGGGTGCCAGCAGAAGGGCGGTAAGGGGATCGATCACTGCACGCTCCGTCAGTGTGATGTCCGTTGATTTGGGTCAGCGAGCCCGTCAGCCGCGGGCCGCCCGATAGCGCTCCAGCCACTCCCGGCTCCAACTCCCGAAGGTCTCCTCCGGGATCCGTCGGCGCGCCTCCTCGGCGATCCGGATTAGGAATCGGAGGTTGTGAAGCGACACCAGCCGGTGACCGAAGGCCTCGCCGGCCACGATCATGTGCCGCAGGTAGGCCCGATCGAAGTGGAGACAGCCGTAGCAGTCGCACTCCGGGTCCAGCGGCCGGGTATCCATGCGGAACCGGGAAGCCTTCAAGTTGACCTGACCATCGGGCCAGGTCCAGGCCGTTCCATGACGGGCGTTCCGGGTGGGGGCCACGCAGTCGAAGAGGTCGCACCCTCGGGTGATGGCCTCCAGCAGGTCGTCCGGGTACCCCACACCCATGAGGTACCGAGGCCGGTCGGTGGGGAGTTCCGGATCCAACACCTCCAGCGTCGCCCACATCTTGTCCTTGGGCTCACCCACCGAGAGCCCGCCGATGGCGAGCCCGTCCCAGTCGGCCATGGACCGGATGGTCCGGGCCTGCTCCCGCCTCAGATCCGGGTACACATTGCCCTGCAGGACCGGGAAGAGCGTTTGGGAAGGCACGGCCTCCGGGTCTTCCAGCTCCGGCACCCCGCGGATCCCCTCGCGGCCGATGGCGTGGAACCGCTCCAGGCACCGCTCGAGCCAGAGGATGGTGCGCTGGTTGGCCGCCTGCGCCGTGGCCCGGTCACACCCTCCCGGCGGACACTCGTCGAAGGCCATGATCACATCCGCCCCCAGCGTCCGCTGGATCTCCATCACCGATTCGGGCGTGAAGAGGTGCCGGGACCCGTCGATGTGGCTCTGGAACTCGGTCCCCTCATCGGTGATCCGGTTCATATTGGCCAACGAGAATACCTGATACCCCCCGGAATCGGTGAGGATCGGTCCCTCCCAGCGCATGAAGGCGTGGAGCCCTCCCAGCGTCCGTACCTCGCGGTGTCCCGGGCGGAGGAAGAGGTGGTAGGTATTGGCCAGGATCATGGAGGAGCCGATCTCGGCCACCTCCAGGGGCGACAGGGTCTTCACCGCACCCAGCGTTCCCACCGGCATGAAGGCCGGAGTCGCCACCGGCCCATGGGGAGTTCCCAGGACTCCGACCCGAGCCGATCCCTCCTGGGCATCCAGGCGGAAGGGGAAGGCAGGGTTCACCGGTGCTCTCCCGGGTTGGCGGGGTCGGACAGTTCCGGCGGTCGAGGCAGGATCACCATGGCGTCTCCATAGGAATAGAAGCGATAGGGGCCCCGGATCGCCTCCCGGTAGGCGGCCATGATGGTCCGGTATCCGGCCAGCGCCGCCACCAGCATGAGGAGGGTGGAGCGGGGGAGGTGGAAGTTGGTGATGAGGGCGTTCACCACCTTGAACCGGTAACCGGGGGAGATGAAGAGTGCGGTTTCACCCCGACCGGGGGGAAGGGACCCGTCGGGGCGGGCAGCGCTCTCAAGCGTCCGCACCACCGTAGTCCCCACCGCCCAGACCCGTCCGCCTCGTGCCCGGGTCCGGGCCACCGCGTCCGCCGCCTCCGGTGGCACCTCCCAGAACTCCGAGTGCATGGCGTGGG
>SKJY01000244.1 GCA_007121775.1 Gemmatimonadota bacterium
CCGCCGCCCTCCTCCTCCGGGAGGATGGGCATGGATCGATCCCTCAGGATCACCGGCAACTCATCGGGGCGCGGCAGGTCTTCCATGCTCCGGAAGCCGAAGTGCTGGAGGAAGTAGTTGGTGGTTCCGTAGAGGAGGGGCCGTCCAAGCCCTTCCCCCCGACCCACCACATCGATGAGGCCCCGGTCCTGGAGGGTCCGGATCACCCCCGACGACCCAACCCCCCGGATGTACTCCACCTCCATGCGGCCGATGGGCTGCCGGTAGGCGATGATGGCCAGGGCCTCCAGCGCCGGACCCGAGAGTCGGGACGGGCGGGGCACGGTCTCGAGGCGGTCCAGATACGGAGAGAAGCGGGGTTCGGTGAGGAGCTGATAACCCTCGGCCACCTCCACCAGTTGGAAGGCACGCTCGGATTCCAGGTAGAAGGCCCGGAGGCGGGCCAGGGCGGCCTCCACCGCATCCTCATCCAGGGTATCGTCGGCCCGGGCGATCTCATCGGGACGAAGGGGCGCGTCGCTGGCGAAGAGCACGGCCTCCACGATCTGTTCCGCCTTCAAGGCTGCTCCTCCGGTGTTGGTGAGGACGAAACGCCGGGCCGGGTGGCGAAGCCTTCCTCCAGCCCCCGGGCGGCAAAGCCGTCGATGCCGTCGGCCAGGCCATCGGCAGGGTCCATGCTCCCATGCCCCACATCGTCCCGGCGGTACAGCCAGAGTTCATGGAAGGGACGGGTCTGACGCAGGTGGATGCGGCGCCGCCGGCTGAGCTCCAGACCCGCAAGAAAGGTCATGACGCCGTGCATCCGGTGCAGGTCGTCATCCACCGAAGAGAGGAGGGCGCGAAACTCCACACCCGAATCCCGGCTCAAGGTCTCGAGGATGAGGATGGCCTTCTCCTCCATGGACACAGTGCGAGGGGTGACCCGATGCTCACGGTCCACCGTCTCCGGCATCTTCACACCCAGCGCTGCCGCCAATACCTCCTCCCACCGGGTCTCCAGGGGGAGTTCCTCCGGCGAGGGGCGCGGCCGGTCTTCCAGATACCCCTTGGGTCTGCGCCGGGCACGCTCGGCTTCGGCCCGCTCCATTCGCTGGGTGATCTCGCGGATCTGCTCGTACTCCAGGAGACGCCGGACCAGTTCGGCACGCGGGTCCTCTCCATCATCCTCCATTGGACGGGGCAGCAGCATCTGCGCCTTGATCCGGATGAGCGTGGCCGCCATCTCCAGAAACTCCCCCGCCGAATCCAACTGACCGGCCCCGATCCCCTTCACCGCCACCAGGAACTGGTCGGTGATGTGGTGGATGGGGATGTCGAAGATGTCGTACTCCTGCTCCCGGATCAGGTGGAGGAGGAGGTGGAGCGGGCCGTGGAACCGCTCGAGCTCCACCATGAAGGGGGCATCCGAAGAGGCTGCCGCCTCCGGGGAGTCCATCGCGGTCATGGATGCACCTCCACCGGCCGGGCACACCGCTGCCGGCTGAGCACCGCAAGTGTGTCGGGGGAATCAGGAAAACGCATGTCTTGAAGCTATTCGGCTTCCACGACCGGGAGCAAGGCGGCGGGCGGAATCGGCTCCTCAGGGATTGATCTCCTGAGCCGCCCACGATATCTTAGCCGTCTGTCGCCGTTTCCACAGACGTATCCGAGGTCGGAATGCCGAATATCAAGAGTGCCAAGAAGCGCATGGAGCTGGGCCAGAAGTGGGCTGCTCGCAACCGGGTTGCCCGTTCCCGTCTCCGGACCGCCGTCAAGCGGGTCCGTCAGGCCGAGGATGTGGAGACGGCCCAGGCTCGCCTGCGGGATGCCGAGTCCTTGCTGGATCGGGCCGCCCGTCGGCGGCTCTTCCACCCCAACAAGGTGGCCCGCATGAAGAGCCAGCTTCGCAGACAGGTGGCGGAGTTGCAAGCGGACTGACGACGTCTCCGTCAATTTCCGGTTGGGCAGGGCCCCGGCGATCCGATCGCCGGGGCCCTTCTGCCATCCCCCAAGGGAGCGCCTCCGGCGCGGTCACCCCTCCAGCGACCAGACCGTCCGCCCTCCCACGATGGTCCGCACCGCTCGCCCCCTGAGCTCCCATCCTTCGAAGGGGGTATTTCGGCTCTTGGAAAGGAAGGCAGCCGAATCCACCACCCACTCGGCCTCCAGATCCAGGATGGTGACGTCGGCGGGCCCGCCCACCTTCAGGTCCCCTCCCGGCAGGCGGAATGCCCGGGCTGGCGACCGACTCATCCGGTCCACCAGCGTGGAGAGATCCATCCGTTCCTCATGAACGAAATGGGTGAGCAGCAGGCCCACACAGGTCTCGAGTCCCACCACGCCGAAGGGAGCGTCATCGAAGGCCTGCTCCTTCTCGTCGTAGTGGTGGGGAGCGTGATCCGTGGCCAGGGTGTCCAGGGTCCCGTCCAGGAAGCCCGCCACCACCTCCAGGCGATCCTCCTCCGTCCGGAGGGGCGGGTTCATCTTCGCCTCGGTACGGTATCCCTCCACCGCCTCATCGGTGAGGAGGAGATGGTGGGGCGTGGCCTCGGCCGTGACCCGCACTCCCCGGGCCTTGGCATCCCGGATGGCCCGAACGCCGTGGCGGGTAGAGACGTGCTGAAGGTGGATGTGCCCCCCGGTGAGCTCCGCCACCAGAAGATCCCGGAGGATGTGGGCATCCTCCGAGGCGTTGGGCTTCCCCTGGATCCCCAGGCGGGCAGACACCACTCCCTCGTTCATGGCGCCTTTTCCGGAGAGCCCCAGGTCTTCCGGGTGATCCGCCACCGGGATATCGAAGGTCTGGGAGTACTCCAGCGCCCGGCGCATGAGCCCCGAGTCCATGACGGGGCGTCCGTCGTCGGTAATGGCCACCGCACCGGCGTCCACCAACTCCCCGATCTCTGTGAGCTGTTCGCCCCGCTGTCCCAGGGAGAGGGCCCCCACCGGATAAACCCGGGAGGCCCCTGCCGCCTTCCCCGCCGCTGCCACGAAGCCCACAGTGGCCGGGGAGTCGATGACCGGGTCAGTGTTCGGCATGGCGCACACGGCGGTGAAGCCGCCGGCCGCCGCGGCCCGTGCCCCCGAGGCGATGGTCTCCTTGTGCTCCCCGCCGGGCTCCCGGAGGTGGACATGGACGTCGATGAGGCCGGGCACCACAACGAGGCCCCGGCAGTCCACCAGCTCCGCGCCCTCCGGCACCTCAAGGTCCGTCCCCACAGCCGCGACCCGACCGCCAGCCAGGAGTACGTCGCACAGGCCATCGATCCCCTGCTCCGGATCCACCACCCGCCCGCCCTGGAGGAGCACCGGTCCACCCTCGCCGCCACCTGTCATCCCAGACCTCCCGTCTTCGCCGCCTCGGCTCGCTCCGGAGCCCCGCCGGCCAGTAGATAGAGCACGGCCATCCGAACCGCCACCCCGTTGGTCACCTGCTGCAGGATCACGGATTGGGGGCCGTCAGCCACGTCGGAGTCGATCTCCACCCCCCGGTTCATGGGCCCGGGGTGGAGGACGAGAATGTCCCGAGGCGCCCGCTCAAGGCGCGGTGTCGTCACCCCGAACACCCGGTTGTACTCCCGAAGTGAGGGGACGTAGCCCGTCCGCATACGCTCCAGTTGAAGCCGCAGCACATTCAGCACGTCGGCCCACTCGATGGCCTCCTCGATCCGGCGGAAGCGCTCAACCCCCAGCGCCTCGATCCCCGCCGGCACCAGGGTACGGGGGCCGCAGACTCCCACCTGGGCTCCCAGCTTGAGGAGGCCAAAGATGTTGGAGCGGGCCACCCGGGAGTGGAGGATGTCTCCCACGATGCACACTCGGAGCCCCTCGATCCGCTTCCGGTGGTCCCGGATGGTGAGAAGGTCCAGGAGAGCCTGGGTGGGGTGCTCATGGGAGCCGTCCCCGGCGTTGATGACGTTGGAGGGGATCCGCTCCGCCAGGAACCGCGCCGCGCCGGAGGCACCGTGTCGGATCACCACCATGTCGATGCGCATGGCCTCCAGATTCCGGGCCGTATCCACCAGCGTCTCGCCCTTCACCACGGAGGAGCCTGAGGCGGAGATATTCACCGTATCGGCGCTGAGCCGCTTCTCGGCAAACTCGAAGGAGATGCGGGTGCGGGTGGAAGGCTCCATGAAGAGGTTCACGATGGTCTTCCCCCGGAGCACCGGAACCTTCTTGATCCTCCGCTCGGAGATCTCCTTGAACGGCTCGGCCGTGTCAAGGATCCCACGGATCTGCTCGGCGCTGAGCGGCTCGAGTCCGATCAGATCCTTCCCCAGCGACGACGAGATTCGACTCACGCCTCCTCCCTGTTGCGGAGAACCAGTTCAACCGAGAGCCGGCCGTCCTCCTCCGGCACCAGGACCTCCACCTCCTGCTGCGGAAGCGCGCTCACGGTCCGCCCCACCACATCGGGCTGGATGGGAAGTTCGCGCCCTCCCCGGTCCACCAGAACACAGAGGAGGATACGGCCAGGCCGGCCCCAGTCCATGAGTTCGTTCATGGCCGCCCGGGTTGTCCGACCGGTGAAGAGCACATCGTCCACCACAACCACACACCGGTCATCCACGCCTGTGAGGGGAAGACTCGATTCGCCTACCAGGGGACGAGGCCCTACCTCCATCAGGTCGTCCCGATACAGGGTGATATCCAGCGCGCCTGACGGGATGGGTACCTCCTCCTCGGCCTCCAGGAGGGTCTGGATCCGCTGAGCCAGTTCCACTCCCCTGCGGCGGATCCCCAGGATCACCAGACCTTCAGCCCCCTGGTTCAGCTCCACGATTTCCCGGGCCATACGGGCCAGAGCCCTCTCCACTGCCGCCTCGTCCATGAGGGTGATGCGCTGGTCCATGGTCTGGGTTCCCGGGCGTGAGGGAAGAGGGTGGCGAGGGGTATTCTCAGGATCAGGGTCTCACCAGGTCGGGTGCTGTCGGGCGCCCGAGGAGTGTCCTCAAGCCCGCCGGGCTGTCCCAAAACCTTCGGAAGCTAGGGAAGGCCGAGAGGGGGTGTCAACGAGGGCTGGAGCCTGGAGAGAAGCCTGACCTTCCAGTCGGAAGCCAGGGGTGGATTTCTGAAGCTCCTGTGGCGAAGCGAAGCGGTCGCTCTCAGCACGGAGCCCCTCGGTGCCAAGCCCTGCCAGCCCCCCTTCCCTCTTGTTCGTGGGCGCTGTTGGTGGTCGAACACCACGGAGCGGTTCCGCTGAGTCTGGACATGCATCGTCAACAGCGCCCAAGAACAAGCGCCTAGGGGGTAGCCAGAGGAAGAGCAACGAGGAGTGCACCTGGAGCCGGAGCCCGTATTGTGGAGAGGGGAGGAGGGCGGCACCTTCCCACAACCCGTCCTGACCGATCGCCCTCAGTCCGGGGCCCTCCCCGGCTCCTGCCTCGCCGGAGCCCAACCCCCCCAAGCGAAACCCAACGCCCCCAGCGGACCCGCACCCACCAAAAGGTTTGGACACCCCATGACCGCGCCAACGCACCTCGCCGCCCTGCACCGGGATTATCAGCGGGTGGAGGCCGCAATCCGTCATCTGGAGCGCCACACCGGCGCCGAACCGGAGCTCGCCCAGTTGGCGAACGACCTGGGGATCAGCCTGGCCCATCTCCGGCAGATCCTCCAACGCTGGGCCGGGGTCAGTCCCCAACGCTTCCTCCAGTTCCTGACGGCCCGGCGAGTCCAGGAGGCCCTGAAGGTCCCTCCAAACCTCCTGAAGGTGGCGGGGGAGGCGGGCCTCGGAGGTGCGGGGGAGGCGGGCCTCGGAGGTGCGGGGGAGGCGGGCCTCGGAGGTGCCGGGAATGCAGGCCTCGGGGCCCCCGAGCGCTCCCACGGCTTCGTGGTGAACCTCCACGCCATGACCCCAGCGCAGGCCAGAGCCAAGCATGACCGATTCGAGGTCCGCTGGGGCCTCCACCCCTCCCCCTTCGGAACCTGCCTCCTCGGAGCCACACCGGAGGGGATCGCGTTCCTCTCGTTTGCCTCCGAACCGGAGTCGCTACCAGGCGCAGGAGATCCACCACGCGGTGGGTTGGGGGGTCCGCCCGGCGGGGCGGCGCCTCCATCAGGCGGGGCGCCGCCTCCGCCCGTTGAGTCGGGACATCCAGCCACGGGCTCCGCGCAGAGGCCTCCGGATACCGGTGAGCTCACTCCAGGCCCTTCTCACCCACCGGAGGAGCTCAGGAGAACCTGGCCTGAGGCCCGCTTCCTCCTGGATCCGGAAACCACGGGAGCGCTCGTCCGACGAATCTTTGAACCCACCTCCGCCGAGTTGGAGCCCACCCCATCCGGTGGTGCTTCCCGTTCTATCACCCTCCTGGTTCGGGGAACGAACTTCCAGATCCGGGTATGGCAGGCCCTCCTCCGGATTCCACCGGGCCGGGTCGCCACCTACGGCGATCTGGCGGAAGCGGTGGCGACTCCACGCGGCGCCCGCGCCGTGGGGAGCGCGGTGGGACGGAATCCCATCAGTTGGATCATCCCCTGCCACCGGGTCATCCGGGGGACGGGCGTTCTCGGGGAGTATCGGTGGGGGAGCGCACGGAAGA
>SKJY01000319.1 GCA_007121775.1 Gemmatimonadota bacterium
ACCGAGGGATCTCGTGTGGTGGTGTCCCAGGTTGCGTTCCAGGGGAATCAGGCATTTTCCGATTCGGAACTCCGCGGCGTGCTCTCCACCCGTCAGGAGGGATTCTGGTGGTTCCGCACCGGCGAGTTCCGGGAAGATGTGCTGGATGAGGACCTCACCGATCGGCTGCCGGAGTTCTACGCCTCCAACGGCTTCCTCGATGCCCGGGTGGTGGGAGATACCCTGATTATCGACCAGGAGTCGGGGAAAGCGCGCCTTGAGGTCCTGGTGGAGGAGGGTCCCCAGTACCGGGTGGCTGAATTTTCAGTCACCGGCAATCGCCGCTTCCCCACCGCTGAGCTTGAGCGCTACTACGCCCAGGAGCGGGGCGGACTCCTCCGTTCCCTGGGCATCGGCCGGGACCGGGACGATACCTCCGGCATCTTTGATCGTACGGCGTTCCAGGAAGCGACCCAACAGGTGGAGCAGTTGTACCGGAACCAGGGCTTCCTCTACGCCCGGGTGCAGCCCATCATCGATCGTCTCCCACCGGAGGAGGAGGGACAGCCGCCGCGGGTGAATGTGGCCTGGGATATCCAGGAAGGGCAGCCGGCCTACATTCGCCGAATCCATATTCGGGGCAACACCTTCACCCACGACCGGGTGATCCGGGAGCAGATCGCCCTTCTGCCCGGCGACATCTACTCCGAAGAGCGGGTTCTGCGCAGCTATCAGGCCATCTCGGGGCTCGGCTTCTTCCAGACGCCCCTTCCGTTCCCGGACATCCGACCGGACCCGGAGACCGGGGACGTGGATATCGTCTTTGAGGTGGAGGAGCAGCAGACCGGATCCATCAACTTCGGGACCTCTATGGGCGGGGTCACCGGGGTGGCGGGCTTCTTGGGGTATGAGCAGCCGAACCTATTCGGTCAGGCCAAGTCCGGGAGCCTGAGGTGGGACTTCGGCCGCTTCCAGAACAACTTCCAGCTCCAGTACACGGACCCGTCTCTGCGGGAGAGCCGGATCAGCGGCTCCGTGTCCCTCTTCCGGGCTCGGGACCGTTTCTTCAGCTTTGCCACCGGTGAACAGGTCAGAACCGGTGCGCTCACCCGATTCGGCGTTCCCATCCCCGGTTCCACCTTTTCCCGTCTCTTCCTCGGGTATTCCCTCTCGGAGACGGATTACCGGTTGCGGGCCGGGGCCGAGGATACCTCGCTCTTCGGGCGCCCACCCGGAGTGCAGAGCACGTTGAGCGTGGGTGTCACGCGGCGAACGCTGGATCACCCCATCTTCCCCACCGTGGGTTCCCACCTCTCCTTCGACAACAATTTCAGCGGTGGAATTCTCGGGGGAGACGGAGACTTCTCCAAGCACACGGTGCGGGGCGAGTGGTGGGTGCCGGTGGGCCGACTGGGCGGTGAGCAGCCCGGATCCCGGCCAGTGATCTTCTCCCTCGGCCTCAAGGCTCGAGGCGGTGCCATCTTCGGTGACGCCGACCGATTCCCCTTCGATCGTTTCTGGCTCGGCGGTGTACAGTTCGGAGAGCAGTTGAGGGGGTACGAGGAGACCACCATCACTCCGCAGGGTTACTTCTCGCGCGGGTCTGGACAGATCAACGACATTCAGCGCCTGGGGGATACCTTCCTGACGCTGACCGCCGAGTACGCCATCCGGCTGAATGACAACATCTCCCTCTCCACCTTCTATGAAGCAGGGAACGTGTGGCGACATCCCAGGGAGGTGGATCCCACCCGTCTCTTCCGGGGGGCGGGTCTCGGGGTGCAGTTGGTGACCCCCTTCGGACCCATCGGGCTCGACTACGCGTATGGATTCGACAAGACCGTACCGGGCTGGCAGCTCCACTTCCGCATGGGCGGACAGGGGGCGTTCTGAGCCGGCTCGGCTGGCGCTCCCGACACGACGGGGGGCCGAGCACCAACTCCACCCATCTGGAGAAACGTACCATGCATCTTCGTTCGTTCGTTCTGGCCGGTCTGGCCCTTCTCATTTCGGCGGCAGCCGTCGAAGCCCAGACTCCCCGGATCGGATACATCGACTCCCAGGCCATCCTCCAGGAAGCCCCGGGTGCCCAGGAAGCGCAGGCTGAGTTCGAGCGCGACATGGAGCGGTACCAGAGCGAGATCGAGCGGATGGGCGAGGAGCTTGAGCGCCTCATCACGGCCTATCAGCAGCAGGAGCGTACCCTCTCACCCGAAGCGCGGGAGCGCCGGGAAGACGAGATCCGCCAGGTTGAGTTCCGGTACCAGCAGCGGATTGAGGAGATGGAGGTCGAGGCGGCTCAGCGCCGCCAGCAGCTGGTGGAACCCATCCTGGATCGGATGTCCGGCGCCATCGAGGAGATCCGTGCTGAGGGCCAGTACGTCATGATCTTCGATGTGGCCTCCCGGGCCATCATCGCCGCCGACCCGGAGCTTGACCTCACGAGCCAGGTGCTTCAGCGTCTGAGGGAGAGGGCCGGTTCGGAAGATCGGTGATTCGGTCTACCCCCCGCCCGGTCTCGTACCGGGGCGCTGTGGGCTCCCCGTTCGTTTCGTTTCCCATTTCTCCCCGCGCCCCCGGCGTCCCTCCCACGGGGGGGATGTCGGGGGCGCTTCCGTGATTCCCGCTGATCTCCGCCTCCCCTTCCCATGAGCTCCTTCCCTCTGCGGTCCCGCTCCAGCCCCAACTTCCTCCTTTCAGAGGCCGCGGCGGCGCTTGGGGCCCCCTGGGACGGCGCCTTCGGCGACCCCCAGCTCCGAGGCATTGCTACGCTCAGGCGGGCTGGTGAGGGACAGTTGGCCCCGGTGGCCGAGTCCCGTTATCTGGAGGATTTGCCGGGATCCAGTGCCTCGGCGCTCCTGGTGTCCCAGTCGGTGGTGGCCCGATTGCCCGAAGACGAAAAGCGCCCCCGGCTGGTGGTACCGGATGTGCACCAGGCGCTGGCCGGCCTTCTGGAGTGGCTTTATCCCCAAGACCTGCTTCCGCCGGAGATCCACCCCACGGCGGTGATCGCCCCGGACGCTGAATTGGGGGATGGAGTCCGCATCGGACCCTACGTGGTCATCGAAGGCGGGGTCCGGGTTGGGGCTCGGGCCCTTATCGGCGCCCATTGTGTGGTGGGGGCCCATGCGCAGGTGGGTGACGACTCCGTTCTCCATCCCCACGTGGTTCTCTATCCCGGCACCCAGGTGGGGAGGGGTGTCATCCTCCACTCCGGTGTCCGTCTGGGTGTGGACGGATTCGGGTACGTGTTCGATGGGGAAAGGCACCGAAAGGTGCCTCAGGTGGGGCGATGTCTGGTGGCGGATGACGTGGAGATCGGCGCAAATACCACAATCGATCGTGGCTCCATCGACGACACCCGGGTGGGCGCCGGCGTCCGCATCGACAATCTGGTGCAGCTCGGTCATAATGTGGAGTTGGACGAACTGGTGATCCTGGTCTCCCAGGTGGGCCTCGCCGGATCCACCCGGGTGGGGAAGGGGGCGGTCCTGGGAGGGCAGGTGGGAACGGCGGGACACATGGAGATCGGTGCAGGAGCACGCATCGCCGGGCAGGCGGGGATCATCGGAGATGTGCCTCCGGGGGCCACCTACATGGGGTTCCCTGGCCGCCCCCGGCGAGAGTTTCTTCGGTCCACCGCAGCGCTGGGGAAGGTGTCCGATCTCCTGCGAAGAGTCCGCGATCTGGAGTCGGAGGTCGAGCGTCTGCGGACTTCGGGGGGGGAGGGTTCCCCTGACGACGTGTAGGCCGCCCGACACCGTAGGGTTACATTACCTCGCTGCGGAGCCCGGGCCCGGGATGCGGGGCCCGACCTCACCCACCCCCTCTGAATCACCATGACCGGTACGAAACAGGCCACGTTGGCCGAGCAGGTTCAGCTGAGCGGCGTCGGAGTTCATTCTGGGCAGGAAGCTTCTCTGACCCTGAGCCCGGCCCCGGAAGATACCGGGATCGTCTTCGTCCGCACCGACCTGGACGGAGCTCCCCGGATCCCGGCCAATCTGGACCATGTGGCGGATACGGAGCTGGGAACCACCCTGGCCCTTCCCGACGGCTCAGCTCGGGTGATGACGGTGGAGCACCTTCTGGCTGCCCTCGCGGCCGCGGGGGTCTCCAACTTGGTGGTGGAGATCGACGGGCCGGAACCTCCCATCCTGGATGGGAGTTTTGGACCGTACCTGGCGGCGGTGGAGGCCGCCGGGGTGGTTGAGCAGGATGCGACCATTCCGGTGATCCGCATCCGCAGGCCCGTTACCGCTTCCGGTTCCCAGGGCGCTTCCTACGTGGCGGCTCCGGCAGAGAGCTTCCGGATCTCGGCCACCATCGACTTCGACCATCCTACCATCGGGCGCCAGTTCGGCGCCTTTGAGGTCGGAGCCGGAGCCTTTCGTGATGAGATCGCGCCGGCCCGGACCTTCGGATTTCGGGCTCAGGCGGAGGCGCTCCGGGAACGGGGGCTGGCCCAGGGGAGTTCCCTCGAGAATACCGTGGTCTTGGATGAGAAGGGCGTCATGAACGAAGGCCTCCGCTTTCCGGACGAGTTCCTCCGCCACAAGGTGGGGGACATGGTGGGCGACTTGGCTCTTCTGGGAGCCCGGCTCGAAGGACACATCGTGGCGGACCGGCCGAGCCACGAGGGTAACGTGGCGCTGGCACGGGCCATCCTGGAGGATCAGAGGCGCTCTCCGGAAGGGGAGCCCATCGTGGATGCCAAGCAGATCCTTCAGTATCTGCCTCACCGCTATCCCATGCTCCTGGTGGACCGGATCACCCACTTCGAGTCGGGAAAGCGGATCGTGGGGATCAAGAACGTCACCGTGAACGAACCCTTCTTCCAGGGTCACTATCCCGGGCATCCCATCATGCCCGGGGTCCTCATCATCGAGGCCATGGCCCAGGTGGGCGGCCTCCTCCTCATGGACACCATCGAGAATCCGGACCAGAAGGTCGTCTACTTCATGTCCTTGGATAAGGTGAAGTGGCGCCGACCGGTGACCCCGGGCGATCAGCTCGTCTTCCAGCTCGAGCTCATCCAGTTCCGTAGGAGCATCTGCAAGATGAGGGGCGAAGGGTTCGTCGATGGGAAGCTGGTTGCGGAAGCGGAACTCATGGCACGGGTGATGGACCGATGACAGAGCCCGTGGCAGACCCCAGGCCTGTGACCGGTGTACAGATCCATCCGACCGCCATTGTGGATCCCTCCGCCGAACTGGATGTGGGGGTCACCATCGGACCCTGGTCCATGATCGGTCCCGGCGTGCGCATCGGAGCCGGCTCCATCATCGGGCCCAGCGTTCTCATCGAGCGGAATACCTCGCTCGGCAGGGAGTGTGAGATCTTCAAGGGCGCCGTTCTCGGGACTGACCCGCAGGATCTCAAGTTCCGGGGCGAAGACACTGAGCTCCACGTGGGGGATCGCACGGTGATCCGGGAGTACGCCACCCTGAATCGGGGGACATCGGCCGCGGGCCGAACCATCGTGGGGGACGATTGCCTCCTCATGGCCTACACCCATGTGGCTCACGACTGTATCCTGGGGAACCATGTGATCCTTTCCAACGCCGTGAACATGGCGGGTCACGTCGAGCTCGAAGACTGGGTCATCGTTGGCGGAGTGACCCCCATTCACCAGTTCGTCCGGGTGGGAACCCACGCCTTTGTGGGGGGCGGTTCCCGGATCTCCCAGGACGTGCCCCCCTTCTGCCGCGCGGCGGGGAGCCCGGCCAAGCTCTACGGATTGAATTCGGTGGGGCTTGAGCGGAGGGGGTTCTCGCCGGAGACGCGCATGACGCTGAAGCGCCTGTACCGGACCCTCTTCCAATCGAACCTGAACGTCTCCCAGGGAGTGGCCCGGGCCCGGGAAGAGATCGAGCCCATCCCGGAGGTCATCCGGTTCCTGGAGTTCGTGGAGGCGTCCGAACGGGGGATCACCCAATGACAAGCAGCGTACCGGAAGGCGGGCTTCGCATCGGTGTGGCCGGTGTGGGGAGCCTGGGGTTCCACCATACTCGCATCGCCCGAGATCTTCCCGGGGTGCGGATGATGGGGTTTCACGAACCCCGGGCCGAGCGAGCACGGGAGGTGGAAGAGGAGTTGGGCGTTCCCGGCTTTGCCACCCTCACGGAGCTCCTGAGCCAGGTGGACGCACTGGTCATCGCCACTCCGACCCGGACCCACCGGGACGTGGCGGTGGCGGCGCTGGAGCGAGGGATCCACGTCTTCATCGAGAAGCCCATCGCTGCCTCCCTGGACGAGGCGGACGAGATCCTGGAGGCGGCCGGTCGAGGGGGCGCCCTGGTGCAGGTGGGACACGTGGAGCGCTTCAACACGGCGGTGGTGGCGGCGCGCCCCTATCTGGATCAACCCGTCTTCATCGAGTCCCATCGGCTGGCGCCTTTCACGGTACGGGGTACGGATGTGGCCGTGGTTCTGGATCTCATGATCCACGATGTGGATCTGGTGGGCAGTCTCGTGGGGGCCCCGGTGACGGAGATCCACGCCACCGGGGTGCCGGTGCTGACGCCCTCGGTGGACATCGCCAACGCGCGGATCCAGTACGAGACCGGTGCCGTGGCCAACCTGACGGCCAGTCGGGTCTCGGCTGAACGGATGCGCAAGCTCCGCATCTTCCAGCGTTCCGGCTATCTTAGCCTGGACCTGGCGGCGGGGACGGGCGAATTCCTCCGCCTCCGAGCCGAGTTGCCGGCGCTGGCCTCGCCGCACGGTCCGGATGCCGCCATAGAGCTTGGCCTGGAAGGGAGTCATGGAGCGGGGCTCCCGGCGGGTGCAGCACCCATCGCTCCCGATATCTGGTCCCTGGTGGAGCGGATCTCCCTCCACGCACCTGAAGAGGAGCCCCTCCGGCGCGAGCAGGAGAGCTTCGTCCAGGCCATCGCGGCGGGGACCGACCCTGAAGTCACCGGCCAGGAGGGGCGTACCGCCCTGGAGGTCGCTCTGGCCATTGAATCCCGGATCCTGAGCCATGTCGCTGATTCGCGTCCGCAATCGTAGGCGGAAGGAAGGGGTAGACATCCGTCGGGGGAAATCTCCCCGGATGCTCATCTTCCTCCTGATCCTGGTGGGGTTCGCCATCTGGTACCTCAGCACCCAATACTGAGGGAGGCGTCCGTGACCGGTGGCCCGGTCATCCTTCTTCTGGCAGGGGAGCCGTCGGGAGACCAGCACGGCGCCCTGGTGGCCCGAGCCCTCCGGAAACGTTGGCCCCGAGCGGAGCTCGTGGGCCTCGGTGGCGAGCGCATGGAGGCCGAAGGCGTGCGCCTCCTGGCCGGCCTGGACGATCTGGCCGTTATGGGGTTCGTGGAGGTGGCGGGCCGCCTCCCCTTCTTCTGGCGCCTGGAGCGGCGGGTCCGGGCCCTCCTGGAGGAGGGTGGGGTGGACCTTGTTCTCCCCATCGATTACCCGGGGTTCAACCTCCGCATCACCCGGGCGGCGCACGAGCGCGGGATCCCCGTCCTCTTCTACATTGCCCCGCAAGTCTGGGCCTGGAAGGCGGGCAGGGCCGCACGCTTGGCGAAAACCGCCGACCGCATCGCCGTGATCCTCCCCTTCGAGGAGGAGATCTTTTTGCGGCACGGGGGGCAAGCCGTCTTCGTGGGTCATCCCCTCCTGGATCGTCCCGATGATGTGGCGGAGCGAGACGCATTCTGTCAGCGCTGGGGCTTCGACGCCGGACGGCCCATTCTGGCGCTCTTTCCCGGCTCCCGCGCCCAGGAGTTGGCCCGACTCCTGGAACCCTTCACCGGAGCGGCCCGCCTCCTGCGGGATCGGCATGCCGGGCTCCAGGTCGGGGTCGCCCGGGCCCAGGGGGCCCGTCTCCCTGCCGAACTGTTGGAGGGGTGCAGGGTGGTGGAAGATGGCCGGGGCCTCCTCCGCCACGCCCAGGCGGCGCTGGTGAAGTCCGGTACTTCCACCCTGGAGGCGGCGCTGGAGGGCGTACCCTTCATAGTGGCCTACCGCACCCACCCCCTTACCTTCCGCATCGCCAAGCGGGTTGTGAGGGTCGATCACGTGGCCCTCGCCAACCTGGTGGCGGGGCGGCGCGCCGTCCCTGAGCTCCTCCAGGATCAGGTCACCCCGGAGCGTCTGGCCGCGGAGGTGGAGCCCCTCCTCCAGAAAGGGTCAGAGGCCAGGGAGGCCATGAGGCGGGAGTTGGCCGGGATCCGGGCGTTGCTGGGGGAGCCGGGCGCCGCCGAGCGGGTCGCGGACCTGGCGGGCGAGATCCTGGATGAGCGGGCCGGGGGAGCCAGCCGGACCTCCTCCTCCTCCGACCCTGGGGCCACACCTTGAATCCTGCCAACCCGGGACTCAACCCATGAATCGAGCCGAGGTCGGGTTCCGCGCCGTGGGGCTGCTGGGCGGAGGCTTTCTCTCCCTCCTGGGAGCCACCTTTCGTTACCGGGTTTCCGAAACCCACCACTACACTGCGTTCAGGGAAGAGGGGCGACCGGTCATCTTCATCCTCTGGCACGCCCGACTCCTCTCCCTGGTTCATCGCCACAGGGGGGAAGGGGTCGTGGCGCTGGTGAGCCGTCACCGGGACGGGGAGTACATCGCCCGGGTCATCCGTCGAGGGGGGTTCGAGGCGGCTCGGGGCTCGTCCACCCGAGGGGGAGGCGAGGCGCTCCGAGATCTGGTCCGGTGGACCCGGAAGGGGCACGACATCGCCATCACACCCGATGGACCCAAGGGGCCGGCTCGCCGGCTCAAGCCCGGCGCCCTCACCCTGGCCCGGATCACGGGACTCCCCCTGGTGCCTGCCGCCGCCGCGGCCAGTCGGTCCTGGCGGGCCACATCCTGGGACCGCTTCGTGGTCCCGGCCCCCTTCGCCCGCATCCACGTCCGCTACGCCCCACCCATCCACGTTTCCCGGGATGCCTCGGAGGAGGAGCTGGAAGCTCTCCGGCTGCAGGCTGAATCGGAGCTCAACCGGATCACCGATGAGGTGGACCGAGACGCCGGCGTCCTGGACGACGAGACATGCGCATGAGGCGCATGCTGGAGGGACCGATCCGGCGTTGGTGGCATGGGGAAGGGAAGGGGGGCGTCATCCTGAGTCCGCTGGCCGCCCCCTTCTCCCTCCTCTTCCGACTGGGGGTGGGAGTTCGGAACCGGCTCTACGATGCCGGAATCCTCTCCACAGAGTACGCCCCCGTCCCGGTCATCTCTGTGGGCAACCTCTCGGTGGGCGGCACGGGGAAGACCCCGGTCTCCCGCTGGCTCCTGGAGCTTCTCCGGGCACGGGGACGACGGCCAGCGCTGGTGAGCAGGGGGTATGGGGAAGACGAGATCCTCCTTCACCGGCGGTGGAACCCGGATCTTCCGGTGGTGACGGCGGCCCGTCGCATCGATGCGGTGCGCGAGGCCGTGGCGCTTGGCGCCGACGTGTGCGTGGTGGATGACGGATTCCAGCACCGGGCACTGGGGCGTGACCTGGATCTGGTACTCCTCTCCGTGGAGGACCCCCTGCCGGTGCGACTCCTTCCCCGTGGGCCGTACCGGGAGACCACCGGGAGTCTGCGCCGAGCCCAACTGGCGCTGGTGACCTTCCACGGGCGAGACCGGGAAGGGGAGGCACTGGAGGTGATCCACCGTGTCTCCCGGCGCCGAGGCGTCCCCCGGTGCATGCCCTTCCCCTTTGTCCCGGGCGCCTGGCAGGAGCTGGATGGGAGCCCCACATCTGAACCCGAGGGGCGTCCCCTCCTGGTGACCTCAGTGGCCCGTCCCGAGGCGGTGGCGACCATGGCACGGCGGGCCGGGATCACCCCCTCCGGTGCGCTGGCCTTCCCGGACCACCACCGCTACCGTCCGGCGGACCTGGCGGAGATCCGGAAGGCCGCAGGCTCCGGCTCCGTAGTGACCACGGAAAAGGACGCAGTGAAGCTGGCGCCCCACAGCACCGAGCTGCCGCCTACCCGGGTTCTGACGCTGGTGCCCGCTCCGGATCGGGGGGTGGAGCGGATCGTGGGAGAGGCCGTGGACCAGGCTCTGGAAGCAGGAGACAGGCGCCGCAGGGGAGGAGGTGGGGGGTGAGGATCATGGTTGTGGCGGTAGGAGGGATCCGTGGGCCGCTGGCACCGGCGGTGGAGGAGTACCGCACCCGGGCCGGCCGGTACTGGAACCTCGAGGTTGTGGAGGTGGACGCTGGAGCCCCGGGCCGGAAGGTGGATCCGGACCGGGTGAAGGCCGCCGAAGCCCAACGCCTGCGGGACCGGCTCCCTCCGGACGGGGAGTGGTGGGTCCTCACCCGGGAAGGAAAACCTCTCGGCTCCCCGGATCTGGCCCGCCTCCTGGATGACCGGGTCCTCCTCTCCGGTCGGGAGGTGGCACTCATCCTGGGGGGCGCGTTCGGTGTGGACGAGTCCCTGAAGGCCGAAGCGGCCCGCCGCATCTCCCTGGGCTCGGTGACCCTTCCCCACGAGATGGCCCGACTTGTGGTTCTGGAGCAGCTCTACCGGGCCGGTACCATCCTCCGCAACGAGCCGTACCACAAGGGGGCCATGTGAATCGGGACGAGTGGTACAGGAGCTGGTTCGGTCAGGACTACCTGGCCCTCTATCCCCACAGGAATCGGGACGAGGCCCGGCAGGGGGTGGAACTCCTCCTGTCCCGGGTTCAGGTGTCTCCAGGATCGAGACTGCTGGATCTGGCGTGCGGGGCGGGACGCCACCTGGAGGCGCTGTCGGCTCGGGGCGTGGAGGCGGTGGGGTTGGATCTCTCTTCGCACCTCCTGGCCCGTGCCCGGGAGACGGTGGCGGAGTGCCCCCTGGTGCGTTCGGACATGCGTCATATCCCGTTTTCTGACAACACCTTCCATGTGGTGACCTCATTCTTCACTTCGTTCGGATACTTCTCCACGGAAGAGGACAATCGACAGGTGTTGGCGGAGGTGCGGCGGATCCTGCGGCCCGGCGGTACCTTCCTCCTGGACTTCCTGAACGCCCACAAGGTCACCGCCACGCTCCGCCCCCGGGATCGCCAGGTCATCCGGGGGAGGGAGGTGGTACAGGAGCGGCGACTCCTGGATGGCGGCCGCTTCGTGGAGAAGCGGATCCAGATCGGCCGCGACGGTGCCTCGGAGGAAGGGGCGCCGGTCCGTACCTTCATGGAGCGGGTCCGTCTCTATCGGCCCTCCGAACTCTCATCACTCCTTGGAGAAGCAGGCTTCCAGGTGACGGACACGTTTGGGGACTATAGGGGAGGGGCCCTGGGTCCGGACTCCCCCCGGGTCATTCTCCTGGCTCGCAGTCCGGCGCTCCAGGACCCGGTCCCCAGGAACGGAGGAGACTCTACTCCATGAATATCCTGCCCGTCCCCCTCAAGGGCTCACCTCTGGTCCAGGACTGGCTGGCCGGGAGGGAGCCGGCGGCCTCCTTCTTCCCCGGTTCCCCGGGTGATCCTGCCCTGTGGCGGGAGGTGGCCCAGGCGGTGGACGGTCGCTTCCACCGGACTGCGCGCGAGAGAGCCGCAACTCTCCTCCGGGGCGGAGGGCCGTCCGGGGCGGAGAGACTCCGACGCTTCGTGGAGGAGGGCGGCTTCACGGTAACCACCGGGCAGCAGCCGGCCCTCCTGGGTGGCCCCCTCTATGTGCTCTACAAGGCCTTCACGGCGGTGGCGTTGGCTGGCCGCATGGAGGCTGAGTTGGGGCTCCCCGTCCTCCCGGTCTTCTGGGTGGGCGCCGACGATCATGATTGGGACGAGGCTCGGCGGAGCTGGCTCCTGGATCGGGAGAACGAGGAGGTGGGGTTGGAGCTTCCTCCCCGGTCCGGGCCCTCTCCGGCCCTCCACCGCATCCCACTTGAGGGGGAGCTGGATATGTCCCGGGTCCTTGGCCCCCTCTTCCGGAGCCTCCCCGACTCGGACTTCGCACCCCCGTGGGTGGAGGTTATCCAGGCGGCATGGGCGAAGCCGGGAATCACCCTGGCGGACGGGTTCAGTTCGCAGCTCCAGGCCCTCACCGCCGATGCAGGCCTCTTCCTGGCCCACTCCCACGATCCGGCGCTCCGGAGGGCAGCGCGGCCCCTCCTGGAGGCCGAACTCCAGGAAGCTGTCGGGGCCGAGGCCGAGCTGCAGGCCCGGGCCCGGGCGCTGGAGGAGGCTGGATACCCGGTCCAGGTCCCCATCGCTCCCGGAGCCACCAACGTTCTCCTGGACGGCCCCGAAAGCCGGGACCGGATCCTACGGAGTGAGGGAGGTGGGCTCAGCCTCCGGGGTCGGGAGGGGGCGCTGGACCGCCGGGAATGGGAGGGAGA
Source organism: Gemmatimonadota bacterium (assembly GCA_007121775.1). Classification (GTDB taxonomy): domain Bacteria; phylum Gemmatimonadota; class Gemmatimonadetes; order Longimicrobiales; family Gaopeijiaceae; genus PWLA01. The sequence continues at coordinate 12,252 of SKJY01000319.1, forward strand.
CGGTGACACGTGGCTCACCCCCAATGTACTCCTGCGGCCGGTGGTGGAGGCCCACCTCTTCCCGACGCTGGCCTACGTTGCCGGCCCCGGAGAGGCGGCCTACCTGGCCCAGAACGAACCTCTCTTCCGCCTGCATGGGGTGACCCGCCCCCTGGTCCACCCCCGGCTCTCGGCGGTGGTCATGGAGCGGAAGGTGGAGAAGGTGCTTCGCAAGCACGATCTGGAATTGGGCGAGCTCTCCGTACCCCACCACGAATTGGCGAGCCGGTTGGCCCGGGACGACCTCCCTGAGGGGATCCGGCGCGAGTTGGGCCGGTTCCGCGGTGCGGTGGCCAGACACACGGCGGAGCTAGCCCGGGAGGTGGCGGAGTTGGACGCCACCCTGAAGGACTCGGTGGAGCAGCTCCGGAGCAGCGGGTTCGCCGATCTCGCCGAGGTGGAGAAGAAGGTCGTGCAGGCGCTGAAGCGGGAGAATGAGATCACGCTGGCCCAGATCGCCAAGGCCCAACTCCACCTCTTCCCGGGAGGCACCCCCCAGGAGCGTCGGATGAATCCGTGGTACTTCCTCTTCCGCTACGGGCCGGGCTTTCTGGAGCAGATGCTCCAGCAGGCCTGGACGGCGGTGGAGGCGTTGCAGGCCCGAACCTCCTCCGGGTAGGTTTCGTCATGACCTGGCTCGTTCTCATCGTCCTGCTCTTCGTGATCCCGGAGATCCTCTCCACCGTCCTGGACTCCCGGCTTGGACGGGCGGCGGCGGCGCGTCTGGAGTCCGGGGTGGAGCGGGCCCCGGACCAGGCCACGGCGGACCGCATCCGATATCTGGAGGCGGAGGTGGATCGCCTCTCCGACGAGGTAAGCCGACTGGCCGAGGAGAGCGACTTCCTCCAAGACCTTCTGGCGGAACGTCCCCAGCGCGACACTCCCCGGATCCCCCCCGGTGAGCCGAAGGCCTGAGCCACCGCCCTCCGGTGGGGAAGGGGGGCCTTCGGGGCTTCCCGACCCGGCGGACCCGGAGGCCGGTGCGCCCGGTGATGCGCCGGTCTCCCCCCCGGACACCGGTGCCCGCAGTCGCGCTTCGGCCCGGGTGACCGCCGGCATCCTGGCCAGCCGCCTGAGCGGCCTGGTCAGGGAGCGCATCTTCGCCTACTTCTTCGGCGCCTCCCCCACTGCCGATGCGTGGAAGGCGGCCCTGCGGCTGCCCAATGTGCTGCAGAACCTCCTGGGCGAGGGAACCCTCTCCGCCTCCTTCATCCCCATCTACGCCGAACTGCTGGAAGAGGGGCGGGAAGAGGAAGCCGCCCGCTTCGCCGGGGCCGTTCTGGGGCTTCTAACCATCACGGCGGGACTCCTGGCTTTCCTGGGGATCTTGCTGGCGCCCTGGCTCGTGGGGTTCTTCTTCTACGGCTTCGATCCGGAACGGCAGGCTCTCACCGTTGAGTTGGTTCGGATCCTCTTTCCCATGACGGCGATCCTGGTGATCTCGGCGTGGGCCCTGGGGATCCTGAATAGCCACCGGCGCTTCTTCCTCTCCTATGTGGCGCCGGTGGCGTGGAATGCGGCCATGATCGGGGCCATGGCGGTGGGCGGCGTGGCGTTGGGGTGGTCCGGAGCCGAACTGGTTCGCTTCCTGGCCTGGGGTGCTCTGGTGGGGGGGGCGCTTCAGCTCCTGGTGCAGCTCCCCCTGACCCTCAGACTCCTGGGCGAGTTTCGACCCTCCGTGTCCACCCGGGTCCACGGAGTCCGGGAGGCAATCCGGAACTTCATCCCCGTCCTGGCGGCCCGGGGGGCGGTGAACCTGGGCGGGTGGTTGGACTACGCTCTGGCTGCCTTCCTCACCGCCGGCGCCGTGGCCACACTGGCGTACGCCCAGACTCTCTACATCCTGCCCATCTCCCTCTTCGGGATGGCGGTGGCGGCGTCCGAACTCCCGGAGATCTCCCGGAACCGGGGGGCGGACCGGGCCCGGCTGGCCCGGGAGGTGGCTGGGGGTGCGGAGCGGGTGGCCTACTTCCTGGTGCCCTCCACCGTGGGCTACCTGCTCCTGGGCGATGTCATCGTGGCGGCGCTCTACCAGACCGGTGCCTTCGGCCCCGATGAGGTCAGGGTGACCTGGCTCATCCTGGTGGCGTACGCGGTGGGGATGGGGGCCTCGGCCACCTCCCGCCTCCTCTCGTCGGCCTTCTACGCCCTCCGGGATACCCGGACGCCGGCCCGCATCGCCTACCTGCGGGTGGGGCTGGCGCTGGCGCTGGGTGCCGCCCTCATGTTCCCCCTGGACCGGTTCCGGGTTGGGGTCCTGGGGCTCGGTGCGGTGGGTCTCGCCGCTGGTTCAGCGGTGGCAGCGTGGGTGGAACTCGCCCTCTTGCGCCGCCGACTCCGTGAGCAAGCGGGGCCTGAACTCCGCCTGGCGGGACCGGTTCTTCCCCGACTGGTGGCAGCGGCGCTTCCGGCGGCGGCGGTGGGGCTGGGGATCCAGCTCGTCCTTCCACCCCTCCACCCGTGGCTGGTGGCGTTGGGGACCCTCCTCCCCTTCGGAGTGATATACCTGGCACTCACCCGCATCCTGGGCGTTTCCGGTCCGCTGGACGCCCTTCTGGCCCGCCGCTCGTCCCGGAGCCCATGATCGACGCACGCATCCTGGACAACCTCCCCACCGATCCCGGCGTCTACATGTTCCGGGACGAGGAGGGTGAGATCCTCTATATCGGCAAGGCCAAATCCCTTCGGGCCCGGGTACGGAGCTACTTCCGTTCCCGGGACGGCCAGGGGATCCGGACCCGTGAGTTGGTGCGTCGGGCTCGGGGGGTGGAGACCATCGTGGTGGGGTCGGAGGCGGAGGCGCTTCTCCTGGAATCCAATCTCATCAAGGAGCACCAGCCCCGCTTCAACGTGCGCCTGCGGGATGACAAGCGCTATCCGTACATCAAAGTCACCGTGCAGGAGCCCTTCCCCCGGGTCTTCGTGACGCGCCGGACCCGCAACGATGGGTCTCGCTATTTCGGCCCATTCACCTCCGTGGGTCCCATGCGCCAGGCGCTGGAGGTGGTGAAGAAGCTCTACACCGTCCGTTCCTGCCGCTACGATCTTCCCCGGGAGGCCCCGCCCCGCCCCTGCCTGGACTACCATATCAACCGGTGCAAGGCCCCATGCGTCGGCCTCCAGAGCGAGGGTGACTACCGGGCCATGATCGAGGAGATCCTCCGGATCCTCTCCGGCGAGACCCGGGAGCTCAAGGCTGAAGCCCAGGCCAGGATGGAGGAAGCCTCCCGGGAACTTCGCTTCGAGGAGGCGGCCCGGCACCGGGATGTGCTCCGGGGGCTCGAGTCGCTGGAGCGGGATCAGCGGGTGGAGAGTGTCCAGGGCGAGAATCAGGACGTTCTGGGGCTCGCCCGGGACGGGGAATTGGGGGCGGCGGTGGTCCTCCGCATCCGGCGGGGGACCCTCTTGGGACGAGAGAGTCGGCGCTTCAGCGGGCTCGGCGATGAATCCGAGGAGGAGCTCCTGGGCGCCTTCGCCGCACAGGTCTATCTGGCCGGCGGGAGCGAGGCCGTCCGGGAGCTACCCACGGAGATCCTCCTTCCCACCGGATTTCCGGACCGGGGGGTGCTCGGGGAACTCCTCACGGCCGAGGCCGGTCGCAAGGTGGCCCTCTCGGTGCCGCTCCGGGGTCAGAAGCGCCGGCTGGTGGAGTTGGCGGCGGCCAATGCCCGCCACCTCCTGGAAGAGCGCATCACCGCCCAGGAAGAGTCGGCGGATCGGGCCGACGCCGTCCTCTACGAGCTCCAGGATCGCCTGGGCCTCAAGGTGGTCCCCCGCCTCATGGCCTGCTTCGACATCTCCCACACCCAGGGGACCGAGGTGGTGGCCTCGGCGGTGGTCTTCCAGAACGGCGAGAAGAAGCGGGGTCTCTACCGGCGCATGAAGATTCGGGGTGATTGGGGCAACGACGACTACCGCTCCATGGCCGAGGCGGTGGGACGCTGGCTCCGGCGGCGGTTGGACCAGGGCGAGCCCCTCCCGGAACTCCTGGTTGTGGATGGTGGCAAGGGGCAGCTATCCGCCGTCCTTCCGGTCCTGGAAGAGGTGGGGGCCCGGGAGGTGGCGGTGGTGGCCTTGGCGAAGAGGGAAGAGGAGGTCTTCATGCCCGGCTCTCCCGAGCCCATCCGCATGAGCCGCCGGGATCCTGCCCTTCGACTCCTCCAGCGGCTCCGCAACGAAGCCCACCGGTTTGCCGTGGAGTACAACCGGAAGCTCCGGAGCCGCCGGACGATACGTAGCGCCCTGGGCGACATCCCCGGGATCGGGCCCTCCCGACAGCGCGCCCTCCTGACCAGGTTCGGGTCGGTGCGTGGGGTGCAGGAGGCGGATGTGGACGACATCAGCCGCGTTCCCGGCTTCTCCCGGGTCCTGGCCGAGCGGATCTTGGAGCACCTGGGGGCAGTGGAGCCGGAGGAGGCGTGAGGGGGCCCTGAGGCGGATTTCCCGCCACTCTCTTCCATCCTCTCGCCCGTGTCCCATCTTCCATCCAGGGACACGCCGACCCCGTCCGCCATGTGGGGGCCGGCCCTGGTCCCCATGGTCACCCTGCGCCCGGTTCGTCCCCGGGTGCGCAGGTGCGTTCCACCTCCCTCTTCCAGCGCCAGGCCCATGACCCAGGTTCGAACCCGGTTCGCCCCCAGCCCCACCGGCCGCCTCCACGTGGGAAATCTCCGCGTGGCCGTGTTCAATCATCTCTTCACCCGTCGTCACGGCGGAGAGTTCATTCTGCGGGTCGAGGACACGGATGTGGAGCGTAACGTAGAGGGCTCGCTGGAGGGGATCATGGAAGATCTCCGCTGGGCGGGGCTGGATTGGGACGAGGGCCCGGGAATTGAGGGAGGAGACCGGGGGCCCTACCGCCAGTCCGAGCGGGGCGCACTGTATCTCGAGGCCGCCCGTCGTCTGGAGGAACAGGGGCGGGTCTACCGCTGCTTCTGTCCCGATGAGGGGCCGGAAAGGGAGCGGGACGGCGCAGCACAACTCGGATGCCCCGGCGGATGTCGGTGGTTGTCGGATGAGGAGCGGACCCGGCGCCTCAAGGCCGGCGAACCGGCGGTTCTCCGCTTTGCCACCCCTGACGAACCGGTCTCGTTCCGGGATGAGGTCAGGGGGGTTATCGCCATGTCAGCAAAGGATCTGGGTGACTTCGTGATTCTTCGGGCAGACGGTCGCCCCACCTACAACTTCGCTGTGGTGGTGGACGATGTGGGCATGGAGATTACCCATGTGATCCGGGGTGCCGGGCATCTTTCCAACACGCCCAAGCAGGTTCTCCTCTTCGATGCCCTGGGGGTAGAGCGGCCGGTGTTCGCCCACCTCCCCACCGTCCTGGGGCCGGATCGGAAGAAGCTCTCCAAGCGTCGGGGCGCCCCAGGGGTAGCCGACTTCCGGCGTCAGGGGATCCCCGCCGACGCGGTGGTGAACTACCTGTCCCTCCTGGGCTGGTCTCCCGGCGACGACCGGGAAATCCTGAGTCGCGACGAACTGGTGGCTGCCATGGACCTGGGGCGAATCGGGGCATCCAACACCATCTTTGATCCGGAGAAACTCCACTGGGTCTCGTCACAGCACATTGCCGGCCTCTCCCTGAGAGCCCTGGCCGAGGCAGTGATCCCCTACCTGGACCGGAGCCGTTTTCCCCTGGACGACGAGGAGGTGGCTCCGGCCCTGGACGCCATCCGGACTCGGATCGGCGCCTTCGGCGAGGTGAACGAGCACCTGGAACTCCTCTTCCCACCGAAGGAGCGGTTCGAGGCGGGTCAGGCAGAGTTGGCCTCCGATCCCGGGGCGCCAGGGGTGCTGGAGGCGGTACGGGCGGCGCTGACGGCGGTGGAATCGTGGGAGGCCGAGACGCTGGCCGGTGCGGTCCGGTCCGCTGGTAAAGAGGCCGGCGCCCGTGGGAAGTCCCTCTTCCACCCGGTTCGACTCGCCCTCACCGGAGACCGGCAGGGACCTGAGTTGGGGAAGGTACTGGCCGGATTGGGACGGGACCGGGTACTTCGGCGCCTCGACCGGAGTCTGGAGGCGCTGGCGGGCGGAGTGGAAGAGGGAGGCCATTCCACAGGGGTGAGCCAGGACCCATCGGGATCGTGAGGTTTGACCCTTCCGCAGGACCCTCGGTAGATTGAGGGGTTATTCTAGTAAAGGCCCTGGACGCATCGGACCCCATGCAGGTTGGAGCATGGGAAGGATGCGCTTCAGGGCCTCCCGGGCATCTGCCCGGGGGACCGGTCCGGGCGCCACTACACCGTCCGGGGAATCGGTCTCACATGTCTTATGAATCGCTTACCATCAGGAGGAGCTGGATGAGCTTCCGATTCGGAGTCGTCGGGGCGGCGGTGTTCGCCCTGGTGCTCGGGGGATGCGCCTCGACGGGGAACGGGCCTGCGGAGGGCCCGGCGCTCCAGGAGTTTTCCGAGGAGGATCTTCCTCAGTGGATGCAGGATCTGCCGGAGGGTCAGCCTCCGGAGGACAATGATCTGACCGATGAAGCGACCCTCCTCCTCTTCCAGGCCCAGACGGCCTCGGGTGAGCGGGCAGAAGGGTTCTATCGGGAGGCGCTGGAGACGGCGCAGCAGGGAATCCAGGCGAACCCGGGCAATGCCCAGCACTACTTCCAGGCCGGCGAGGCGCTTCTGGCCCTCGGTGACCTGCGGGGTGCAGGCGAGATGTTTGACCGTGCCGAGGAGATCTACCCGCGATACGTGATCGAGACGGAATTCCGTCGTGAGGAGGCATGGTTCGAGGCCTTCAACCGGGGCGCGGAGTTGGCCCAGGCCGGGGATCGCCAGGCGGCGCTGCCCCACTTCGAGGATGCCCACGCCATCTACCAGCGGCGTCCCGAGGCCATGCTCAACATCGCGGAGATCTATGCCGCCGAGGGGCGCCTGGACGAGGCAGCCGACCTCTACGGCCAGTCCATCGATGTGATCCTGAGCCCCGAGGCCGCCGAGATGGACCCCGAGCTTCGGGACAACTGGGGTGACTTCCTGGAGCTGGCCCGTTTCAACAAGGCCCAGATCTACTTCCAGTTGGAGCGCTACGCTGATGCGGCGGAGGTCTATGCCGCCATCGTGGAGGAGGATCCGGAGAACCTCATGGCCATCTCGAATCTGGCGGTGGCTTATGTGGCCAGCGGTCAGGAGGAGCGGGCCCGGGAGGTCTATGACCAGCTCCTGACCCGTCCGGACCTGTCGGCCAGGGACCTCTTCTCCATCGCCATCGGACTCTACCAGTCCAATGAGTTCAGCCAGGCAGCCGAGATCTTCCGCCAGGTGTGGGAGCGGGTTCCGCAGCACCGGGAGGCCCTCTTCAACTACACCCAGTCCCTCTACCTAGCCGACGAGTTCGCCGAGCTGGTGACGGCGGCGGATGCGCTCATCGAAGCGGATCCCCACAACGAGACGGCCTACCGATTCGCAGCGCAGGCGCTGGTCCAGGAGGGCCGGGAGCATGAGGCCGTGGAGAAGATGGAGGCCATGGAGGCTCTCCCCTACTTCGTGGATGGGCTGGAGCTCGTCCCGGTGGACGGTGGGTACGCCGTGGTGGGGATGGTCATCACCAACGCCGCCAGTGCCGGTGAGACGGTGCGCCTCCGCTTCCATGTAGTGGATGTGGACGGGAACGAGGTCGGGACCACCGAGGCTGAGGTGACCCTGCCGGATCAGGGGGTTGGACAGGAGTTCCAGGCGAACCTGTCCACCGACCAGACCGCCTTCGGGTTCAGCTACCAGGTTCTCTGAAGGTAGGTACGCAGGCAGGGGTGGGGGCCGAATGCCCCCACCCCACTGCCGGCCGCTTGATCTTTTGCCGGACCACCATACATTGGTGGGGCAGTCGCGGGCGTAGCTCAGTTGGTAGAGCATCAGCTTCCCAAGCTGAGGGTCGCCGGTTCGAATCCGGTCGCCCGCTTGAGCATCTCGGTC
>SKJY01000176.1 GCA_007121775.1 Gemmatimonadota bacterium
CCAGATCGACCGTCAGCCCCGCTGCCACCGCGGTGACGAGAACCCCGGTCAGGTAGGCGGCCAGCGCCCGGCCTCCCAGCTCCTTCCGGTACGCCCCCAGGGTGGCCAGGCTCGTGATGGGGCCGGCCAGGAGGAAGACCAGGGCCGTGCCCGGGGACATGCCCGCCAGGAAGAAGGCGGCGGCGATGGGGGTGGCGGCAGTCGCGCAGATGTACATGGGGATCCCGGCCACGGCCATCACCACCATGAGGAGGAGGCCGCCTCCGAGCCAGCCGGTCAGGAGCTCCGGGGGGAGGAAGGCCATGACCAACCCGGCGACAAGGAGGCCGGCTACAAGCCACCCGCTGATGTCATCCAATAGGTCGGTGAAGGCGTAGCGGATCCCGGCCCGGAGTCGGGTGGCGACCGGGGGGCGGCTGAGGTCGAGGGCCATGGTTCCGCCGCCGACCGTGGCTGGAGGCGGGGCGACCGCCGCGCCTGCCGCCGGGATTCCACCTGCTGCGGGGACGGATGGGGTCGAGGAGCACCCTCCCCCACAGGAGCTGCAGCCGCTGGAGTGGCTGCTCCCCGTATGCTCGGCTTCCTCTCCAGGCTCATCTGCCCACAAGGCCGTACGGCTTCCGCCGACGCTGGAGGGGACCCGGTCCACAGGTGTGGGCGTTCTTGATGCGGCGCTTACGGATGGGGTGGGGCGGGCTCCCGCCACTGCCACAAGAAGACCGGTGGCGACCGCGGTGACAAAGGCCCCTACCACCCGGGCCACCACCATGAATGGGCCGAAGACGGCGTAGGTGATGGCCACCGAATCCATTCCCACCCCCGGCGTGCTCACCAGGAATGCCGTGGTGGGCCCCCGGCCCGCTCCGGCCCGATGAAGGCCAAAGGCCGTGGGGATGGCGCCGCAGGAGCAGAGGGGGAGCGGGACCCCGGTCACCGCAGCCCGGGTGATGGCGCCGGGTCCGTTTCCACCGAGCCACCGCTCCAAGAACCCCCGGGGGATGACAGCCTGGATCACCCCCGCAGCCAGGAACCCCAGCAGGAGCCAGGGCGCCGCCGCCAGCGCCAGTGCCAGGATGTCGTGGACCACGCCCATGGAGACCCGGGGGTGCGGGGAGGGGGAGGAGGACCGGGAACCCGAGACCCACGGTCCCGACGACCGAGCCTCTGGTCAGTAACCTACAGGGTGGGGAAGGGTCGGGGTCCGGGCAAGGATCGGGGTGCGGGGAGATGATGGGTGAGGGGCCCCGTCGGCTTGGGTGGCCTCCCCTCCCTTGGGGGCTTGAGCCTGCAGAGGGGTAAAAATCCCGGCAAACAGGCCCGCGCAGTCACCGCGCACCAGTCAGGACTTCCTCTTCAATCGTACGTTCTCGAGCCCCTCGAAATCGGTGTCCTGGGTCCAGAAAACTGCATCCTGTGCCCGGGCGACTGTGAGCAAGATACTGTCGGCGAGGGCCAGCTTCGTCGAGACACTGAGTTCCGCAGCCTCCAGCGCCAAGCGGTCGTCCAACTCTACGACCGTGCCTTGGCGCATCGATGCGATAACATCGAGGGCACGGTCCCTGCCCAGATGGCGCAGAAGGTGCCGGTAAACCTCGAACAGGCTCAGAGTAGGAACGAGAAGCCTATCCACATCCTCGATGGGTTCGCGGAAGAAGCCGGCATTCCGACCTCCAGATAGGTACTCAATCCACCCGCTTGAGTCGACGACGTTCACAGGCGATCCGGCTCTCGTTCCAGTGGCGGCAGCTCAGGGAATTTCCCTCGGAAGGTATGGATCGGCTCAACCGGAACGAGTTCGACTCGGTTGCCAACCGCGAACACCTCTACCTTCTGCCCAGGGCGGATCCTCAGCTTGTCGCGGACTTCCTTGGGGATGACAACCTGATACTTGGGTGAAACGGTCACGACGGGCATACGTCAACTCCTGTATCGATAGGGCCCTCGTAATACCCTATCCTGCCACAGTGGGTCCGGCAATGACACTGTGAGAACCGCGAGGTTGGCGATGCGGGCTAGCGGCTTGGGATTGGCCTTCGCGGTCTGCAAGTCCCGGAGACAACCCCGACGTTGCTCCGCGTCAGGGATAATGATGCGGCCACTTACCTCTGCCGTTCGACGGGTACCGGGTCGGCGGGTCGCAATCCGGTCATGGGGGCGTCGTCCAGCATAGGGGCATATTCGGCCGAAGAAACCAATGCCAGATCCGCTTCAAGCCGCTCGAGCTCTACCTGCACGTCGGGATCGAGCGGTTCTTGCTCGCGGCCCTTGAGCCCACCCGGTCCCAGCGCTCCCACACCGGTCAGTGCTCCTGCCGTGAAGGTCAGGACGGCGATCGTTGCGTCGCTTGCACCTTGGGTAAAGATGGAAAGAGCTCCCAGGGCCAGTGGGGCCACGAAACCAGCCACCAGGCTCCGCCGTCCAAGACGAACGGTAGGTCGAAGGGCAGACCGGAACAGTCCGGCCACCGTCGCAAATCCAGCCGTGATCAGGATGGTACTGGCCCCAGCGACCCCGAGAGCCATCCATGAAAGTCCGCCGGGTTCAGCAATTGCCATTGCAGTCAGGACCCCAAGGTAGACCGATCCGGTTGCAGGAAGGAATCGCTGCAGAACCGCGTGCCTGAGTCCATTCTTCACAGCCATTATCAACTCCTGATCCAGAAGACATACTTCGCTTTCCGGTCCCACCTTCACCGCAACCTCACCCGCACTTCCCTCTCGACATGATCCCGATCGCGTGACCTTGCGCGGGGAACGCCCAAGGGGCAAATCCGCGAGCAAGCCCGGGTGGTGAACAGCGTCCAACGGCAAAGGCCGAAAGCACTGGATGCCAGTAACACTTCAGAGAGCGATTGGCAAGGTAACTCTGTTTCCGAATCGGTGAGGGGTCCCGCCAAAAACAGAATCTGGATTCTAATTTTGCCGCCTTTGCTGCTTCCCACCACGCGGACGAAAACAAGCTTGCCGGCGAACGCAATTTGGTAGGACAGCGGTTCGAGTTCCGCCGCGTTCGATTCCCCCGGAATCTCTAACCCCGGAAGAATTGGATATGGCGGAATCGAAAGCCAAGGAACGGGTCCTCGAGGCCGTTCGCGACCTTCCCGAGGACGTCCGCGAGATCATCGTGGGCGAGTACCGCATCGTCTATCGACTGGCTGCCTCAACGGTCCAATCCTCGCGCTCGCGGCCCAGCCTCAAGGGCGACGAGGCCCACGGTCCGAGGGGGTTCGCTGGGGGTAGAGACCAAGCGCCGCAAAGACCGGATTCCCCCGCGAGGACCGAGATCCGAATTCAGTTGGAAGCCGCGGTAACGAGAGAGGGGCTCTCCCTCGCCCTATCTCCCTCCCTCAGCCAGCGCGACGGCCCAAAAATAGAATCTGGATTCGGTTTTTGGGGAGGAGGATCCTTCCGACTCCCTCAGGAGAACACCCTCAAGCCGTACCCCTTCGCACGGAAAGTCGAAGGGAGCCCGGATGCTGGCTCCTCGCGCCTGTTCGTGGACGGTGTTGGTCCGGTAAGCCCGGCCTCATTGGTCCCGCCACAGGAGCGTCCCTTCACAACAGCATGCACGAACAAGCCCCAGCCCCCTCATTACAGCCCCTCAGCCACCCCGACCCAATAATTTTGCAAAAGAGACATTACTTGATTCCCGCTAAACCGAAGTGCGCATCGGCATCGATCTGAGTCACAGCAAAAACTAGAATCCAGATTCTAATTTTTCCACGTCCACCAATTCCCAAGACGCGGGCGAGGGGGAGCGTACCGGGGGCTGTGTCGGCGCGCATGCCCTCGACCCCTGCCAAGCCAAGCCTCCTCCGCGCGTCGACACCGAGCGAGCCAAGGCCAGTCCCACGAGGAAAGCGAGCGACCCCCGGGTAGCTCCCCCTCGTCCGCGTCCCGTCGACATCAAAGGCAACGGACCGGCCCACCCACACCCACTCGCCTGACCCGCCCCAACGGATAGATTCAGGACAATTGGGGTCTCACCCGGTGCCGGAGGGCATCCGGTGACCTTCCACCCAACTCCGCCGAGAGTCCGGAATGACTGAACCATCCCCTTCCCCCCGCGCCATACGGGACAATTCCCAACGCCCCGGCCGCACTGCCGTCCCTCTCCTACTGACGGCGCTCTTCATCGCCATGGGATCCCCCGCCATTCAGGCCCAGCAGGGTACGGCAGGCGGCGAGACCTGGGTCACCCCCCGGGGGGTTCTGATGGATCCGGACCGGGCCCGGATGCTCTATGTGAACAACGACCCGGCGGATCAGCTCAGAGGGTCCCCGTCGGCTTGGGTTGCCTCCCCTCCCTCACCAGGCTCCGCCGTCCAAGACGAACGGTAGGTCCAAGGGCAGACCGGAACAGTCCGGCCACCGTCGCAAATCCAGCCGTGATCAGGATGGTACTGGCCCCAGCGACCCCGAGAGCAATTCAGTAACGCTTCAGGGAGCGACTGGCGAGGCACCTCTGTCTTCGGATTGGTGAGGGGTCGCCGAAAATAGAATCCAGATTCTAATTTTGCCGCCTTTGCGGTTTCCCATAACCCGCGCGGGAACAAGCTTACAGGCGAACTCAATCTGGGAGGAGGGCGGTTCGAGTTCGGCCGCGTTCCATTCCCGCGGAACCCTTCTCCGGAGTACTTCTTTGTGGACCTCCCGGAGAATGGTCTGCGTGCCGGGGTTGACCGCGCCTCGTGTAAAAGGACTCCTTGGCCCAAGCCCTGTGGGCGCCCAAGCGCTCAGGTGTCGGGGAGGGGCGCCTGGGTTGCCCCGCCCTGATTGACGGGGTTAGTCGGTCGTGATTATGATAATTGTGATTATGATAATCACGACCACACGCACCAGGGTGCCGGCATGGAGACACGGGAGTTCATCGGCCGAACGGTGGAGACCCAGGCCCTGCGACGCGAACTTGATCGCGGACGGCCCTCGGTCGCCGTTGTACTCGGACGCCGTCGTGTGGGGAAATCACGCCTCCTGGTGGAGGTGACACGGGATCGTCCGACGATCTACTACCAGGCGACCAAGGTGGCGGGGTCCATGAGCCTGGCCCTCTTCAGGAAGGAGGTTGAGCGGACGGTGGGCACGGATGCGATGCTCGCGTCGCTTGGAGACTGGCTCGGTGTGCTCTCCTACCTGGAGCAAGTTGCCGCCACGAGGACCCCCGGCCTGACAGTAGTACTCGACGAATTCCCCTACCTCTGCGAAACGAACCCCTCTCTGCTGACAATATTCCAGAAGTTCTGCGACGGACTTCGCGATCGCGGTAGTCCTCTGAACCTGATCCTCTGCGGCTCAAAGATCTCCTTCATGGAGGAACTGCTCGGTGAGAAGAACCCGATGCATGGCCGTCAGACCCTCAAGCTCGATGTTGGTCCATTGCCGTTTCGGGACGCAGCGCGCTTCTTCCCAGACTGGTCATTAGAGGATCGCCTGATGGCGTACGGAATCTTCGGTGGCATTCCATACTATCTGACTCTCTGCGACCCGCAGGGCACACTACGGGATAACGTCTTCGACCTTGTGCTATCGAATGATGCACCGCTGAGCGATGAGCCCAACAACCTGCTTCAGGCGGAACTGCGTGATGTGACGCGCTACGCGACAATCCTCCGGGCGGTTGCAGACGGTTGCACAAATTCGGGAGACATCATCGGTCGCGTCCGAGAGATCCGTGACTCGAGCGCACTGGCACCGTATGTCCGAAAGTTGGAGGAACTCCGATTGATCCGGATCGTTCGATCCCTGGACGCGACCGAGCGGGAGCGAGACCGGCGCTACCACTTGAACGATCCCTTCCTGGCGTTCTGGTACCGGTTTGCTCTGCCGAACGTCTCACCGCTCGCCGCCGGTCATGCGGATGAGGTCTGGAAGTACGCCATCGAGCCGTTTCTGGACGACTATATGGGGGGGCTCTTCGAGTGGATCTGCCGCGACTACACACGCCTGTACGGCCCGGAGATCCTTCCCCGAGCCGCACGAGAGGTCGGGCAGATATGGGCCGCAAACTACGACATCGACGTGGCTGGGCAGATGTTGGATGGCACGTTCTTTTCGGGTGAGTGCAAGTGGTGGGATGCCGTCGTCGGGGAGGGCGTCGTTCAGCATCTGCGGGACACGACCCGGGGCAACCCCTACTACGCGGAGCGCACGACCGAACCGCATTACCTTCTTTTCTCAAGCTCGGGTTTCGCGGACAAGGTGAGGGAGGCAGGAGCCAAGGATCGGTGCCTCCACCTGATCGGCCCCCGAGAGCTGCTGGGCATTTCAGACGCCCGTTGATGAGCTAAGGTTCGCCTCTACTTCCTCAGCTACCCCGCTGCACTAGATTTGGAGAAGAACCAAAAATAGAATCTGGATTCTGATTTTGCCCTACCCTCGCCCCCTTGGGAGCGGAAAGGATTCTGTTCTCGACGGTTGGAGGGGCTTCGAAAGCAGAATCCTGGTTCCCCCGCAGCACGGTCCTTCTCGCCTCGTCAGGATCTCTGCAGGCCAG
>SKJY01000098.1 GCA_007121775.1 Gemmatimonadota bacterium
ACGTCCATGAGGATGATCTGGTACGGGGTCGCCGCCTGGGCCTTTACAGCTTCGACGCCGTTGGACACGGCATCGGCCCGGAGCCCCATCCGGTGGAGGATTCCCATGGCCACCAGCTGGTTCACGCGGTTGTCTTCCACCACCAGGATACGGACGTCGCTCCCGGCGAAGCGGTTGCTGTACCGGTCCTGATGGGGCCTCCCCGACGACGGATCGGATCGGTGTCCGTTCCGGAGGGCAGGCGTCGGGGCCACTGGCGTTTGGCCGAGGCAGAAGGGAAGGACTACCCAGAAATCGGAGCCCCTCCCCTGTCGGCTGTCGGCCCCGATCTCTCCTCCCATGAGTTCGGTCAGCTCCTTTGAGATGGCCAGGCCCAGTCCTGTCCCACCGAATTCCCGGGTGGTGGAGGCATCGGCCTGGGTGAACTTGCTGAACAGTTGTCCAAGCTGTTCCTCGGAGATGCCGATCCCTGTATCCCGGACATTGAACCGGAGCCGGACCCCTCCGTCGGTACCGCCCTCCTCCGTCACCGTAAGCGTCACACTCCCCCGCGGAGTGAACTTCACCGCATTGTTCAGGAGGTTCGACAGGATCTGCCGGACCCGACCGGGATCTCCCATGAGTCGGGTGGGGGTGCCTTCGGACATCTTCAGCGCGACGTGGACGCCCTTCCGGTCGGCGAGGGCGGTGAGGGACGCCAGTTCATCATCCAGCAGGGGTTGGAGGTCGAATTCCACCACCTCCAGCTCAAGCTTCCGCGCCTCGATTTTCGAGTAGTCCAGGATGTCGTTGATGATGCGGAGGAGCGCCTCGGCGCTGGAGCGGACGATCTCGGCCTTTCGTCGCTGGGCCGGGTCCAGATCCGAATCCAGGAGGAGTCCGGTCATCCCGATCACCCCGTTCATGGGAGTCCGGATCTCGTGGCTCATGTTGGCCAGGAATTCGCCCTTGGCCACATTCGCCATCTGCGCCTGCTCGGCCAGTTCATCGGCCCGGGCCCGTTCCGCTTCCAGTCGCCCCTGGATCATGGACTGGAGGTTGGCCGTCATGACCACGGCAAGGGTGATGAAGAGGTAGACGAAGAAGGCTCGGACCGCGAGGCTCGGATCGTAGATGGAGATGAACTCCAAGTGGGGTCCGGCGAAGAAGACGGCGCAGAGGGCAGCCAGGAATAGGAGCGAGGCAATCCCTCCTCTCCGCTCCCCCAGCGTCGGGATAGCCACCACCGGAAAGGCGAAGATCCAGAGGTACGCCGACTGCCGCACACCACCTGAGATGACCAGGAAGAGGAAGAAGAGGGCCGTACAGGTCATCCCCACCGCAGCGACCAGGGGCACCCAACGTCGCTGCCGGATGAGCACGATGAAGCCCAACATGATCAGGAGGAAGACTCCGTCGGCGACGGCCAGCGGGTAGTTCCCCTGGATGAGGGCAATGATCCCCAGTGCCACCAGGAAGGGGGCGGTGAGGAGCATGGTGACGTTCAGGAGAAGAACGCGGCGGAGCTCCGCCACCCCACTCTCCATGGGAAGTCCCGCAAAGAACGCATTGCGCGCCCAGGGCCGAAGACGGCTTAAGAGGGGAGGGGGATCCTGGGGCACGGCACGGGTCCGGACACGAGAAACCCCGGGCGGGCCCAGGGCGCCTGCCCCAGCCTCCGTCCGGGTCCGCCGGTGGGACGGCTGGCGGGAGAAGCTTCCACTTGGCATGATCGACTGCGGCGAGGCATACCTTTAGCACGGCTTCGTGTCCGCCCTCGGCTTGACGGTCGCACAGCCCGGGCCTCCATTGGTGTGCATGTATCGTCACTGTCCTTCCTGTACCCGATCGCTCGGGACCAACGAGGCTCTCGAGGCTTTCCCCATCGGACGCCGCCTGGCCTTCGACAGCGCCCGGGGTCGGCTATGGGTCCTGTGCCGTCATTGTAGGGCATGGAATCTGGCGCCCATCGAAACCCGGTGGGAGGCGGTGGAAGAGGCAGAGCGCGCCTTCGAGAGGGCCGCCTTGGGGATGACGTCCGGCGAGATCGCCCTTGGCCGACTGAGGGACGGAACCGAGCTGGTTCGGATCGGCGGGGCGGCGCCGGTGGAGCTGGCCGGTTGGCGGTATGCAGACCGCCTCCGCCGTCGCTGGCGCAAGCAGCGGCTCCTGGGCTGGGGAAGCGCCTTGGCCGTGGGAGCCATTTCCCCCGGGTTCTGGACTGCGGCGGCGGTGGGGTTGGGATTGGGCGCGACGGAGTGGAGCCTCAGGAGGTTCAGGACCCGGAACGTCCGCATCGCTGCCCAACCTCTGCAGGGGCCAGAAGAGGAGTCGGCTGCACCGCCGGCCCAGCACCTGAGAGCCGGGTCCCTCCGCCGCCTCCACCTGCTGACCGGCGAGGATCTCGAGGCGCTCCTCCAGTCCCATACGGTCCGCGTGCCGGGGGTTGGGCCCCCGGGAGATGAAGGCGAGGCCGTAGGTTTACCTCCCCTGGACTGGGGTCTCGTCTATCGGCCCTTCCAAGGTTCGCCACTCGTCATCCCGCCCGAACTCAGGAACCGGGCGCTTCGCCACGCCCTCCTGGAGTTGAACAGCGGAAGTACGCGGCCCAAACATGTGGCTCCGGCCATGACACGCCTTTCTGCGGCAGGGGATTCCCACCGGGTTGTGGCGGAGGCGGCGCGGACCCTGGTTGAGGGCCAGGCCTGGGAGACCCACCTGGGGTGGCCCTGGGGTGATCCGACCCGACTCGGAGGCGCCGACCCCGTGCTCCGGCTGGCCGTGGAGATGGCCGCAAACGATGAGGTGGAGCAACTGGCGCTGGAGGGTGAGCTGTATCGCCTCGAACTGGAGTGGAAGGAGGCCGAGGAACTGGCGGCCATCTCCGATTCTCTCCTGCTCCCGGAGTGGATGCCGGAACGCCTGCGGAGCCTGCGGCGCGCCGGGGCGGAGTCAGGGGGAGGGGGAGTGCTCCGGACCTGAACGGGAGAGGGCCTCCACGGTGACCGCCTCCAGCTCTTCCATGCTGAAGGGTTTTCTCAGAAGATCTGCGTCCAGCTCCGCCAACATCTCCGGGTCCAACTCCTCCTGGCCCCGTCCTGTGACGAAGATGACCGGCTGGTGGAGACCCTTTTCCCGGAGGATACGAACCAGCGCCAGGCCGTCCATCCCGGGCATCTCCACATCGCTGAGCCAGAGATCCGGGAGGTCAGTGGTCTGGGAGGCCGAGGCTTCCCGGGGCAGCAGCCCCAGGGCGTCGTCGCCAGATGCGACTGCACTGACCCGGTATCCCAGCCTCCGGAGTGCCCGCTCCATGGTGCGACGGATGGTGGGGTTGTCTTCCACGAGCAGGATCCATGGGGGGGCTCCGGCTTCTCCGGGCGCTACCTTTGGCGATCTGGCCCCGTTGCCTCGCCCGGTCATAACTACTTGCCCCTTAACTGGATCGGCGCGATCAACGGGATTCTCGGGCTCACCGGGACTGGCTTCCAGAGGATCGGTATCCCGAGGACCGGCATCCCGCCCCTCGGGAAGGTGGATCCTGACCGATGTGCCCTCTCCCGGGCGGCTCTCCAGGCTTATCGTGCCACCGGCCTCCTCCACAACCCGCCGCGCAGTGCTCAGGCCCAGACCCGTGCCACTCCCCGGCGGCTTGGTGGTGAAGAAGGGTTCGAAGGCCTGAGCTACCGTTTCGGGCGTCATCCCTGTTCCGGTGTCGCGCACCTCCACCGAGACCCACCTGGTCCCTGATCCTGGCAGGGGAAGGCCCGAAGGCAGGGAGGATACTCGTTGGCTTCGGACGGTAAGGGTCCCCTTCCCGGACATGGCGTCTCGGGCATTCACCACCAGGTTCATGAGAACCTGCTCCAACTCGTTGGGGTCCATGCGTACCAGAAGGGGGCCAGGGGCCAGATCCAACTCCACCGTGAGCCCCCTCCCCACCAAGCGGTCGAACATGGCCATGGCCTGGCCCAGCAGGGCATTGAGATCGAATGCTTCCGTGGCACGCTGATCTCGACGGCTATACGCCAGGAGTTGCTGGGTCAGGTGTCGGCCCCGTTCTCCCGCCTCTCGGGCCCTTCGTAGATCCTCTGCGAGTTCCGGGTCGCCGGCGGACTCCCGGATCGCCAGGTCCAGGGAGGTATTGATGACGGCTAGGACGTTGTTGAAGTCGTGCGCGGCTCCGCCGGCAAGGAGCGCCACGCCCTCCAGCTTCTGAGCCTGACGGAACTGCTCCTCCAGACTCCGCGCCTCGGTGAGGTCCTGCTTGACCCCGATGAAGTGGGTGAGGGTGCCGAACTCATCCCTCAGGGGGGTGATGGTCTGCTCCTCCAGATAGAGGGTGCCATCCTTCCGGCGATTGGTAAGGCGTCCACGCCAGACCCGGCCGGCCAGGATGGTCTCCCACATGGTGCGGTAGAATGCCTCATCCTGTTCTCCTGAGCGGAGTAACTCCCCCGGTTTCCGTCCCCGGGCTTCCTCCGCCGTGTATCCAGTGAGGTGGGTGAAGGCCGGGTTCACCCACTCCACCACTCCGTTCCGATTCGTGATCACCACGGCGTGAGCGGTTGCTTCCAGGGCACTTCCCAGGAGCCGGAGTCGTTCCCGGGTGTGGGTCCAGCGCATCTCTCGCTGGAGCAGGAGGCCCGTGGCGACCGTGGCCACCGGGAGGAGCCCGAAGATCGAGGCGGCGAGAGCCAGGGTCACCTCTGGATTGGGCCGAAAGGGGAGGGACCAGACCAGGATGGCCATGACGCCATGCACCACGTAGCCCAGTCCCAGCAGCTCCAACCAGCCGATCTCATGGAGGTGCCCCTGGCGACGAATACGCCAAGCCAGGCCGATGGCGGCCGAGGTGAGGACCAGGATGGTTCCGGCCAGGGCACCGGGCCCTCCCATGGACCACCGGAAGCCCATTCCCAGGATCACAGCGGTAAGGCTCGAAACGGGAGAGGCAAGAAGTCCCACCACGGCAAAGAGCACGGAGCGGGCGTCGAATCGAAACTCGGATTCCACCATCACCGGAGCCGACATGATGGCGACTGCGATGAGCCCGATGAGAACGCCAGCTGCGACCTGCTGGAGCAGCGGACCGGCCCCCCGGAGTCGATGGGCCGTGAGGCTGTAAACGAAGACCAAACCCAGGAGCAGGACAGCATTCTGCAGGATTCCGATTAGGAATTCAGCCTGCAGGAGCTGTCCCTCCATGACCTGGCTCCCATGGGTGGGCCGAGGCCCTACCCCGGTCCATGGTCCAAAATCAGGACCGATTGGAGGGCGGGGGCCGAGGCCTCAGGTGTCGTGTAACAGGGTAGACTAGGAAAGGTAGGAACCTTACGGGGAATATCCAACAAGAAATTCCCGCTCCCTTCAGCTTATCTTCCTTGTGGAGTCGGCTGCCGGTCGCGGCTGTTCCCTCCGGAAGGATGGCCGATTGACCCTTTGGGGACGGATTGGGTATTCTCTACCCCCTGGTGGGGAACCCCTCGTTCGTTTCTTCCCCATCCCCTCTCTCTCTCTGCCCCTCCACCCCGACCGTCCTATCATGCCGGCAGGCTCTCCATTCCCTGCGCAGTCACAGACGTCAGCCCGAGGGTCCCGCGGGCCCGATTCGTCCAACTCCCTCCGTCGTGCCGGGGACCGGATACAGACCCTGGGTGAGGAGGTGGCCAACAGCGTGAGTCACGGAGTGGGCTTCGTGGCTGCCGCCGTGGGAGCGCCCTTCCTCCTGGGGAGCGTTGCCGGATCCGGGAGGATCATGGAGGTGGTGGCGGCAGCGGTCTTTGTGGGGACCGTTCTCCTGGCGTACCTGGCCTCCACCCTCTACCACGCCTTCCCCTGGCCCCGAGCCAAGGCGGCGCTCCGGAAGCTGGATCACGCCTCCATCTTCCTTCTCATTGCAGGCTCGTATACGCCCTTCACCCTGGGCGTACTACGGGGCGGGTGGGGGTGGACCCTGTTCGGCACCATCTGGACGTTGGCGCTGGCAGGGGTACTGCTGAAGGCCTTCGGGGGACTTCGTTTCCCCCGCCTCTCCCTGGCACTCTACCTGGGAATGGGGTGGTTGGCTCTGGTGGCCATCGTTCCACTGGTACAGAGCCTCCCCCCTGCGGGGTTGGCCTGGCTGGTGGGTGGAGGGGTGGCGTACACGGCCGGCGTGATCTTCTACGCCATGGACCGCTTCCCCTACTGGCACTTCATCTGGCATCTCTTCGTTCTGGCCGGCACCGTGTGCCACTTCGTGGCGGTGGCAGGCTGGGCCCTTCCCTGAAGGAGGGGACTAGGGGGCGGCCGGGCTCGAGTCCTCCGGGTTCGCCTGGATGCCGGACATGAGGTACTCGACCACATCGGCGGCTCCGTAGTGCTCTCGGTCTCCCAGGAACCGGGAGAGCCGCAGGAGGTCGTCGCCGCTGGTGAGGAGGCCGGGCTCTTCCTCGTTCGTCCCGTTCACTCGTAGCTGGGCTGCGCCCACATCGGCCATGAGGGCGTTGCACAGGCACCGG
>SKJY01000028.1 GCA_007121775.1 Gemmatimonadota bacterium
AAAAAACCGAATCTGGATTCGGTTTTTGCCCGACTACGAGAACCCCAGCACCACGGCAGCCACCATGGTCACCGCCGCCGCCGCCATGAGTTTCAGGAACAGGGGGAGACAGAAGCGGAACCAGCGGTCATAGGGGATGCCTGCCATCCCCAGGATCCCCATGAGGACGGCGTTGGTGGGGATGATCATGTTGGAGAAACCGTCCCCGAACTGGAAGGCAAGCACCGAAACCTGGCGAGTCACCCCCACGATGTCGCCCAGGGGAGCCATAATGGGCATGGTGACGAAGGCCTGCCCGCTTCCGGAGGGTACGAAGAGGTTGAGCACCGCCTGCATGATCAACATCCCCACCGCCGCCAGCTCCGGCCCCACTGTGGACAGTGGCATGGAGAGGCCGTGAACGATGGTGTGGAGGATCTGGCCATCTTCCATCACCAGCGCAATCCCGCGGGCCACCCCCACCAGCAGGGCCGTCTCGGTCAAGTCCCCGGCCCCCTGCACGAAGCGCCGGGCGGCGTCGCTGGCGCCCAGTCGGAAGACCACGGCGGTGGCCAGCCCAAGAACGAGGAAGGCCGCCCCCAACTCGATGAGATACCACCCCCGAGTGGCGATCCCCCAGATGGCAATACCGATGGCTGAGAGAAAGCCCAGCAGCACCAGTACGTGCCGGAAGGTCATGGTTGGGTACTCGGCCGGAGGCTGGGCCGCGTCTCCCGCTATGGGGATGTCAGCCACCAGACTCCGCTCGGGATCTTCCTGGACGCGCTTCGCATACCCCCACACGTGGTGGACCCCGATGAGCACGAAGGGAAGGGTGAGCCCCAAACGAACCGGCCAACCGGAGTAGATCGGGATCTCGGCCACACCTTGGGCGATGAAAACGGTATACTGATTGAAGGCCGCCACACCGTATCCGATGCCGTACCCGGCCACCACCATCCCCACCGCCGTCATTGCGTCCATTCGCATGGCCCGACAGAGGGCCACAAGGATCAGGATGAAGGGGATGTACTCGCCGGACGCCCCCATGACGCTGGAGGTGAGAGCGAAGACGAAGACCACGGAGAAGATCAGGAGTGCGGGCCGGGTGCTGAACCGTCCGAGAAGCTGCCCCAAGAGCGCATCGATGGTGCCGGTGGCCCGGATGATGGCCAGCACCCCACCGATGATGAAGAGGAAGAAGATGATGTCCTGGGCGGCGGCGAAAGCCCGGGGAATGGCGGTGAAGAGCTGCCATGGCCCCAGGATCCGGCGCTCGTCGCTCACCTCGTAGGTTCCGGGCACCACCACCGTTGCACCGGTAGCGGGAGACACCTCGGTAGCGAACTGTCCCTGGGGGATGATCCAGGTGGCCACCAGCGCCGCTACCATGATGAAGAAGAGGAGCGCCAGGGTATGGGGCATCCGGAAGTTCATGGACATCCGACGGGAACCCTCCAGCGGGGAATGGGATCTTGGACGATGTGAGGGTGCCGGTCCCCGAGAAACCGCATGACCGCCCCGGTCCCGAAGGAGGCCCAGGGGACTCCGGGCGTCGAACCCCGGAGGGCATTCTACCAGTCCGGGGCCGGGGAGCAAGCCGCACCCCCATCCCAGGTCCCGGCAATCTCCGCCCTGGAGGAGCAAGCCGCACCCCCATCCCGGCCCTCGACACCCCTCGCCTCCGGGTAAAGAGGCCGCCGGCCAAGCCGACCCCACCGGCACCCCGAATCGAGGGATGGCCTCAACGCGTCAGGCCGCGTTGAAGAAGATTAGATCCTAGCAGGCCGAGGAGGAGACGACCATGAAGGAGCGAGCCAAGGAAGGCGTCCGCATCGCCCGGGAATCCCTGGACCTCTGGCTCAAGCGGGACCCGTTCCAACTCGCCGCCGCCCTGGCCTTCTACACCCTCTTCTCCCTGGCCCCTGTCCTCATCGTCCTCATCACCTTGGTGGGCATCTTCCTGGGAGAGGAGGCCGTGCGCGGTGAGATCGCCGGGGCCATCGAGCACCTGGTAGGCCCGGCCGCCGCCGATGCGGTGCAGGACGCCGTGCGCCGATCCCGGATCGAGGAGGCGGGAATCTTCCCCACCCTCGTTGGGATCGGAGCGATCCTTTTTGGCGCCACCACGGTGTTCGCCCAACTCCAGAAGGCGCTGAACCGAATCTGGGGGGTGACGACCCAGGCTACCCGGAGCGGCGTGGTGAACATGGCCATCTCCCGGGGCCTCTCCCTGGCCATGATCCTTCTCATCGGCCCACTCATCCTGGCATCCTTCCTCATTACCACCTTCACGGCGACCCTCCTCCGGTACGGTCAGGAGATCCTTCCCCTCCCCGGGGGAGCGCTCACATTCCTGGGGGAGTTGGGACTGTCCGTTCTGATTTCGGCGGCCCTTTTCGGTCTGATCTTCAAAGTCCTTCCGGATGTCCAGATCGCCTGGCGGGATGTGGGCCGGGGTGCCCTCATCACCGGGGTACTCTTCGTCCTGGGCCAGTTCCTCGTGTCCATGTACCTCACCCGCGCCGCGCCGGCCTCCACCTACGGGGCGGCCGGGGCGCTGGTCGTGATCATGCTCTGGGTCTATGCCTCGTCTCTCCTGGTCCTTTTCGGTGCAGCGTACACCAGGGTCTCGACCCAGGCCAGAGGTACCGGATTTGAACCCCGGGGTAAGGCGGTGCGCACTCGAGTGGAAGTGATCAAAGACGAGGAGCCGGAAGAGCAGGAAGGAGGGGAAGCCCAGGCAGGGCTGATCAAGCGGGAAAGGTGAGCCCGCCCTCCGGGAGGAGGAAGGTGCGGAATGTGGCCTGGCCCGGTGGACATTTCAGTTCATTGGGGCGAATATCATAGTCTAACCATAATCGTGAATGATCCGGTGTCCCCGCGCCTCCGGTGGAGTGCCGCCACAGGTGCAGTGTGTCCGGGTCCGAATCTGGAACCGACCCATGCTGCTTGCCCGACGCAACACCGTATCCCCTGCCGTCATCGCCGCGGCTGCCCGTCTCCTCAGGAGCCACCCGGAGATCAGCAACGTCGAACTGCTTCAACGTTTGGCGCTGACGGTGGGAAGCGAGGTGGCCGCCCAGGTCCCCATCACCCGGGTAGAGAGGCTGGTCCGGGAACCGGCGCTGAACCGAATCCGTCTGGAAGACCGGGGCCTCCCCATCCCCTCCGAAGAATCGGAGAGGGAGATTCCGGAAGCCGAGAAGGTCCCAGCAACCAAGGGTCCATCGGCAAAGACGTCCGGGCCGGGGACCCCTACTGCCGGGAGCCATGGCGTTGCCTCCAGGCCAGATACGCCGGTCTCGGATGCTCCGGGAGAGTCGGCTGGACGACGGCGTCGGAGGCGTCCCGTGCAGGTCTCCCCTGCTGCCTCAAGTCCCGCCCTGGTGAATCGTCTGGATCCCGAATTGATCCGGGCGGTGGATGCGGCGCTTCTGGAGGCCTTCACCCTAGGAGCCGATTCGGCCTCCGATGCCGAGGTGGTGGAGCACTTCCAGGACCTGGATCGGATCCGGAGGCGGGTCCGGCTCGCACTGGAATCCGACTGATTCCCACCCCTCCCAGCTCCCGGCGTCCCGGTCCACCTGGGACTTGAGCTCGGGGACGGTCCCATCCCCCTCGCTACCGCCATGGACCCAAAGCCATGACCGCATCCCCGGACCTCCATTTGGCCCTCCCCCAACTCTCCCGCCGCACCATGGGCGCGCTGCGTAAGATGGGCGTGCTGCGCACCATGGGCATTCTGCGTAAGATGAGCGTTCTGCGCGCCCTGGGGGTTCTCGTTGGGGCCTCCATCGCCCTCCTTAACCTCGTCGCCTGCGAACCGGCGGACGACGGGGTGCCCATGGCCGATGACCGAAGCGCCGTTCAGGCCGCGGAGGAGCCCGGGCTCACCTACACCATCCCGGAACAGCCGGAGATGGCCACCGGGTTCCAGGAGAAGCCCGGGTGGGCCACCCAGGAGTTCGCCGTCGCCGCCGCCAACCCCCTGGCCACCGACGCAGGCTTCCAGATCATCGAGGCGGGGGGCTCGGCGGTGGACGCCGCTGTCGCCGTGCAGATGGTGCTCACCCTGGTGGAGCCCCAGTCCAGCGGGATCGGGGGAGGCGCCTTCCTCCTGCACTGGAATGGTGCTGAGGTCACCGCCTACAACGGCCGCGAGACGGCTCCGGCAGCCGCTACGGAGGAGCTCTTTCTGGACGCGGCCGGCGATCCCCTCCCCTTCGCCCAGGCGGTGCGTAGCGGTCTGTCGGTGGGGGTCCCCGGCACGGTGGCCATGCTGGAGATGGCCCACGCCCGCTACGGCCAGCTGCCCTGGGCCCAGCTCTTCCAGCCCGCTATCACCCTGGCGGAGGAAGGGTTCCGGATCAGCCCCCGCCTCCACGGGCTCCTGGACGCGGATCAGAGCCTCCGGCAGGACCCCATTGCCGGGGCCCTCTACTACGACGACACCGGTGACCCGCATCCGGTGGGGCACACCCTCCGGAACCCGGCGCTGGCCCAGGTCCTTCGCCGCATCGCAGACGAAGGTGCGGAGGCCTTCTACCACGGAGCCATCGCTGAAGACGTGGTGGCCCGGGTCCAGGGGCACCCGGAGCGGCCTGGCGCCATGACGTTGGACGATCTGGCGGCCTACCCGGAAGAGGACTTTCAGGTGGAGCCAATCTGCACCCCCTGGCGGGACCTCAGCATCTGCGGCTTCCCTCCCCCGTCCTCGGGACATCTGGCGGTGATGCAGATCCTGGGAATCCTGGAGGAGGTGGATCGCCCGGCCCAGGAGTTGATGGGTGGGGTCCCCTCCGCCGACTGGCTACACCTCTACATGGAGGCGGCACGGCTGGCCTTCGCCGACCGGAACCGGTTCGTGGCGGACCCGCGGTTCGTGGAAGCCCCCGCCGGGGACTGGGAGAGCCTCCTCGAACCGGCCTACCTGGCTGAGCGGGCGGGTCTTGTAGGAGAGGAGAGCATGGGGATCGCAGAGCCCGGTGAGCCTGGGGTTCTGGCGGCTGCCGCGCTTGGCGATCACCCATTCCAGCCCGACCGGGGGACGAGTCACATCAGCATCGTGGACCGGAATGGCAACGCCGTATCCATGACCACCACCATCGAGTCCGGCTTCGGCAGCCGGATCATGTCCGACGGGGGCACGGGACTGCCGGGCGGCTTCCACCTGAACAACGAACTGACTGATTTCTCCCTGACCCCCAGGGATGCCGATGGACGCCCCATCGCGAACCGGGTCGAGCCTGGGAAGCGCCCCCGCTCCAGCATGGCCCCGACCCTGGTCTTCGACGCGGAGGGCGAATTCCTGGCCAGCGTCGGCTCGCCCGGAGGCGCCGGGATCATCCACTACACGGCCAAGGCTCTGAAGGGCATGCTCCATTGGGAACTAAACGCGCAGGAAGCCATCGATCTCCCGAACTTCGCCAACTACAACGGTCCCTCCATCCTGGAAGAAGGACGCTTCCCCACCACCGTCGTGGAGGCGCTCCGCCTCCGGGGTCATGAGGTGACCGAGACGGCCCTGACCTCAGGCCTTCAGGGGATCCAGCGGATGCCGGACGGCGGGCTCTTCGGGGGAGCCGACCCGCGCCGGGAAGGGATCGTCATGGGGCGCTGAGGGCACGCGCTGAGGGCACACGCTGAGGGCACGCGCTCAGGGCACGCGCTGAGGGCTCGCTGGCTCTTCCTCCGCTTCCTGGGCCGGCGGCTCTCCATGCCGAAAGAGCCAGACGGTGTCGACTCCGAAAGAGTATACCAAGAGCAGGAGCGCTATCGCCGCCACGGCCACGGCGAGAACGCCGGGGATGATGGGCCCCAGGGCCACCAGGAGCGCTACGCCCTGGACGACGCACACCGTCTTCCGGCGAAAGGAGGGCGGTAGCGCCCCCTGGAGCGTCGGCCAGATCCAGCCGGCGGCCACGAAGAGGTAGCGGAGGGCGCCGATGAGGATCACCCATGGACCCACCTGCCCGCTCTGCCAGACCAGCACCGAGAGGGCCAGGAGTAGGAAGGCGTCCAGCTCCATGTCGAAGCGAGCGCCGAACGCCGTGGCCGTCCCGGTCTTGCGGGCTACCCGTCCGTCCACCCCGTCCAGGGACAGCGCCAGCGTCGAGGCGCCGATGATCCACCAGAGGGCAGGGGTGGTCAGGGGGATCCCGGGGAGAACGAAGGCCGCCACCGGGAGCACCAGTGAGGCCCGGGCCAGGGTGATGCGGTTCGGAGGGCCGAGCCCCCGGCCCGGTAGGCGGCGGGGACGACCCCGGATCAGGAGCCCGCTGAGCAGGAGGTAGAGGGCCGCCGTGGGGGCGATCAGTGCACCGCCCCCCACCCCCGCCACGGCCCCGGCAAGCCAGGCCACCAAGAGCGTGAGCCCTCCTCCCACCACCAGATCCAGAGCCACCGAACGAAGGGAAGTGGGTGCTGGGGCGGGCCGGGTGGCGGTGTCGAGTGCAGAGGGCATGGGCAGAGGTTGGATCGGGCAGAGTGTCGCGG
>SKJY01000233.1 GCA_007121775.1 Gemmatimonadota bacterium
GGGGGTGCCTGCGGCGGATCCCACCATGCAGGCAGCTCCGGCACCTCCGAGGCTCTGAGCCGTTCCATCCGCTCCCGGTCCCGCTTCCTGCGGATCCGCCACAGTCCCAGCAGGGCAGCCCCGAGAAAGAGCCAGAAGAGGGTGGACTGCCCCAGCACCAGGAGGAAGCCGTAGCGCCGCTTCACATGCTCCGTCCACTGGCGCTCGAAGGTCCCGGTGGTGATCCCGAAGGTGGCCCGGAAGGCCTCCTCGAAGTCCCCGCCCTCCCGCCAACGGGCCAGGAAGACCTCCACCCCCCGGGTCCCTGATCCGGAAACCAGATATTCCATGGCCGAGGCCGCCAGTAGATAGGCGATCTCAGCCTCCGCGCGAGCACGTGGCCAGGAGAGGCTGAGGGAATCCAGCGGCGGTGCGGACCCTGTGGCGAGTTGCAACCTGAGGCGCCAGGCCTCCTCCACATTCCACCCCCCTGAAGACCACTGAGCGTACCCCTCGTCGAACCAGCGGGGGATCCTGAGCCCCCGCAGGTAGTCGTGGAGCCCCAGGTGAGCCCACTCGTGGCGGACTGTCCGGGCCTCGGCATGAAAGCCGTCCCAGGGGGTTCGATGCACCGGCAGTACGATCCGATCCAGGGCGGGAATGGCCACTCCCGCTCCCCAGTGGGGCGTGCGTCCACCGGTGAGGGCATCCCAACGTGCGTCGTCCGGGGTCAGGAAGATGAAGGCCCGGGTCGGGTGCGCCTCGGGGATACCGGGAAGAAGGGCATGCCGCTCCACCGTAGCCACAACACGCTCTGCCCGTGCCCGGTGCTCCGGCCAGTACACCACCCGCACCCGGTCCCGGAGGGCATCGCTCTCCGGCGCCAGCACCTCCGCCGCCTCGATTCCCGGCACATGCGATGGCCTGACCAGGGAGTCTGGAAGGAGTTCCCCACCGAGGGAACTCCCAAGGACGCTGCCGGCACGAACTTCCAGAGGAGACCGGGTCGGATCGGGCGCCGGCCCTCGACTCCACCCCAAGGTCGCCCCGGAGAGGAGCAGGAGCACAGCCAGAAGAAGGACCGGGATGGGCCCACCCCGACCGCGACCTGAAATCCACGTCGCCGGCGCCGATGACACGCCGCCTCCCGGTCAGGCCCCGGCCGCTGCGGCTACCAGCCCCAGATTCGTCCGCACGACCTCATTGTCGGGGTTCAGCTTCAGGGCTCTCCGCCAGAGAGCCCGGGCGGCGTCCATATCGCCATCTTCGTAGAAGAGGGTTCCCAGCCGCAGGAAGACCTCATCGCCCAGCTCCGGATTCAATCGAACCGCCCGCTCATAGTGGGCTCGGGCGCTGGCCCGATCTCCTCGACGAAGGGCCAGATCCCCCAGATTCCGGTGGGCCTGGGGCGGGGTGCCGCTCTCTCCCACGGCCCGGAGGTAGAGGGCCTCAGCGGTGGTGGGCTCACCCCGCCGTTCCAGAACGACGCCCAGATTCACCAGGATGGGGCCGGAGGATGGATGCCGGCTGAGCCCTTCCCGCCCGAGCTCCAACGCCTCCTCCGCCCTTCCGGCCATCTCTGCGGCCAGGACTGCGAAGGCGAAGTACCGTGCGCCCGGGACCTCCTCGGCGGGGAGGGCCTTCCTGTATCGGTGGAAAGACTCCAGCGCCTCCGACCCACGCCCCAGCTTGAGCAGGATCATCCCACTAGCCAGGGGAAGCTCCGGATCATTCACCCCGAGCTCTGCCGCCTGGCCCAGCGCCTCCAGCGCTTCCGGATACCGGTGCAGGAGCTCAAGCGCCAACGCACGGTTCCGGAGCCGGGGATAGCTGGGACCCGCCACCTCGCCCACCACATCCAGGTGGGCGAGGGCCTCGGCGGGTCGCTTCGTCCGGAGGGCGATGGACGCCAACCGATCCCGAGCCTCCGGATCCGAGGCCCGATGCTCCAGTACCTGGTTCAACTCCCGCTCCGCCTCTTCCAGCATCCCTGAGTCGTGGAAGGCACGGGCCAGCTCCAGATGCCCCTGGGCGGGTGAATCGGCATCCCCGACCTCCACCTTCTTCTTGGGAGCCTCCTCCACCTCCCGAGCGACCCACCCCTCCCTGGCCATCTCGAAGAGAATCCGGGAAACCTCGAACTCCACCGTGCCCAGGGTTCGCACGATCTCGTCCACGGTCCGACGGCCGTCCAGGAGATCCAGCACCGGCCGGTGCTCGGGTGTCGGCGCTTCCTCAGCCCCCTCCGGCGGCAGCTCCGCCAGCCGGAAGATGGCTTGATCCGAGGGTACGACCTGTCGGATCTGGGTCCACTCATCGGCCCGGCGCGCACCCTCCAGGAGAAGGTTCTGGACCGGGATGTGCACCTGCGCCGGGATGTGGGCGTCGGGCGTGACCCCGCCCCGGAAGTTGAAGGAGCCCTCCTCCCACATGAAGAGACGGTAGACAGCTTCCTCCACCGTCACCGCCACATAGCGTTCCAGGTCCTGAGCTCGCAGGTCTCCCTCGTCCACCAGGATCCGGGCGTAATGCCGCTCTCCCGGATCACCACTTCGCTTCGCCCGCGCTCTGCCCAGCGCCGCTGGATCCACCACCTTGTTTCCCACCAGGAGGTCCGCCAGGCGGTCAGGCCGATTCAGGATCACAGCGTGGATGACCAGGCCATCCTCGAAGTAGATGTGCGCGAAGTTGGAGCGATCCGTGATGGATAGACGCCCGGTCTTCCGTCCCATGGCCAGAAGCTGGCAGATGTCCGCCAGCCCAACCTCAGTCAGCGCGCCTTCGATGCCCATTCACCCCGCCCCTGATTCGAGTACTCCTCCACGATCTGCTCCTCGATGATGGGCCAGTCCCAGATCACCCGCTCCCGCGACGGGCGCCAGCCTCCGTCACTCGCTGCCGGGTCCTTCGGGGACTCCCCGGAATCCACTTCCTCGGACCTACCGGCACCCGGCAGCGCGGTCATGGCGGCAAGCCTTCGAAGGAGTTCCAACTCCTGCTCCGACGCCCCGGCGCCGATCCCCGGTGATTGGGGACGCCTTGTGGAGGGGGGGGAAGGGGTGGTGGGCACCGGCTCACTCGCCGTCGGTATCCCGGGCGAGGGCTCCGATTGGGGCCGGGCCGGAGCCTTCCCCAGATCCACAACGAGCCCTCCCTCGAACCGGCTCAGCAGCCGGTCATCCACCTTCTCGATCTCCGATGGAATCCGATCCGCAACCAGGAAGATCCGGGCATTCCGCCGCTTGAGGGCCTCGAAGAGGTGAAAGAACTCGTCCTGGGCCCGCTCCATCATGGAGAGTTCATGGACTCCATGGAGAAGAAGCACGTCCACTGTCCACCAGCGTTCCCGCCAGGCCCCGGCCACGCCCCGGGCCAGCGCGTCGATGAACTCCTCGGCAAACTCCGCCGCCGAGACGAAGGCGACGCGTGCCTCCGGATTGCGGCTCCGGTGGCTCCGCCCCACCGCCGCCAGGAAACTCTGGCCCCGCCCCTGGGAGGTGGTATGGAGGAAGAGGGGGTTGTAGTCCGGGTGGTCCGCCTGAAGGAGCCGGTCCGCTGCTCGGATGGCCAGACGGGACATCCCATCCTCCAGTCGCTCCAACTCGGGCCCCTCCGGGATCGAGCCGAAAGGACGTACACGCTCCCGGGCCGACGCCAGGAGCGCCTCGGATTCGTCCAGGCGATCCGGGTTCCGGAGCAGGTTGGCCGCCGCCTCCGGCCAGGGGTTCCCCAGGGAGTCCAACTCCCGACGGATCTCCCGGATCCGGTCCAGGGCAGCCTCGAAGTCGGAGAGAGCGGCCTCCCACCCCTCGGGCTCCCGGGGCTGCTCCAGGAGACGGCGGAGTCGTCTGGCCTGGACCCCTTCCGCCTCCGCCGCCTCCGCCGAGGCTTCGAGCCGACGCCGCCAGGCGGGCGCCGTGGAGGCCTGGCGCCCGGAAGGGGGGGATGGGTCCGGCACCTGGATCCGGGCTCCCGGAAGTCCCTGGATCAGC
Source organism: Gemmatimonadota bacterium (assembly GCA_007121775.1). GTDB lineage: Bacteria > Gemmatimonadota > Gemmatimonadetes > Longimicrobiales > Gaopeijiaceae > PWLA01. The sequence goes on from SKJY01000233.1 coordinate 3,972, forward strand.
GCCGGAAGCTCTTCCAACGAGATGGGGCGTCCCTCCAGTTCCTGAAGCACCAGAATCCGGTTGAGGGCTCCCTGCAACTCCCTGACGTTCCGGAACGGCGCCTTGGCCAACGACTGGAGTACCCCCTCCGCCAGAGTCGCCCCCCGCTCCTCCGCCTTGCGCCGGAGGATGGCCGACCGGGTCTCCATGTCCGGAGTCCCGATATCCACGATGAGCCCCCCGGAGAATCGATTGAGGAGCCGGGAATCCAGACCGTCGATCTGGGCCGGGGAGCGGTCCGAGGCCAGAACCACCTGGCCCTCCCTGGCCGTGATACGGTCCAGGAGGCGCAGGAGCATCTCCTGGGCCTGCCGCTGACCCGCCAGGAACTGGACGTCGTCCAGGAGAAGGAGATCCAGATCCCGGTAACGGACGTCCAGCGAGGCTTCCGAATCCGACGCGATGGCGTCCGCCAACTCGCTGATGTAGAGCTCCAGGGGTTGGTACCGGACGGTACGCTCCGGATAGTGCCGCGTGCAGTGGTGGGCAATGGCGTGGAGGATGTGCGACTTCCCAAGCCCCGAATCCGAGTACAGGAAGAGCGGGTTGTACCCCTTCCCCGGGCTCTCCGCCGCCCGGCGGGCTGCTGCCGCAGCCAGTCGGTTTGCCGGGCCCACCACGAAGCTGTCGAAGGTCATCCGGGGATCGAGATCCATCAGGCGTCTCCCGGTTTGGAGGTGGAGGCGGTCTCTCCGGAGAGGCGGCTCCGAGCCCATCTCGCCACTCCCGCCAGATCCGGGGGGAGTGGAGCTTCGAACCGAAGTTCCTCCCCCGTCACCGGGTGACGGAAAGCTAGACGATGGGCATGCAGAAACTGGCGGGGGGTCCGCCTGGCCAACTCCCGGGCGAACTCCCGGATGGAGCCCCCCATCCCCCGCTCCCACCCGGCACCGTAGAGCTGGTCACCCACCACCGGGTGGCCGAGGTGGGCCAGATGGACCCGGATCTGATGAGTCCGCCCGGTCTCCAGTCCAACCTGCAGGAGTTCGGCGGCCGGCCAACTTTCCACGACCCGGAGGTGGGTCACGGCCCGCCGTCCATCCGCGTGGACCGCCATCCGGAGGCGGTTCGAGGGATCTCGGCCGATGGGGGCGTCCACCCTCCGGGGGCTCCGGTCCAGATGTCCCCACGAAGCAGCCAGGTAGAGCCGCCGGATCTTCCGACGCCGGAGCAGGTCCTGGAGGGCCTGATGGGTCTGGTCGTCCTTGGCCACCACCAGGAGCCCGGAGGTATCCCGGTCCAGGCGATGCACGATCCCCGGTCGGAGCCGGCCACCGATGCCCGAGAGATCCCGCACATGGTGGAGGAGGGCGTTCACCATCGTCCCGCTCCGGTGGCCAGGAGCCGGGTGCACCACCATCCCCGCCGCCTTGTCCACCACCAGGAGGTGGGAATCTTCCCATACGATGGACAGGGGCAGATCCTCGGCCTCCGCTGCCACCGGCTCGGGCGGCGGCTCCTCCAGTCGCACCTGATCTCCGGGGGTGAGGGGCTCGGCCTTCCGGGGCACCTCACCATTCAGGAGAACCTGTCCCTCCGCCACCAGCCGGGCCACCCGGCTACGGGAGAGCCCCGCCTGCTCCGAGACCCAGACGTCCAGGCGAAGTCCTTCCGCCTCATCGGGAACCCGAAAGGTCTTCACGCTCGGTTCCCCTGGGGCGCAGCCTCGGACGAGGCCGGTCTGAGGAGGATGCGCACCCTTTGACCATCCACCTCATCCTCCAGCTCCGCTTCCGCCGCGAAGTCGCCGTCCGCTGCGGCATCATCCCCCACGGGAACGTCTCCGTTCGCCTCCCCCGACGGAGCCATGTGAAGCGCCAGCGCCAGCGTCTCCCCTGCGATGAAGTCGCGGAACCCCTCAACCGCACGCGCAACCCGGTCGGTCCCCTCCACCTGCAGGTGGATCCGGTCGGTGATCTCCAGGCCGGCGTCCTTCCGGAGACGCTGGATCCGGTTCACCAGCTCCCGGGCCATCCCCTCGGTGAGGAGGTTCTCGGTCAGGACCGGGTCCAGGGCGGCGGTGAACCCATCCTGGGAGCGGACCACGAGCTCTCCCTGGGCCTCCCGCTCCACCGCGAGCCAATCGGCCTCCAGGGCTACCGACTCTCCGGCGACCTGGATCAGAACCTGCTCTCCGGCCGAGAATGCTGCGAGCCGATCGGGGGCCAGAGCGCGGATGGCCTTCGCCGCCTCCTGGCTGTGACGCTGGAAGCGCGGCCCCAGGACCCGGAAGTCGGGCCGGGCCTTGAGGGTCACCAGCGAGTCGGCACGATCCAGGAAACGGACCTCCTTCACATTCAGCTCGTCCTTCAGTACCTCCACCACCTCGTCCCGCGGCGCCCGGCTCCCCCGGGGCAGAACAGCGAAGAGGGTAGAGAGGGGCTGCCGCACCCGGATCCGGACATCCTCACGGGCCGCTCGACCGGCGGAGACCAGGACCCGCACCCCCGCCATCTCCTCTTCCA
>SKJY01000340.1 GCA_007121775.1 Gemmatimonadota bacterium
CGCCACACCGGGATCCACAGCGCCCCGCCCCAGATGAAGGCCAATGGCGGCGTCTTCGTCATCGACGACTTCGGGCGCCAGCGGGTGCACCCCCGGGATCTCCTGAACCGGTGGATGATCCCCCTGGACAAGGGGGTGGACTTCCTGGCCATGAACACCGGCCACAAGCTGACTGTCCCCTTCGACTGCCTGGTGGTCTTCTCGACCAACCTCAATCCCCACGACCTGGTGGAAGAGGCGTTCCTGCGGCGGATCCGGTACAAGTTGGAGGTGAGGAATCCCACCCCGGAAGAATACACCGAGATCTTCCGGCGGGTGTGCGAGGGCCAGGGGATCGAATTCGATCCTGCTGCGGTGGACCTGATCTACGAGAACTACTACAACCGGGGCGAACTGGAGCCCCGGGCCTGCCACCCCCGCGACGTCATCGCGGACCTGGTGGACACGGCCCTCTACCTGGGCAGGAGGCCGATGCTGAAACCGGAGCTGGTGGCCGCGGCCTGTGAGAGTTACTTCCCCAGCGTCAGCCTCCGGGAGGCGTACGAGTCTCGCCGTGGAGACCAACCCCGGGTGGCCGAGCGGCGGGGCGCCAGTCCCCGGGAGGTGGGCTGAGATGGAGAAGCAGGACCCAACCTGGCTCCGTTCCCTCGAGGGGAAGCAGGCCGGGCAGGGCACGGCTGACGCCTCGGAATCCAGGCCCTCCGGCTCTGCGGGCTCCTCCTCCGCCGGCATGACCCGGGAGACCCCGGCCCCCCAGAGGTCCCCTGAGCCGCCACCCTCCTTCTCGCCCCCCACGACTCCGGCGTCACCCCCACCTTACTCGCCGTCCCCCGCCCCCATGATGCCCCAGGCCTCCCTGACCCAGGGGATGCTGGACGACGCCCTGAGCCGTCTTCGAGATGAGGCTCGGCGCACTGCCCAGGCCGACGCCGACAGGGACCTTCCGGCGCTGGACCACGAGGGGCCCTCCCCTTCCGAGCTGGATCTGGGCGAGCGTTGTCGGGGAACGTTCCAGCGGTGGATGGCCTCTGCCCATCGCGAGACCTCCGAGAGGATGGCCGAAGCGGAGGGGGCCGCGTCGGACAAGCTCGGTCGGACCGCCCTGGCCATAGATCGTCTGCAGCGCCTTACCAACGAGCTGGTTCGGCTCAAGGCGCGGTACACCCTTCGCCGTGACGAGGTGGAGGGGCAGTTGGCCAGTGGTGGGGCCCGCCGTCGCGGGATCCCCACCCCGGTGTACGCCGCTGCCCTGGGCTTCCTGGGGCTGGTGGAGTTCTTTGCCAATGCCCCGGTCTTCTCGGCCCTTCTGCCCCGGGATCCCCTGACCGAACGTCAGATCCGGCTCCTCACCGAGATGTCCGACGGGTGGTTTGCCGGCGCCGAGCGGGTCATCGCCCAGCTCATCTTCCGCCCCGACGCCACGCTCCTGGCTCTGGGGATCATCACCTTCCTGTGTGTGCTCTGCCACTTCTTCGGCGGCTCGCTGCGGGAGCTGGTGATGCAGGGCGACCGGAAGGAGAACCGCTACACGGTGCAGGGCCGCTCCATGATGGAAAACGCCGTGCCCCTCATCCTCACCGGTGCCGGGATCATCCTGACCCTGGGGGTGCTCTACGATGCCCGGGTCACCCTGGGCGATGTGGGAGAAGAGCGGTTCGCTCAGGACATGGCGCAGGTGGAGGAGTACCGGCGGGAGGCCAGTTGGCTCAGGGTCGATGGTGAACTCCTGGCGGCGAACCAGCTCTCGAACCGGGCCGACGATCTCCAGGAGGCGGCGGTGGAGATGCGCGAATACGCCGCCGCCATGGCGCGCATGACCTTCCCCGTTCTCCTCCTCAACCTGACTCTGGTCCTGGCCGCCATCTCCGCCGCCTACTTCCACCGCCGCGATTCCCGGACGGAACGCTTCGACGAATCGCCCTTCGAGGAGAAGCGGTTGGCCATCATCGAACAGGGAGAAGAGACGGCCCATGAGGTGTCGGGCCTTCTGTCGGCGGTCTCCCGGGACATCCGGGAGATGAAGACGCTGGTGACCCTGAACCCCATTGGCGAGTGGCCACAGGTCATGACCCAGCTCGAGTCGGTGGTTAGGCTCTACCGGGCCGAAAACGGTCGGGCCCGGGGCATGGACCCGAAGCGGATCCCCGCCTTCGCCGCGCCTCCGGCCCTGGGGATCAACGCTCCCTCCGCCAACGGGCAGCTCGCCACCCGCGAGCCGGATGAGTACGGGGTTGAACGTTCCGAATTGGCTGCCAGATTCAATCAGGTTCGCACCCGATTCAACGAAGAAGCCACGGCAAGCTGGTGATCCAACCTCAGCAGCACCGGCGCGGCACCCCTTGTGGGTGGTGCTTCCCCGTCCTCCTCATGGTCGTCCTTGGGATGGTGGGTGCGGTGGCCGTTGGCTGCGGAGGCGATCCTCCCCCCCTCCCCCCTGAGATTGCCGCAGGCCGGGATCCGGAGCTCCTCATCCTGGTCTACGACCGCTCCACCAGCGTCACCGACGCCGAGCTGCAGCACTATGAGGAGGCGACGCGGGCGCGTCTGGACGACCTGGTTCACGGCGACCGGATCGTGGCCCTCCAGATCCTGGAGCTCTCCCTGGACGAGGATCCCGTCCGTTGGGCCCAGGACGTTCCCCCGAGGGAGTTCCGGGAACGGGTCATGGCCCGGGATTCGGTAGCGAGGGCCCGCTTCATCCAGGATGCCCGGGACTATCTCACCCGCTTCACCGATCCCGACGACCGGGATGACTTCCTGGGCACCGATGTCCTGTCGACCCTCCACCTGGTGGCTGCGGAGGTGGCGGCCTTCCCTGGCCACCGAGCCACCCTCATCCTCTTCTCCGACATGCTCCAGGCCAACGCCGTCATGAACATGGAGGGGCTGGTGCGCATGCCGCCGGCAGGATGGATCCAGCAGCAGGCGCGGACCGGGACCCTACCGGATCTGACCGGCGTCTGTGTGGTGGTGGTGGGTGCCCGAACGGACACACCGGCGTCCCAGCGGGTGCGGAGCTTCTGGGACGAGTACTTCCAGGAGACGGGAGCGACGCTTCTTCCCCGGAACTACCAGTACCGGGCGGTGCGGATCCCGGAGCGGCCCTGCGGATAGCCCACCACTGCAGCACAGGCCAGGGCAGGGTCCGGCTCACACCCGAGGACAGATCAGCACCCGGACTTCGCCTCCCGGCACCGGGAGGCTCAGATCGTGGACACCGGCTCCAGCTCCAGCGTGAAGTGGAAGCGGGTGCCGAGTTTTCGACCGGTCTCGAATTCCAGCGCACCCCCCATGCTCTTCACAAGCTTGCGCACGATGGTGAGTCCCAGCCCGGTTCCGGAGAAGTGGTAGCCGGAGCGACCCTGGAAGGGCCGGAAGGTCCGGTAGAGGTCCGGCTGAGCGTTCTCGGGGATGCCCGGCCCCGTATCCCGCACCGAGAACACCACGGTGCGCCCACCCCGGCTCTGCGCCGCCACCTCGATGAACCCTTCGCTTGTGAACTTCACGGCGTTGGTGGTGAGGTTCAGGAGGGACCGCCTGAGCGCCTCCGGGTCTCCCTGCCGCAGATCCCCCTCCGGCGGGATCACCACCAGTTCGAGCCCCTTGGCCTCCGCCATGGGCTCCACCATCTCCCGAACTGAATCCATCACCTCGGAGACGGAGAAGGGGGTGGGCTCCCTGGCCCCCTGCTTCACCCCGCCCCGACCCAGGTCCACCACATCCGTTGCCATGGAGACCATGGAGAGGGCGGCACCGTAGATGAGGGAGAGCTGGCGCTTCTGAAGCTCATTCAGTTCACCGCTTCCTCCCTCCCGCAGGGTATCTGCCAGGAAGAGGATGGACGAGAGGGGAGACCGGAAGTCGTGGGCGACCTCTACCGCCAGCTCCAGTCCGTCGGGACCCTGAAGGTTCACACCGAAGTGGTCGTCCCAGCGGGGTGACCAGGCTTCAGCCACATGCTGGAATGCGTGGAGGGCGCCCGTCATCTCTTCGGCATCGGGTCTGAGGCCGGCCTCATCGGTCCAAACCGAGACGATTTCGGTGCGGAGGAGCTCCAGGAGCCGGCGTCGGAGAACGAGACCGTCCCCTGGACGGGTCACCACCCGCCCCGTGGCTGCATCGGCGACCGCTTCCGAGACCCGGATCAACTCCTCCGTGAGCTCCTCCGTCCGGCCGCTTCCGGACCCCCCCGCCTCCGGATCGTGCTCATGCCATCGTTTCAGGATCCGCCTTACGCCCTCAAGGAGATCCGGATACGGGATGCGCTCTTCCAGCGTAGGGGGAGGCGTGCCCCCCTGAGGGTAGGGAGGGGGCCGTTCCATTGGGAAGGAGGGGCCGGCACCGGGGGGGGCGCCTGGGGTGAAGCTGGTCATTTCAGCTTCCACCATCCATCAGATCACGCTTCTCCAGCTCATGCTTCTGCATGAGACGGTAGAGGGTCGTCCGGTCCACGCCTGCCCGGCGCGCGGCCTCCGACATGTTCCCCTCACTGTTCCGCACGAGACGCTCCAGGTAGGCCTGCTCGAACTCGGCCATGAGCCGGTCCCGGGCCACATGGTACTCGGCTTCCAGGAGTGACTCGGAGATGCCGATCGCGCCGTCCCCACTCCCCCACCCACTTCGCTCCCGATCCTCAGCCGGCGGAAGGTCATCCGGTCCGATCTCATTGGTGGCCTCGGTGAGGATGACGAGCTGCTCCATCACGTTCTGGAGCTCCCGGACATTACCGGGCCAGCTCCGACTCTGGAGGTCCCGGAGCGCTGCCGCCGAGAGGGCGGGAGGCGAGGTGTTGGCGTCCCGATGCCGCCGCCAGTAGCGGATGAAGAAGTGGTTTGCCAGCACCGGGATGTCGGCGGTGCGGGCTCGGAGAGGCGGAAGGTGGATGGGCACGACCCGAAGGCGGTAGTAGAGATCGCGGCGGAGCTTCCCCTCATCCACCGCCTGGAGCGGCTCCTGGTTCGTGGCGGCGATGAAGCGCACATCCACCATGGCGTCGGTAGACGAGCTTCCCACCCGTCGCACCACTCCGTCCTGCAGGACCCGGAGCAGCTTGGCCTGGATGGTCATGGACATCTCACCCAGTTCGTCCAGGAAGAGGGTTCCCCGGTGGGAGGCCTCAAGCAGCCCCGGCTTGTCCTTCACCGCTCCGGTGAACGCCCCCTTCACATGCCCGAACATCTCAGACTCCAGGAGGGTCTCCGGAAGAGCCGCGCAGTTCAGGGCCACCAGGGGGCGGGCCGACCGCCGGCTCTGGCTGTGGATATAGTTGGCGAACATCTCCTTGCCGGTACCACTCTCCCCGGTGATGAAGACCGACGCGTCGGTGCGGGCCACCTTCCGGGCCAGCTTGAGCGCCGCCTGGAAGGCCTCGGAGCTTCCCAGGAATGCCACCTCCGAGTCCTGTCCGTGCCCGTGCTCCATCTGCAGCGACGTCTGACGCTGCTGGCTGTCGCGGCCCACCATGACGGCGTGGCTCGCCCGACCCATGAGAACGTGGAGCTGGGTGGCGGAGAAGGGCTTGGGAAGGTAGTCCCACGCCCCGGAGCGGAGGGCCGCCAGACTGGATTCCACCGAGGGGTTGCCCGTCATGATGATGACGATGCAGTCCGGGCTCGTCTCCAGCACGGACTCCAGGAGCTTCATCCCCCCGACGCCCTGCATGTAGAGATCCAGGAGGACGATGTCGAAGGACCGGCGCTGGATGAGCTGTTGGGCCAGATCTCCACGACCTTCGGTCTTGATCTGGTATCCTTCCTGAGCCAGCACGCTGGCACAGCTCTCCCGGATCGTGTCTTCGTCGTCGACGATGAGGACGCTGATGCTCTCCCGTGACTTCCGGTCGAGGGCGGAATCATCTCCCTCATCCGCTCCCCGCCCGGCTCCGGGTCGGCGCCAGCGCGCTGCCGCAGCTCCTTCTCTTGTGGCCATCATTGATCCTCCCGTCCTACTCGCCGGATTACTCCTGAGCCCACTGGCGGGCACTCCCCACCACCTGTGGTGGGCATGGAACGTACCATAGGGCAGGGGTGCGACAGATTTTCCTGGTGGAAGGCCCCTACAGCGTTGCGGGGTGCCAACATGCGGTGTGGTGATGCAGGCCGTGGCAGGGTAGCTGACACAAGGTCAGTCTGGCAAGGTGCCACCAAACCACTGATTATGCAACGGATTTCTGCGAAAGAAGCAGGCCGAGGGACGGTGGCCTGTCAGTGTGGCGAACCTTCAGCGTGGCGTGGAGGCCATGGAAGGGCCCCGGGGGTGTGGTCGCGCCGGGTTAGCAGCGTGGTGTCCGACCTGCGGTCAGTCGGTGGCCTGGGGTGCGCCGTAGAGATGGACGCGCTGCTGACCTTCCCGGGAGCGGACCTGGGTCAGCGCCGATTCGGCCCGACGGACCAGCGTCTCGGCATCCACATCATCGGCTCGGATGTCGTCAACGCCGAAGCAACCGATC
>SKJY01000148.1 GCA_007121775.1 Gemmatimonadota bacterium
CCGTGTACTCGAGCCGGAGCACGTCCCAGTCGTCGATCCAGATGCCCTCCCGGCGCCAGGGCCGGGTGTCACCGGGGGCCACGACGTCCAGCACGAAGGTCCCGTCGGGCCTGAGGATGAGGGTGACGGAGCCTCCAAGCGCCACCATGTCCACGCTCTGGCGCGGAGGTGCGACCTGAACGAATTCCGATTCGATGGCGATCCACACCCCGGGGAGCTGCTCCGGGGGCGGCCCGGGGCGATCGCCTTCCCCGCAGGCCGAAAGGAAGGGGATCACCAGAAGTGCCAGGAACAGAAGAAGGAGACGGACTGGCCGGGATGCCGGTCCACACCGATGGCGCGGCATGGAAATACCCTCCCGGATGGAAGGAGGAACGCCTCGGTCCCCGGTGGGCGACCGGAGCACGGACCGGGCTCCATCCATTCCCGACCCGCTGCTATAAAATAACCTGTTGAGCTTTCAGATTCATGGCAGCCGAGTTGGGAAGAGGGCAGCGAAGGTCATGGCCACATCCCCCGCGGCGCCCCGAAGGCTGGGATAGCGCATCGCTCTAAAGACCACTGGGCACCGGGGTACGCCGTGGGCCGCACCTGCGGATCAGTGCGACGACCGGAAGGGCACGGAGAATCCGGCGTGGAGGGTGAGCGGATTCATGCCCCGCCCCTGGACAGCGGCGAGCGTCCCTGCTCCACCACGGAGCCGAAGCGCCGGTCCCAGCTCCCACTCCAACTCCGCCCTTCCTCCCGCAAGGAGTCCACCCTGGGTATCAACCCCGGCACCGCCTCCCGCCCCGAGGTAGGCCTCAGTGGATAGAGAAAGTGGAGACGAGCCCAGGGGAAGTGTCAATCCAGGGCCCAGGAGCCCGATCTGGTAGCCGCCCGCGTCTCCCACGAAGGAGGTATAGGCCTGTCCGGTGAGGTAAAAGCGGGGCGAGAAGAATAGGTCCAGCCCCAGCTCGATCATGTGAACGGCGTCGTTCGGGTGGGACGGATTCTTCCGGTACGTGGTATTCGTCAGGTGGCTGACGACGCCGGAGCGGAGCCGCCAGTCGTAACGCCGGGGCCCATCCGCAGAGCCGAAGGGGGGAGCCAGGTAGCGGATCAAGCGCACGCCCGGGGCGAAGGTTCGGAAATCCCCGTTCAGCGACTGGACGGTCATGGCCTCCACCTCGATACCCCCATTCGAAGTGGCGGCCCACTGGATCCCACCACCAGCCAGGATGACCTGCCCTCCACCGGAGTTCACGGCGCCGCCCCCAGCGGATCCCGTCCCCACCGACAGGCTCAGCCGGATGGGCTCCAGATTGAGGAAGCGTCGATACCCGAGGAGCCAGTCTGCGTACCCCTCGGCGTCGCCGGCGAACACCCCGTAGGTCTGGATGAAGACCTCACTATCCGGGGATCGGGCGAAGCTGAGTTCCGCGCCCATGGTGTGGAGCGCCTCGAGCTCGCGATCCCCGCTGCCGCGCACCTGGCTTCCGAAGGGGATGTAGCTGCGGTAGGTGGGCTTGAAGGTGGCCACCCTCCGGAATGGCTCGCTCGGCGAGGTCGCGTCGGCACCGTCCCCATGGCCTGGGCGAAGACCGCCGTCGAAGGCGTGACTGAGCGACAGCCCGAATGCGGTTGTGGAGATGGGGGATCCTGTGACCCGGATCCGCGCCACCGAAGGGCTGAGGGAGAATCGCTCCGAAACGCGGGCGCCAAGTGTGGCATGGGCCCGGGTCATGAGCCCGTCACCGGAGACCTGAGTTGCGCCCCCGCCGCCCCCGACAAAACCGCCGAGCCGGAGGTCCAGGCTGGAGCCGAGGGGTAGCCGCAACCCAGCCTCGATTCCTCCCACGAACAGCCCACCCCCGGTGCCGGTGGCGGCGGAATAGACACTATTGCCCAGGTAGAATCCTCTCTCGGTTTCGTAGACGAGTACCAGGGCGTTCAACCCGGAAATCTCGGTCTGCTGTCGGGTGAAGAGGTCGAGTCCGTACGAGACCCGAAGTCCCGATGAGCCTCCAGTTCCCGATTCCTGGGCTGCGAGACCGGGGAGCCAGATCGGGAGCAGGCCGAAGGTGACGACAACGAGGAAAAGGGTGAAAGGGGTGGATCCCCGCCACCTGCCGGCGAAGATCCACCCCCTCTCCTCATTCACCAACACCGCATCGTCGCCGGTCACCCGATCACTGCCCTCCCACCAGGGTGCGGATTGGCGCCGGAAGCTCGAAGTGGGCCGCGTCGGGCTCCCCGAACTCCACCTCTTCGATGGAAAGGATCTGCTGCATCCCCATGACCGTCTGCTCGGTGCGGGTCGCGATCATGAGGCCGTCGAAATCCTCATACTCCCGGAGGATCGTCACGCTGTTCACCGGCCCCCCCGCCGTCTCCAGCGTCATCTCGGTGGCGGTCAGGAGACCGGTTTCGGTCGAGAAGCAGTCGAAGATCTCCCAGCCTTCTTCCGTGACCAGGCGCACCCGGTAGCATGCCTCACCGCCCATCTCCGTCTGTTCAACCGTTTCCCGGGTGGGGAAGGTGGAGGCGCTCCTGAGGTAGTAGCCCGGATCGGTCTGCATTGATCGCTGACCCGCCTCAGCACCCTCCAGAACGCGCGGTCCCTGGAAGGGATCCATGTCCCAGGCCACCTCTCCGTCATATCCCGAGAGGATCTCACCGACCCCGGGGATGTCGATCCGGACGAGCATCTGACCGGCTGCGGAGGAGTGGACCTCCATCTGGCCCTGTAGACCGGCCGCAGGCATGGAGAAGGATCCCCGGGCCGAGCTGGCGATCCGGTCCGTCACCCGATCGGCTCCGCCAAGCGCGTCCAGGTACCGCTCGATGAGTTCGTCCGCGGCGGGAAGATCCTGGGCCTGGACCGGCGCGGGGGCGAGGGCGGGGATGAGGAGGAAGGCCATCAATACCGCGCTGAGGGCAGCGGTCCGGCGGAGAGGGGGAGAATGGCGTCGAATGCGCAGCATGTGGATGATCTCCTTATGGTTCCATTAGGGTAAGTCCGGTCGCTCGGATGCTTCAACCTATCTCTACGGGGGTGGGTGGCGAAAATCTTCAGAGCAGTCGAGCTTCATCCGCCCAGCCCCGTCTCGCTCATGCCACTGCCGGCGCCATGAAGCCTCTGACCCATCACGAGATCCTCACCATTGTCGGGCCCCTCGCCGCCGCCGGCCGTCGGGTGGACCTGGGCGCCTCGGATCGGGAGGGCCGGGAGCTGGCCTTCCGGCCCATTCGTCATGAAGGGGGCGCCGCCGGGGTGGCGGACTGCGTGGAGATCCTCCGGCTGAGCCTTCCGCGACCGGGGCGGGTGCATCTGGTCCGGATCGTCCAGGTGTCCGGGCGTCATGGGGGCGAGACGCAAGGGGCGGAGGGGGGCAGCGGGGCGCCGCCGACATCGTCCGGCGATGACGGGCAGGGGGCTCAGCTGGAAGCGCAGGCCGAGATCTGGGCCGAGTCGGTGGAAGAGGCGTGGCGCGCCATCTCAGGCTTCCCCCTGGATGAGCATTTCGCCTTGGATGGGCACGGCGCACCCGGGTGCGGTACCCTGGTAGCCTTCAGTTGGGCCCTTGAGCCCTTGCCGCGCCTGGTCCAGGCCGAAGCCCGAATCGGTGAGCGGCGGGTCATCCTGGACGCCACCCGGACCCCCGGGATGCCCGCCGACCTCCGCCTCACGGCCCATCCGGACGGGGACGCCGAGTTCCCCGATGACCTGGTGGCGGTGCTGGGTGGGCCGTGGCGCCCCCTCCTCTCCACGGACGAGGGGTGGAAGACCACGGTGAAGCTCCCGCGCCGGGAGCCGGGGCGAAGCGCGGTGGCCCGGGAGCGCTTCCTCCGGACCACGGAGCATCTGGCCGGGTGCTGGGCCGGGAGTCCGGCGGAGTTTCACCGACGCTTTCGGGGAGAGCGCTGGAACGTCTTCCGTAGACGCACCACCTGGATGCAGATCGGCGCCGTCATCGCCGTTATCCTGGTGTGGATGTTCCAGCAGGAGCGGATCGCCGGAGGCGGGATCCTACCACTCTGGGTGAACAGCGTGCCGCTCCTCCTCCTCATCGGCGCCTTCTTCTTCTGGTCGTGGGATGTGCCCATGATCGAGTTCCCGCCCATCCCCAGGGAGCCGGGGATCGAGGCATGGGAGGCTCCGCGTCGGATGGGGTAGGGACGACATCCCTCCGCCGGCTCCCAGTTCGGAGCCACCGGAGCGAATGGACAGGAGATGAATGAACGGGAGGTAGAGGAGTCAGATGCAGGGAAATCCCATGAACGTTCCGGCGGTCTCCATCGCCGCCGCCAAGCGCGCCCTCGTGCAGCAGTACGCCGACCCGGTGCTTCGGCAGCGGGCCACCATGCTCTGGGGGACTCGAGGGGTGGGGAAGTCGTCCATCGTCCGGCAGGTGGCCGAGGAGTACGGGGTGCCACTGGTGGACCTCCGCCTCACCACAATCGAGCCGGTGGACATCCGGGGTGCCATCTATGCCGATGAGGAGGCGGAGCGCACGGTGTGGTTTCCCCCGGAGTTCCTCCCGGAAGAGAATGAGCCCGAGGGAATCCTCTTCCTGGATGAGCTCACCGCCGCGGACCAGCGACTCCAGATCTCGGCGTACTCCCTGATTCTGGACCGGAAGGTGGGCCACTATCGGCTGCCGGACGGGTGGCAGGTGGTGGCGGCGGGGAACGCCCGCTTCCACGGCGCCGTGAGCTACGACATGGGCACGGCGCTGGCCGACCGGATGTTCCACTTCAATGTGCAGACTGCCCTCGAAGCCTTCCTCGAGTACGCGCTGGAGCGGGAGCTGGCCCCGGAGATCATGGCCTACCTCCGGGTCCGGGCCGACAAGCTGGACGACACCCAGACGCAGCTCGCCAACGACCACTTGGTGGGGGCGAGTCCCCGGGGGTGGGAAGACGTGTCATCGGTGCTCCGTTCCGGGCTCGACGAGCGGACGAAACGCCTCTTCGTCCAGGGGCGGATCGGCGCCGCCAACGCCGCCGAGTTCTTCGGGGTGCTCCGGGAGATCCAGGCGGGGGTGGATGTTCAGCGCCTCATGGAGGCGGCCCGGGGCCGGGAGACGGCGGCCCTTCTGCCCCGGACGCTGGACGGGCTCTATGGGATGATCTACGGACTCGTGGCGGCGGTGACGAATGAGGCCGCCATGGAGCGGGCGCTGGAGATTGTGGAGCAGTTCCCGGAGATGCGGGGTGACGCGCCCCTTCCGGCCAGGGAGGCCCAGACGCTGACCATGGAGCTCCTCCTGCAGCGGGGGCTCATGCGGGGTCTCGAGAACGCCATCCTGGGAAGCCCCGCGTACCAGCGGTACATGGCGGCCCGGGAGGAGGGGGCGGCGTGATGGGGATGGGAGGTCGGCCGGGGCGGCGGCGGGTCCCCCGTGTCTGGAGGGGGGCGGCGGCCGTGAGGGAGCCGTGAGCGCCGGGGGCCACCGGGGGACCCGGGCCATCCAAACCATGGTGGAGTACGCGCCGGCCACCGGCGGGCTCGCCCTCTGGATGGAGCACCGGGACGTGGATGACCGGGACGACGTGCGGGTCATCGCCAACGACGGGCGCTGCATCTTTTACGGCCCCGAGTTTCCCCGTCTCCCGCCGGCGCAGCAGGTGGGGCTGGTGGCGCACCAGGTCCTCCACGTGGCCCTTCGGCACTCACCACGGCAGGCGGAGCTTCGGGGGCTCGTGGGCGATGTGGATCCGGAACTCTACACCACCTGCGCCGACGCCATCGTGAACACGAGCCTGGGACACCTGAGCTGGCTCGAGCTCCCGCCGGGATCGGTGCATCTGGAAACCCTCCTGGCCGACCATCTGGGGATCCGCCGGGAGCCCGCCGCCGCGCTCCTGGAGTGGGATGTGGAGTCCCTCTACCGAAAGGTGGACGACCGGAAACGCCAAAAGGAGCGGGCCGGCTCCGGGCGCACCGAAGGCGAGAGGGGAGAGGCCGGGGAGGGGGAGGGGAAGGCGCCCCGCCCCTCTCCCTCCGAAGACGGCCCGGTGGCCCGGGGGGTGCGAGAGGCGGGGCGGGGCGCTGTGAAAGACCTCCTGGCGCCGGACCCGGACACCACCCGCCCGGAGGCGGCGGCAGAACAGGCCCGGGAGTGGACGGAGCGGGTGACCCGGGCCCACGCCGGGGACGGGGAGTTCTCCATGCTCCGGGGGCTCCTGGCGGATCTGCCCCGGGTGCGCACCCCATGGGAGACGGTGCTCCGGACCCGCCTGGCCCGGGGCCTCACCCGGGAGCCGGAGCGCTCCTGGTCCCGACCCTCCCGGTCGTACCTGGCGAACCGGGGACGGACGGCGGGCGGGCGCCGGATGCCCTGGGAGCCGGGAACGGTGTCGTCCCGGCGGGTGCCCCGCCTGGCGGTGGTGGTGGATGTGTCCGGGTCGGTGGATGACCCGCTC
>SKJY01000246.1 GCA_007121775.1 Gemmatimonadota bacterium
AGGGAGGACGCGGATGGGACCGTTGGCATTGTGGGTGGCGGGGGCGCTGGGGCTGATCTATGCCCTGCTGGCTCCCCTTGGCGATCGGGTTCTCTGGGTGGCGACATGGACGACAGCCACACTGACTCCGGAAGAACGGCCGGGGAGTGCGCGGGAGGCCGCTGTCTTTGAGGGAATCACCCGGGGATGGACATCATTCCTGCGAGGGGATCTCTGGATCCTTCTTCTTCTGGGCGCGGTCATCGCCCTGTTCACCCTCTGGTGGGTGGCCTTCGTTCTGCCGGTACTCGCGCTTTCGCTACGGACGGCACTCCGCTTCTGGGGACCCTATCCCAGGGAGGCGGGATGGTACCTGGAGAGATTCCGGAAGGGGGCCCTGGCCCATGCCAGGGTCATGCGGAAGGAAGAGGATGCGGAAGGGGAAGCCTGGGCGCTGGAGTTGGCCCGGGCGCTGGAGGAGTTGCGGGATCACCATGGCGAGGAGAAGATCCCCCACCCCGGGCTGAGTTCTTCAGGGAGAGGCCGGGAACCTTCCCCCTCGACCCAGCCCGGGGCCGGTTCCTAGGTCAGCTCCCGGATGCCGGGACCGCCTGGACCTCAAGGCTGATCCGGACCTCGTCGCCCACCAGGACCCCGCCGGTCTCCAGGGCCTGATTCCAGGTCAGTCCGAACTCCTTCCGGCTGATGGTGGTGTCGGCCTGGAAGGCGACCCGGGGGTTGCCCCAGGGATCGGTGCCGCGGCCCAACTCACGGCCGGCCAGCACCACATCCCGCGACTCGCCGCGGATCTCCAGCGTACCTTTCACCTTGAAGTCTCCGGGCTCTCCCTCTACGCCCGTGCTCCGGAAGGTGATGAGGGGAAAGGCATCCACGTCGAAGAAGTCTGCCCCCTTCAGGTGATTGTCCCGATCGGCGTTTCCGGTGCTGACGCTCGCCACCTGGATATCCACATGAACGGTCGATGACTGGAAGTCATCTTCGTTCAGATGGATGGTGCCCTGAACCTCCGAGAAGGACCCCTTCACGGTGGAGATCATCATGTGCCGGATCCCGAACCCCACCTCCGAGTGGGAGGCGTCCAGGGCCCAGGGGGTGCTGTTCGACGTGGTGTTGCTCATGGTGCTCACTCTCTCCTCTCGACGGCCGCTGGGTGCCGTCTGTTGGTGACATGATGCTTCAGGGAGACGATGCCTTTCGTACCTTGGAAAAAGATCGTCATGTAAATCAATCAAGTATAAAGTAATGTCGCGGAGGCCCCTGTCAACGGGGTGCTCGACAGGCTGTCCCGGCGGGTGTGGAGAGGGATCCTTCTCAGGTGCAGAAGAAGGGGAACCCCGTCAACTGGTTCAGCGGGCGTGGGGAGGAATGCGGAAGACGACGGTGTCGCCGGGGCTCACCGTTACCGGGTCCGAGACGAATCCCCCGGCGGCCAGGAAGTCGACCTCTACTCGAAAACTGGAAGCCCTCCAGGGAAGCGAGAAGGTCCGTGTCTGGTTGCCTCCCACCGAACCCAGTCGCCGACGGTCACCATTCCACCTGGAGTAGATCCTGGCTTCGTTGAAGCTCTGGTTCTCAACCATGAGGGCGAACTCATCGGCCTCCGTGGCTTCTCTGTCCCAGACGCCGACACCGGTGCCGCCCAGGGATCCGCACCCTGCCGCGGTCAGGAGGAGGAGTGCGATTCCGGCGGTGGTGCCCACCAAGCCGGCGCGGTGGGAGGCGAGGCGAGAGGCGGTGGTCCCGATGAAAGAGAGCACATGGACTCCTGTAGGGCCCGCCGGGGGAAGGTGCATCTGGGAGACGGACTGGGGGGCGGGCCTTCACCCCTGCGTCCGTGTCATCCCTCTGCTATGGTACCACGCTTCGTCCGGGCTGATCCCCCGGGTTCCTGCCCCGCCTTCTTCGTCGCGGAACGACTCCATACCTTACAGGCATGATTCGCGTTCTCTGGGCCCTTGCCGTGGTCGTGGTTCTCGTGTCCCTGGTGACGGGGGCCGTGTCCATCGTGGGGCAAGTGGTAGACAATTCCCGCCGGGCCCAGGCAGAAGAGCTCAGGGACTCGGTGCGGGAGGCCCGGGCCCAACTCAATGCCTGTCTCGATGAACTGGACACCAAGGACCGCCGATTCCAGTCCCATCAACGGGTGACCGCCTTCCTCCGTGGACGGGTGGACGAGTTGGAGGCGCTTGACGAGCGGGGTGTTCCCCAGGAGCGCTATGACGAGTATCTGGATGTGTTTGATCGGTACAACGAAGCGGTCCCGGAGTGGGAGCGGCTCGGGGATTCACTCCGGGTGATCTCCTCCACCTGCCGGGCCGTGGCTGAAGAGCACAACACCCGGGTGGCCACCCTGGTGGACTTCCTGGAAGAAGAGGGGCTCTGGGATCCCGATTGGAGCCCGGTTCGGCCGGAGCCGGAGTTGGAGTGTCCGACCCCGGCCGAATCCCCGGAGGTGTCAGGGGGCTGCGGGGATCCCGATGTGCTGCCCGAAGAAGAGGGCGTTCAGGAAGAGGCGGTTGGTGCCGAACCAGTACCCCCGGAAATTGGGGTTGTCCAGGAGGAGCACCACGGTACCTGAGCCGATCCCATCGGTGAGAGCAGAGGCCGAACCCCGGATCCGGTCCAGGTTCCGCGCCGAGATGTATCCACTCAGGTGGGGTTCATCGGTGAGTTTGACCGGGGTGGAGAAGGGGTTTGCGCTTGGAGGGATGATGAACTCATGGTCCCGCCACACCGCCAGCTCCCGGGTGTGGTATCCGAATCCCAGGGGGTGGGTGGGGTCCAGGTCTGCCCGGTAGATCGATCCCCGGATCCGCTGCGCCCCGGTAAGGGCGGCCGCATCGGCGTAGTCGGTGCGCCCCACCTCCATACCGGCGTCTTCATCTGCCTCTGCCAGGGCCTGCCGCACCCGGGGCGCGAAGCCCTGGTCCAGTGCCCAGCGGGCACCACCACGGATCCCCACCAGCGTCCCGCCGCGCTGGACGAAGCGGCGCAGCTCCGCCAGCTGGCCCTCTCCCATGAACCCGTAGTTTCCGGTGACCAGGATCACCACGTCGTACCGGGAGAGGTCGGCCCGGCCCAGGTTGTCCCGGTCCACCTTGGTGACGGGTAGATCCACCCGGGTATCCAGGAGATGCCACACCTGTCCCGCTTCGTTGGCCTGGATTCCGGATCCTACCACCATGAGGACGCGGGGCATGTGCCCCAGAGGCCGGAAGTTTCCACTTCCCAGATCTACCCCGTCCGCTGACATGCTGGTATCCACAGCGTGGAAGGGGACTCCGGAGTGTGCTTCCGCCTCCCGGACCAGACGGTGCAGCTCCGCTGGGGTCAGATGCTGGGTCTGGATGGGGATGGAGATGGAGCCCCGGGAGAAGCTCCGTACCCCATCTCCTGCCGTAGCTCCAGCTCCCCGTACCCTGGCCGCGAAGGGCTGGAAGGCCGCCTCGGCCCGGACACCCCGGGCCATGAGGTACTGGAGGGCTCTGGGGGCGTAGGTGTCGCTCCAGTCCAGGAGATAGGCCACCCGAGCTTCCGGTACGTCACCCCGGCCTCGGGGCTCCGGCACCTCGGTGATTCGGCCTCCCACGGGAAGGGCACCGGACCGGATCTCCCCATGGGGGATTCCGTAGGCCAGGCTCATGGTCCAGGTGGAGGCGTCGTAGAAGACGCTGTCGGCGTAGGTGTCGGTCCGCTCGAAGATGGACCGGACCAGGCGATACTCAGGCTGCTCCACCGGGACGATCCACGCTTCTCCGGCCTGGAATTCCCGCCCGTCCAGGGTACGGTCATCGGCAAGGCTGAACACCTCGATGCGGTGGCGGAGGAGGAGGTCCAGAAACTCGCGGTTCAGGGAATGATCGTGAGAACTCCCAAAGACCCAGGCCTGCACAGGGAAGGCCGCCCCCTCGGTCAGGGCCGACTCGTAGAAGTCCCGCTGATACTCGAGCATCCGCACCCGCTCGGCCACCGCCGACTCCACCGTGGAGATCACGGTGCGAAACTGGTTACGGATGGCGTAGGCGAAGGTGAGGACACCGTGGTGGGTGCTCTCCTGGATGTGTCCCCTGGCGCTGGCCTGCTCGAATACCAGCCCGAGACCACCGAGGAAATTCGGGTAGGTGGAGCCGTAGCCCGGGTAGGTGTTGTCGAAGACCTCCTTGGTGAAGTAGAGGCTCCCGATGTCATCCAGGGATGCAGCCCACCGATCGGCGAAGCGGAGGGTGATGTCGGTGTAGAGCTCAGGAGGGAGGAGCGGATTCCACGAACCCTCCGGCTTGGTGGGTTCGAAGAAGTAGGTGCTGTTCGTCCCCATCTCGTGGTAATCCGCCACCACGTTGGGCTTCCAACTATGGTGGAAATCGATGCGGGCTCGGCTGCTGGGATCCTGGAGAGGGAGCCAGTCCCGATTCAGGTCGAACCAGTAGTGGTTTGTGCGACCTCCGGGCCACACTTCGGTGTGCTCCCGGTCCAGGGGATCGGCGACGAAGGGGGAGCTCCGGTGCATGTTGGCCCAGGTGGAATGTCGATCCCGGCCGTCGGGATTCAGCACAGGCTCCACATGCCATACCCCCTGGTCCAGCGCCGTGAGAACCTCGGGATTCTCTCCGGCGACCAGCCAGTAGGCCGCCAGGAGCGCCGCATCGCTGGCGGAGGGCTCATTGCCGTGAACACCGAAGCCCAGGTGCACGATGATTGGGCGGTCACCAGCATCGACCCGGGGCTGACGGGGGTCCACCGCCGCAAGGTGGGCCGCGCGGATCTCTTCCAGGCGGGCGTGGTTCGCCGGTGCGGTGATGGTGAGGACGGGCAGCTCCCGCAGCCCGATGCTCCGCCCCAAGCTCTGGTAGGTGGCCCGGTCCGAGAGACTAGCCAGCTCCTTCATATACGCCACGAACATATCGTGGCGGGTATGGTAGGTGCCAAGCTCGTACCCCAGGAACTCCTGCGGCGAGGGGATTTCCGGATTGAAGCTCTGGCCCTCGGGGAAGAAGTATTCCAGGGGCTGCACCGCCGACTCCCAGGCCGCCGCCGGCGTCTGCGCTTCCGCGCTCCCGGCGGGCCACGCCATGAGGGCGGCCACCAGAGCGAGCCCCATCCCCCTGACTGCCACCGGGAGCCGTGACTCTCCTCTCGCCACCGGACTCACCCCTGGTCTCCGTTTAGCGTCCCATCGGCGATGGCCCGGACCAGATCGGAGGTGGTGATGATTCCCACCAGGGTATCGTTCTCAGTGACCAGGAGACGGTGGATTCCATGCTCCGAAAGGATGTTGGCGGCCTCCTGGAGCGAGGTGGTGGGCCGGACCGTCATGACCTTCCGGGTCATGATTTCGCCCACTGTGTAGCGGGCCAGCAGGTCCCAACTCCGCTCATCCTCGGCCTGGAAGCGCTGATACAGATCCGAGTTCGAGTCGTCCCAGTAATCCACGAAAAAGGAGCTGGGATTCTCCTGCTCGTCCTCATCGGAGCGGGGCGGTCCACCCAGATCTTCACGGAGGTTGTCTTCCTCCGTCTCCCTCCGCTCCAGGACCGGGTTGGCGCTCTGGAACTCCACGATGTCCGAACTGGACACGACACCCACGAGACGGCCGTTCAAGACGACGGGGGCGCCGCTCACCCGCTCGTTCCCCAGCGCCTCCACGGCGGTCCGCAGGCTCATATCCGGACCCAGGGTCAGGATGTCGGTGGTCATGATATCGGCTACGGTGGGCATGGAGTGGGATCTCCCTGGGGAACGGCTCCCCGGTTCAGGTGTCTTGAGTGGATTCACGTCGTTGGGTCGGACGGTGACCGATTCCACGAAGTATCGGTTCCCGACGCTCCTGCTGGACCGTGTTCTTCTTCTCATCCAACGTACAACCCCGCCCCGCGCCCGCACATGGGGACGAGGGCGGGGACGCCCGGAGTTATCTTGGGAGTATGATGGAGCATTTCACCTCTCCTGTCATCCTGGGTTCCCACGAGGTGGTGGCTCGGGCCGCAGATTTCCTGCGGGACGAATCCAACCTGGCTGCCGTCCCGGTGGACAGGGTCTATCTGCCGGAAACCACCGAGCAGGTGGCTCAGGTTCTGGATCAGGCGAAGCAACAGGGAGCGACCCTGGCGGTGGGCGGAGCTCGCACCGGGATCACCGGAGGATCCGTGCCCGGTCCCGGTGACTGGGTCCTCTCCCTCTCACGCATGACCGGGATCCTGGGCGCAGGGCTGGATCCCGCCACTGGCCAGGGGTGGGTCCGGGTCCAGGCTGGGGTTTCCCTTGCCGATCTGGATCGAGTCCTGGCCCATGCCCCTCCCTCGGAACTTCGGCCTCCCTCCCCCGGAGGAAGCTGGGCCTACCCGGTGGATCCCACAGAGTGGGGCGCCTCGGTGGGCGGGACGGTGGCCACAAACGCCTCCGGGGCCCGGAGCTTCAGCTTCGGCGCCACCGGCGCCTGGGTCCGGGCCCTCACCGTCGTCCTGCCTGACGGTAGGGTTCGAGAGGTGCGCCGGTCCCAGGTGCGGGCGGTCCGGGGGATCCTGGACTGGTCCGATGGCGTGGGGAGGATTGAGCTCCCGGCTCTCCCCCGCCCCCGCTCGAAGAGTGTGGCGGGATACGATGTGCGGGACGATGTAGACCTGGTGGACCTCCTGGTGGGCTCGGAGGGGACACTGGCCGTGATCTCGGAAGTCGAGCTCGCCCTTCAGCCCCGTCTCGACAGCATCCTGGCCCTCTTCACCTTCCTCCCTCCCGGATCCGATGCCCTGGCCCTGTCACGGGAACTCAGGGACAATGGCGCCTTCCGTCCCCTGACCCTGGAATATCTGGGGCCGGAGGCATTGGATCTCCTCCGGGCCGAACGAATGGCAGGAGCCGGAGGCGAGGCCATTCCGTCCTTCCCCCACGAAGCCGCCTCCGGTTTGTTCATGGAGTTCGCTCCCGAGAACGAGGCCGCCCTGGGCGATCTGGTGGAAGGGCTCGACGAAGTCCTCCGAGCATTCGGAGGCGATCTGGACTCCACATGGGCCGGGGATGATCCGGAAGAGGGGCGCCGCATGAGGGCGCTCCGGCACGCCGTTCCCGACGCCGTCAATCGGCGAGTCTCCCTGGCCAGACGACAGGTTCCGGGCATCCACAAGGTGGGCACGGATCTGTCGGTGCCCGATGACGCGGCCGAGGAGATGGACGGGGTCTACCGGGAGCGTCTGTCAGCGGCGGGGATCCCCTTCGTACTCTTCGGCCACGCCGCCGAGAACCACCTCCACGCCAATCTGATTCCCGGAAGCCGTGCCGAGCTGGAGCAGGCGCTGGAGGTGCACCAGGCGCTGGCCCGGGAGGCGGTGCGGCTGGGCGGGTCCGTCTCCGCGGAGCATGGGATCGGCCGGCTGAAACGGAATCTCCTCACCATCCAGTTCGGCGAAGACGGGGTGGCCCGCCTCCGTTCGGTGAAGGACGCCTTTGATCCGGATGGGGTCCTGAACCCCGGGGTCCTCTTCCCACCCCGCCCTTGAGTCTGCCCAGGGCCCTCCGACCCCTCCGCCGCCTGGCTCGGCGGATCCTTCCTACCGCCACCGGTCCCTTTCGCCGCCTCGAGGTGGTGCACCACACCGAGTATCGCCTGGGAATCCCTGGTATCCCAATGGATCCGCTACGTGGGGAGCGAATCCTCACGGCACTTCTGGAGGAGGGGTGGATCGGACGCCGTGCGATCCAGCGTCCCCGGGAGGCGCCGGTGGAGCACCTGCGGCGGGTCCATACCGGTCCGTATCTGCGGTCCCTGGATGATCCCCTCGAGGTCTCCCGGATCATGGGCGTACAACTCACGCCGGAGGAGGCCACAGCGGCGCTGGAGCTTCAGCGCCGGATGGTTGGCGGGACCATCCTGGCCACCCATATGGCCCTCCGGTCCCGGGAGTCGGTGATCCACCTGGGTGGAGGGTTGCACCATGCGGCGCCGAGTCGCGGGACCGGGTTTTGCCTCCTGAATGATGTGGCGGTGGCGATCCAGCGACTTCGGGTCCGGGAGTTCACCGCTCCCATCCTTGTGGTGGATCTGGATCTACACGATGGAAACGGCACCCGCATCGCCTTTGCCGAGGATCCCGGTGTCCATACCTACTCCCTTCACAACGAGACGTGGGACGAGGTGCCGGGAGCCCAGGCCGATACCTGCCTGGCCTTCGGCCCGGGGATCGACGACGAGGGGTACCTCGACCTCTTACGCGAGACCCTTCCGCCTGTGGTGCGGGACCATCGCCCGGAGCTGGTCCTGTACCTGGCCGGAGCCGATGTGTCCGCCGAGGACACCCTGGGCGACGCGGCCTTGACCCTGGATGGGATGGGGGCTCGAGATCGCTTCGTGGTGGAGACGGTACAGGCGGCGTGTGGCCGGATCCCCTTCGTGACTCTGCTGGCGGGGGGCTATGGGGCCGGTGCGTGGAAGTCCATGGCCAGATTCGCCCCTTGGATGCTCAGCGGTCGGATGACCGATCCTCCCGATGACCTCACCGTCGCCCTGGAGCGGGTTCGTCGCCAGGAGCCCCGGCCTCGACCCTTCCGGGACCGTCGTCTCCTTCGCCGTCGGCCGGAGGTCAGGGAAGACCCAGCGGTCGGCAAGGAGATGAGCGGGTGGAGTCTCGGGCCCGAGGATCTGGCGGCGCTGGGAGCGGGACCCGCCACGTCGCCACTCCTCCTGGGGCGCTACTCCCGGCGGGATCTGGAGGAGGGACTGGAGCGATTCGGCATCCTGGGGCAGGCCCGCGCCCGGGGCTACCGGGAGCCCACGGTGGAGATTCTTCCGTCCTCGGGCTTCGGTCCCACCATTCGGCTCTTCGGCGAGCCGGAACGCACCTTCCTCCTCATGGAGCTGCGGCTGGATCTGGATCGCACCAGTATCCCCGATGCGGAGCTGCTGAAGGTGGAGTGGCTCCTGCTTCAGGATCCCCGGGCCTCTTTTCATCCCGGGTATCGTCCACTCCCGGGACAGGCCCACCCGGGACTGGGGTCACTGGTGGATGTGGTGGCCTGGCTTGTCACTCTCTGCCGAGACGCGGAACTGGATGGGCTCTCATTCCGATCGTCCCACTGGCACATGGCCGCTCTGGCCCGGCGGCGGCTCCGCTTCCCCGATCCCGATGATGGGCGACGCTTCCAGGTGATTCAGGAGGCCACCCGGGGAATGAGCCTGTCGGCAGCCACCCGTGCCGTGGATGAAGCCCGGGTCGTGGATCGGCGTACCGGACGGCCCGTCCCCTGGGCCGAGGTTCTCATGGTGGTTCCCGTGGCCGCCGATCTCGACGAGCGCCTGGCTGCCCTAGGGGAGGGGATGGAGGACCAGGAGAACGACTCGGCCGCCCAATCTCCTTCAGCGGCGGTGGTCCTCCCCCGCCGGGAGGGTTGACGGACGGTGGGCGTTTTCCATGGACAGACCCGCCGACCCGTGGCCATCGGGCTGTCCCTCATCCCCACCCTTCTCCTGTTGGGGGCGGCCGTCGCCTTCTTCCTCCTAAACCCCGAGGCTCGGGAACAGGCGGGGACGGCGTGGGATCTCCTCTGGCAGGGAGAGCCCGAGCCCCTCAGGGACTGGCTCCTTTCGTTCGGAGTCTGGGCCCCGGTGATTTCGGCCGTCCTGCAGGTGGCGACCTCCATCTTCCCACCGGGCCCATCCTTCATCCTGGGGATCGTGAACGCCATGATCTTTGGGCTGGTTCCCGGCGCTCTCCTGACCTTCGGCACGGCGCTGGCCGCTGCGGCCATCTGCTTCGGGATCGCCCGCCTGGTTGGACGGCCCGGCGTGGTTCATCTGGTGTCGGAAGAGCGGCTCGAACGTGTGGATGGGTTCATGCAGCGACATGGGATTCTGGCGGTATTCCTGACCCGACTCATCCCCTTCATCAATCCCGATGTGGTGAGCTACGCCGCCGGGGTCACCGGTATGCGTTGGTTCCCCTTCCTCCTGGGTGTGGGCGCGGGCTCCGTCCCCGCCGTGCTCTTCTACTCGGTGGTGGGCGCCACTGCGGTGGAGGCGTCCGGGTGGGTCATCGGCATGGTGCTGGTCGCCACCTTCATCCCCCTTCTCCTCATCGCCCTCTGGGGGCGGAAATTCTGGCAGCGCTTCTCCGAGGTCAGGGATTCGGAGGAGTCGTGATGAGACCGCTCTCGGTGAGCGTTTCGTGCAGTTCCCGGACCCGGTTGAGGTTCACCCCCAGATCGGATCGTCCCATCCTGGAGGCGGAACGGACCACCAGACGCTCCTCCCCGGGAGGGACCAGGACCTCCACATCGTCCACGAACCGGAAGATCCGGCTGGTGGCTTCAGCCCGAAGGTAGTTCGCACGTCGATCCACAACCTGGGTCCGGGGGAGGGAGGTCAGCGCCGCTTCCACCTGGTCCAGGATCTCGTCCACGGATCCGCCTCCTTGCCACTCTGCGGCCAGGGGGAAGTCTGGCGCCTCCGGCGGGTTGCCTCGGCCGGTGTGGACGCAGTTGGGCGTTCCGGGGCAGGGCCGGAGGTCGTTTCCCAGCGGTCCCACGGCCTGGGGCGGGCTACCGGAGCATCCTGTCAGGAATAGGGCGACCGCCAGGAGAAGACCGGTGATCCTGGGACGGAGAGCCTGAACACCGGGGCCTCTCCCGGCGGTGAGGGCTGCGAGGTTGATCATGATGGGGGCCCGTGGTGGGAATGGAGTGGGTTGAGGTGAGCCGTCGGCCCGGCAACCGGGTCGGACGGCAACCAGGTCAGCACGGCGGTCGGGTTTGACACAGGGGCACCCCAGCCCCTATTTCCTCGTTCCATCGTCCTGTTAGCCCCTTCACACCCACGCCCCGGTCCGGGCTACACCGTTTACGCATATGCTTCGTCCAGCCGCCTCACCACGCCCCTTTCGTGGAGGCCTGCTTCTCGCCGGCATCCTTCTCCTGGCAACCGGTTGCGGCGAGGGGCCGGATGCCTCTGCAGAGAGGGCCGGCCCACCGCCTGCCGACTCACCGGAGGTGTCCGTGGAGATCCAGGAACAGTATGTGGACGAGATGACCGCTCTGGCGGCCCATCCCCAGGTGGAGGCCGCCTTCCAGCGGATCGAGGAACTCGAGGCCTGGACCATGGAGAACCTCATTACCATCACCGAGATCCCCGCCCCTCCCTTCATGGAGGATGAACGGGGAGCGGCTTACCTGGAGATGCTCCGGGAGGTGGGGGTGGATGAGGCGTACCGGGATGAGGAGGGCAACATCATCGGAGTCCGTCGGGGCACGGGCGGAGATCGGGTGCTGGTGGTGTCGGCCCATCTGGATACGGTCTTCCCTGAGGGAACGGACGTAACGGTACAGTTCCGTGGAGACACACTCTATGCGCCCGGGGTCGGCGATGATTCCCGGGGGCTGGCTGTGGTGTTGACCCTGCTTCGGGCCATGAACGAGGCGGAGATCCGGACCCGGGACGATGTCTGGTTCGTGGGAACCGTCGGGGAGGAGGGCCTGGGGGACCTCCGGGGGGTCAAGCACCTCTTCCGGGAGGGAGGGCCGCAGATCGACGCCTTCATCTCGGTGGATGGGAGCGGGCTCGAGGGGGTGACGAATGGGGCTCTTGGCTCCCGCAGGTACCGCGTTACCATGCGCGGAGAAGGGGGGCACTCCTGGGGGGCGTTCGGAATCGGAAACCCGGCTCACGCCCTGGGGCGGGCCATCCGACGGTTCGACGAGGTGGCTGCCGACTTCGTGGCCGAGGGGCCACGGACCAGCTACAACGTGGGGCGCATCGGAGGTGGTACTTCAGTGAACTCGGTCCCCTACGAGGCCTGGATGGAGGTGGACATGCGCTCCCTCAGCCAGGAGTCCCTCCTGGAGCTGGACCGGCGCTTCGTGGCCACCATGGAGGAGGCGCTGGCGGAGCAGAATGAGCGGCGGATCGACGGGTCTCCCCTGATCCTGGAACTGGAGCAGGTGGGAGATCGTCCCTCGGGGGAGATCTCACCCCAGGACCCCTTCGTCCAGCGTGCCATGGCCGCGGTGAATCACTTCGGAGGGCAGCCGCGTCTGGGCCGGTCCTCCACCGACGCCAACGTATCCATCTCCATGGGGATCCCCTCTGTCACCATCGGTGGGGGCGGCGTGGGAGGCGGTGCCCACTCGCTTGACGAGTGGTGGTTGAATGAAGACGGCCACCTGGCCATCCAGCGTACCCTCCTCCTGGTGCTGGCGGATGTGGGCCTGGTGGGTGAAGACGGCTAGAACATCGACCAGAAGAGGCCCGTGGCGCCGGAGGGCGCCCTGGCCGGCGGGACCGCGCCCCACCCAGAGGTGATCAGGCTGGGGGGGGCACGGCGGCGGGAAAGCTCCCCAGGAGGCGGAGGGAGGTTGCGTCGGCCCGGAGAGCGTCCAGGGCCCTCATCATGGCCGGATCTTCCGCGCCCGCTCTGACCTCCAGGATGAATCGGTAGGTCCAGGGTTCGGGAGCGGGGCGGGATTCCACCTTGGACAGGCTCAGCCCCTCCCGGGCGAAGGGGCCCAGGGCCTGGTGAAGTGATCCGATCCGGTCGGGCATCTTCACGAAGAGGACCGTCTTCCTGGGGGTAGGTGCGTCCCGGGAATCCCGGGGCTGAACGCCGGAGTTCGCCCGGGTGATGAGGTAGAAGCGGGTCTGGTTGTCGGAACGGTCCTGGATGTCCCGTGCCAGAATACTGAGGCCGTAGCGGGCGGCGGCCCCCTCGGGGGCGATGGCCGCCACCGCCGTGTTCTTCCGCTCGGCCACTTCCCGAGCCGCCCCGGCGGTGTCGTACGCCGCCCTTGCCTCCAGCTCCGGGTGACTGTCGAAGAACCGGGTGCACTGCGCCAGGGCCACCGGGTGGGAGAACACCTCGCGGATCCCCTCCAGCCTGGCCCAGGGAACCGACATGAGGTGATGCCGAATGGGGAGGATGACCTCGGCGTGGATCTCCACGGGGGCGTCCAGGAGTGCGTCGTACGCGGCGGCCACCGTCCCGGCCAGTGAGTTCTCCACCGGGATCATTCCACGGTCGGCTCCCCCTCCCGCCACCGTCAGCACCAACTCCCGGAAGCTACGGCAGGGAAGGGGCACGACCGGCGTTGAGTGAAAGTGCCGGAGGATCGCCTCCTCGCTGAATGCTCCAGGGGCGCCCTGAAAGGCCACCCGCGCCAGGCGGGCCCCGGGGGTGTGAACGGCTGGTTCACTCATGGGGCCGCACGTCCATGACCAGACCAGCGGTGGTGTACCCGCCCCCCACAGCGGTGAGAACGATACGGGAGGGGTCCGGGAGCCCCGAGGCTTCCTCCCGGAGGGTCTGATCGAGGGCGATGCCCACCGTGGCAGCGGAGCAGTTCCCGTAGTCCTGAATCGTGTGCACCACACGGCCGCGGGGCAGGTTCAAATGGGACTCCAGGCCCCGAGTGATGCGAAGATTGGCCTGGTGGGGGACCACCAGATCCACCGAGTCCCACCCCACGCCCGCAGACTCGAGGGCCTGGGAAGCCGCCTCTTCCATGGCCACAATGGCTCGCCGGAGTACCCGAGGTCCGCCGCCCATACGGAGCTTGGGGGCGGGTTCATGGGGCTCCTCCCACCCCTGCCCGATCTGGAAGAGGTGTTCGCGTTCGTATTCGCCGGAAAGAAAGGGGGCGGCCAGGATCCCGGGTTCATCATCAGCCATCAGGACCGCCGCAGCCGCGCCGTCGGAGAAGAGGACTGCGGTGGTGGGGTCGGAGTAGTTGGTGATCCGGGAGAGGGTGTCGCCTGCCACGACCAGGGCGCACCGGGCGGCGCCGGTGGCCAGGAATCCCTGAGCCGCGGCCAGGGCATGTATGAAGCCCGTGCACGCGCCATTGAGGGTGAAGCCCCCGGTCCTTGGTACGCCCAGGAGGTGGCTGACAGTGCAGGCGGCGTTGGGGACGCTGTCCCTGGGCGTGAGGGTGGCCACCAGGATGAGGTCCACCGCCTCTGGACTCAGGCCGGCTCGCTCCAGGGCCCTCCGCCCCGCTTCGGCGCACATTTCCTCGGTGGTGGGGGACCCCCCGGGTGGAACTACACGGCGGGCCCGGATTCCGGTGAGTTGAACCGCCCAGGCATGGAAGACCTCTCCCGGAGAAAGCACCGCAGGGTCTTCCACCTGCCTGAGCGAACCGCGCGCCCTCTCTACATCGAAGTTGGCGTGGATTCCCGGCCGCTCATAAAGGTCGTGATTGGAGACGCTCAGATCCGGGAGGTAGGATCCGGTTCCCGCGAGACGGGCGAAGCGGCCGGCTTGGTGGGACGGGTGGTGTACCATGGACGTGTACCGGTGGAGGGGCATAGGCTCCGATTTGATCTATGATGCTCCCGGGCCCGACGCCAGGGGTGAGTGGACGACTGGACCCGGGAAGGGCCCGGTGCGAGACTTGGAACTCGATTCTGCTGGGAGACCGCATTCGCCGGAAAGAGGGAAGCGCCCATGAGTGGACGACAGATTCTTCTGGGGTCGGCTCTCGGGCTCGGGCTCTGGTTCCTGGCCGTCGTCTACTTCGTCGTGGGCGTTCAGGCAGTCCGGCCTGACGGCGCGGCTCGTATGCGGGACATGGCCAGTGCCGGATTCCTACCCATGGCCATCATCAGCGCGCTGGTCCTGGTTCGACAGGGGCGAACGCCGGAACTGGCCCGATTCGTCGCCACGCTGGCGGGTGGAGTCGCCCTGTGGATCCCAGCTGCCGCCGCCGTCCGTTGGGTTATCGAGGGATCGTCCGCCTCCCAGGGATGGCTACGGAGTCTGCCGACTCTGGACCTGGTTCTTCTGGTCGGTGCAGCTGCCCTGGTCTGGTGGTTCACTGGGGCGCTGCAGCGTCGTCGGGGAGGGTGAGCCGCCTGCGCTTCCAGGATCAAGGCCGTCGTCATCATCGCATCCCATCCGTCGCGTATGGCTCCCGGGGAAGAGCGTCACAGATAGCCCCCGGATGGGACGCAATGTCCCGACCTGGCTCTGTGAGTGAGTGTCTGTGGGCGCCGATGGGGGCTTGCATCTTGCAACGGATTCGAGGATGGTGGATCTTTTTTCGCCACCTGCCTAGGCACTCAATGCACTTCACAGGAGATTGGAATGGCCAGCTTCCAGGTCGCCGCCAGGGAATACATGTCTTCACCCCTGAAAACGGTGAGGGCCAGCAGCTTCATCGACCACGCCCATCGCCAGCTCCAGCAGTTTCGGGTGTCGGCGCTTCCGGTGGTGGATGA
Source organism: Gemmatimonadota bacterium (assembly GCA_007121775.1). GTDB lineage: Bacteria > Gemmatimonadota > Gemmatimonadetes > Longimicrobiales > Gaopeijiaceae > PWLA01. The sequence continues at coordinate 15,194 of SKJY01000246.1, forward strand.
AGATGACCGGGTGGTGGGGGTGATCTCCCGAACGGATGTGCTTCAGGTGGGGAAGCGGGAGGCGAATTCTCGACCCGGGGCCCATCTCCTGGCCTTCCCGGCCAAGCCCATCTCCAAGTTCATGACCCCGGACCCCATCTCCACCCCGGCGGATACGCCACTGGCACAGGTCGCCAACCTGATGGTGAAGAACCGGATCCACCGGGTCTTCCTCACCGACGCCGATGGTACTGTGGGGATCGTCACCACCCGGGACCTGATGAGGGCAATCCGGGAGCAGCAGCTCTCCACCCCTCTTGGCAAGTACATGTCCTCTCCGCTCTTCACCATCCGGGCGTCAGAGCCCATCTCCCTGGCGTCGGAACGGCTCGGTAAGGCTAAGGTCACGGGCCTCGTGGTGGTGGATGGGGATTGGCCCGTGGGGATCTTCACCCAACTCGAGGCGCTGGAGAGTCGGGAACTCCCTCGGGATACGCCCACCGAGGCGTGCATGAATCCGGGGATCCTGGTCCTGGATGAGGCGACACCCATCTATCGGGCGGCTGCTCAGGCATCGGTGATGCAGGCCCGAAGGATCGTGGTGACCCGTAGCGGGAATGCGGTGGGCATCGTGACAGGACTTGATTTCGCCAAGATCGTGGCCTGATCCCCCGGGAGATCCAGGATGCTCGAGTCGTTCCTCCTCGCCCTGACCCTTTTGGGCCCGGGTACCGCCGCAGAGCCAGTTGGGCTTGCCCATGTGGCACCCGGGTCCACCGGGCAGGGGATTGAGGTCGAGGGAACTGAAGGCCGGCCGGTGCGACCTCAACTACCCGGGGACCGGTCTGGCTCCGTGGAGCATCAACGGGTGATCTCCATCAACCCCGTTGCCCTGGTGGCGCTTGGGCTCTTCTCCATGGATTACGAGCAACGTCTGGGGCAGGACACCACCTGGGGGATGTCTCTCAGCTACTTCGACTGGCGTGACCGGAACTATCTCTCGCTGGACGGCAAGTTCCGGTACTATTTCGGTGGAGCCGGACTGGAAGGGCTCTCCGCCGGATTCATCCTGGGAATGAATCGGGCCGGGCGTGACGAAGACGAAGTGGATGAAGTCAGCCGTCGCTCGGGCGCCGCCGTGGGTCTCGGCTTTGTCTTGGAGCAGCAGTGGCTGGTGGGATCTGGCGAGCGCTTCGCCGTGACGGTCGGGGGAGGCGGAAAGCGGCTCTTCTTCCTCCGGGATGTAGCGGCCCAGCGCGCGCTCCCCACCCTGAGGCTCTCCATCGGTTGGGCATTCTGAGGCGTCACCGGGGTTCTGGGTCTCCAGGGCTCCGGTGGCCTGCCCAATCCTCCTCGAAGTCTGCCGGGCAGCTTCAGGGATTCGCCTTCGGTGGATAAAATGACGAACGCCCTGCCGGAATCTCTTCCGGCAGGGCGTTTTCACAGGTGGTGGACGTGGTTCGTCCCCCTATCCCGTCAGGTCAGCGGACCACCTGCACGTTCTCGGCAGCAGGACCCTTCTGACCCTCGACCCGATCGAACTCGACCCGATCGCCCTCGTTCAGGCTCTTGAAGCCGTCGCCGAGGATTCCGGAGTGATGGACGAAGCAATCCTTCGAACCATCCTCGGGGGTGATGAAGCCAAAACCCTTCGCATCATTGAACCACTTAACCTCTCCAACCATACGCATGTACCGTACTCCGTTGATGATGGTGAAACCCGGGTCCGGTCATGCCGTACCGTTCATTCACCTGTTATGACCCATGGTGAAGAACCGCCCCCATGGTCGGCGGAGGATGTGAATGAAAGTCGTTGGTGGATAAACGAAGGACCCGGGCTAACAGCTCGACCCAGGTCCAGTAAGCTTCTCCGTATCAACTCGTTCACACGTTCCACAACCTGAGAAGCATAGTAATGGATTCTTGATCCCCCGGCAAGTGGGGGGATCCTGAGGGTTCGAGGGGTGTTCCCTTTTCCATGATGGTCCGGGAGCGCGGGTCTGGCCCGGTCCCACCGAGAACAGCGGTTCCCACGGAAACCCATGAATCCTCCCCCCCTAGCCGCCCCTCTACCGGGCAGCACGCCCCGTGAGTCGGACGACCTTTCACTCCCTCCGGTGGAACGTTACCGGCGGGTCCGGGCCTTCACCGAGTCCCTCACCACCGGATTGGCTCCGGAGGACCAGGTGGTGCAGTCCATGGAGGATGTCAGCCCTACGAAGTGGCACCTGGCCCACACCAGTTGGTTCTGGGAGACCTTCGTCCTGGAGCCCCACCTGAACGGTTACGAGCCCCGGGATCCCCGATACGCCTTCCTGTTCAATTCCTACTACGTGCAGGCGGGGGAGCGGCATTGCCGGGCGCAGCGGGGGTACATTTCCCGCCCGGGAGTGGCTGAGGTCCTGGCCTACCGTCGCCATGTGGATGATGGCATGCTGCGTCTCCTGGAAGCGGAAGGTGAAGGCCTCTCGGAGGATCTCCGGTATCTGGTGGAGTTGGGACTCAATCACGAGCAGCAGCACCAGGAACTCATCCTCACCGACATCAAGCACGTCTTCTCGGTGAATCCGCTCCGACCGGCATACCGGGGTGGATCGGCAGGGTCCCTCTCCGGTTCGGCCCATCCGGAGCCTGTGGCATGGGTCGAGTTCCCTGGCGGCGTGGAGTGGGTGGGAGCCCCCGGGGACGGTGGGTTCGTGTATGACAATGAGGAGCCCCGGCACCGCCGCTTTCTCGAGCCCTTTGCCCTGGCCCACCGGCTGGTGACGTGCGGCGAGTATCTGGAGTTCATGGAAGACGGCGGGTATGATCGCCCGGAACTCTGGCTTTCCGCCGGGTGGGCTACCGCCCGGGAGCGAGGCTGGACAGAGCCCTTCTACTGGGAGCGGAAGGACGACCGATGGGTTGTCTTCACCCTCGCCGGAACCCGGGAGGTGGACGCCGCTGAGCCGGTCTGCCACCTCAGCTACTTCGAGGCTGACGCCTACGCCCGCTGGGCCGGGGCCCGCCTTCCCAGCGAATTCGAATGGGAGGTGGCGGCACGGACGGTGCCGGTGACCGGAAACCTGGCAGACGCAGGTCGGTTCCACCCCCAGCCCGCCGGCGGGGCGTCCGGGCCTCCGACGCTGCGCCAGATGTACGGTGACGTCTGGGAGTGGACCCGGAGCCAGTACGAAGCCTACCCGGGCTACCGGCCGGCTGCCGGAGCGGTGGGTGAGTACAACGGCAAGTTCATGTGCAACCAGTTCGTGCTGAGGGGCGGCAGCTGCGCCACCTCCCGTTCCCACATTCGCGCCGGTTACCGCAACTTCTTCCCGCCGGACGCCTGCTGGCAGTTCACCGGGGTGCGCCTGGCGAGGGATCTCTCGTGAGCGGCGTCCCTGCGTCTGGAGAGGGGGCGTCGACTGCGGCCCGGGTCCGGATCATGGTCCGCCAGGACGAAGAGGTACGAGCCGAGATCCGCGAGACCCTCTCGGCATCACCCCGTTCGATCCCATGCCGCTTCTTCTATGACGCGGAAGGAGCGCGGCTCTTCGAAGAGATCACCCGGCTCGAGGAGTACTATCCCACCCGGGCCGAGATTGAGATCCTCAGCGATTATGCGGGGGAAATCGCCGGGATCGTCGGCCCCCGGGTCCGCATGGTGGAATTCGGGAGCGGGAGCGGTGAGAAGACCTGGCTGGTCCTGGATGCGCTGCAGACGCCCTCGGCCTACGTTCCCGTGGACATCGCCCGGGAGCAGCTCCTGGAGTTCTCGGCCCGGGTGAGGGAGCGGCACCCCGGCCTTGAGGTCCTTCCGGTGGTCACCGACTACACCCGGCTTGCCGAGCTGCCCTGGCCCGAAGCCGACGCCGGTTCCACCCTGGCCTTCTTCCCCGGATCAACGGTGGGCAACCTGGATCCGGATGAGGCAAGGCGGTTCCTGGCCCGGGTGGCTGGGAGCCTGGGGTCCGGTGAATACTTCCTCATCGGGGTCGACCTGGTGAAGGATCGGGACCGGTTGGAACGAGCCTACAACGACGCCCAAGGGGTCACAGCAGCCTTCAACCTGAACATTCTCCGCCACCTTAATCGTCGCCTGGGTTCGGACTTCAAGCTGGACGGGTTCCGCCATCGGGCCATCTGGAACGAGGAGGAATCGCGGATCGAGATGCACCTGGTCAGCCTGGTGGATCAGGTGGTTCATCTGGGTGGGGCAGGGGACGCAGGTGGGCCGGAGGCGGACGGGATCACCCTGGCCCGGGACGAGGTGGTGGTCACGGAGTACTCCTATAAGTACCGGATGGAAGACGTCCGGTCCCTGGCCAGGGACGCCGGTTACCGGCCGGTCAAGTCGTGGACCGACGCACGCGGTGACTTCAGCGTACATCTCCTGGAGGTTCAATGACCCTGGGCAGAAACCGTCGGTTGATCGTCCACGTGCTTCTCCCCTCGGCGTTCGCCCTGGCGGGCTTCGGGGCGACCGCAGCCGTCCCGGTCGCCACCCTGGGGCAAGGGTGGGAAGCCCAGGTACCGGGGGTGGTGGTGGGGACGGGGGAGGCCTCAGCGCGAGGGATGGTCCGGGGGACGGCCCGAGCCCAGGATCCGGTCTCTGCGGAAGTCTACCTGGCCCCGGCCGGTGAGCTCGCGGTCGAACTCCGGTTCGCGCCGGGGACGCTGCCGCCGAATGCTCTTCTCCAGGGTTTGGAAGGTGAGGACAGTCCGGAGCGCTTCGAGACCCTGGACGGAGGAACGGGCCTCCGATTCCCACCCTCCTCCACCCCGCAGGCGGTGGAGGTCCTCCAGCGGGCACAGGAA
>SKJY01000002.1 GCA_007121775.1 Gemmatimonadota bacterium
ACCGCATCTACCGGGTGCCCGCCTCCGGCGGTGAGCCCCGACGGGTCGTGGACGGGGAGGGCGGGTTCGCGGCACCGGCCATCTCCCCCGACGGCCGCCGGATGGCCTTCCTCCACACCCCCAGCTGGTACGACGCAACGGAGCTCATGGTGGTGGACCTGGGTGCCGACGGCCTCGCGTCCGGTGAGCTCCGGAACCTCACGGCAGACTGGATCTACGATCCGGGCTCGCCGATCTGGTCCGTCGATGGAAGCCAGGTGCGTTTCGTGACCGGGGTCCGCGGCAACACCCACCTCTTCCAGGTGGCCGCGGACGGGGGGGTGGTGGAAGCGGTGACCCAGGGGGAGCGGACGCTGGGCTCCCTCTCCATGACCGCCGATGACCGCTTCATTGCGTACGTGTCCCAGGATCCCACGAGCCCCGGCGAGGCCCACGTGGCCCGAGCCGACGGGAGCACCGAGGTCCGGGTCAGCGCCTTCAACGATGGGTGGCTTTCAGAGGTGGCCATCCAGCCGGCTCGGCGGATCTCATGGACGGTGGCCGACGGGACCGAAGTGGACGGCTGGGTCATCCCACCCATGAATCAGGGCGAGGAGGGGAACCACCCCATGATCCTGAGCATCCATGGCGGACCCCACTCAGCCTACCGCACCACCTTCTCCGGGCTCTTCCAGGTCCTGTCAGGGAGCGGATTCTACGTCTTCTATCCGAACCCCCGCGGTTCCACCACCTACGGAAACGACTTCAAGCAGGCCATCCATGCCGGGTGGGGCAAGATTGACGAGGAGGACTTCATCACCGGGGTGCAGGCGGTGCTGGAGGCCTACCCGGACATCGACCCCACCCGCCTCGGCGTCACCGGCGGAAGCTACGGCGGGTACATGACCAACTGGCTCACCGCCCGAACCGATCTCTTTGCCGCGGCGGTGACGCGGGCCTCCATCTCCCAGTGGGAAAGCCTGGCCAAGACCACCGACTCCAACCTCCCCCACCTCCCCTTCGGCGGGGCGTCGTTCGAGCAGCGGGAGCTCTTCCGGGCCCTCTCGCCCATCAGCTACGTGGAGAACGTCACCGCCCCTACCCTGGTGATCCACGGGGAGGAGGACTACCGGACCCCGCTGGGCGAGGGTGAGCAGTGGTACGGGGCCCTGCAGAAGCTGGGTGTGCCCTCGGAGTTCGTCCTCTATCCCAGGAGCGCCCACGGCATTCGGGAGCCATGGCTGGCGGCGGACAGCCAGGAGCGGACCCGGAGCTGGTTCGAGCACTGGCTGCTGGAGCGACCGGCGGCGGCCCAGGATGACGGGGAGGGGAGCGACCGATAAGGCTGAGGAGAGGCTGAGAGAGATTCCCGAAGAGATTCTCGAATAGAGCGCGGTGGGTCCGGGGTGCGGTCGGCTCGCTCCCCGGGCCCGCCGCGATTTCCTTGAGGGGAGATGGGCTGGCCGGGAGACATGGGCCCCTGCGGACCTGTCGGAGAGGTGCGGCGTGACCGGCGCTCCGCCACGCCCTCCTAACGGCCCCTTCCGGCGTCGTCTTCCGGGAGGGGGCGATGGAGGACCAGTGTCCGACCGATGACCTGGACCACCTCCACCCCTTCCACCCCGGCGCCTACGGCATCCGCCGCTTCACGGGGGGTGAGGTCCGAGGTATCCAGGACCTTCACCTTCAGAAGCTCCCGGGTATTGAAAGCCTCCTCCAGTGAGGTGGTGAAGGCGTCGCTCACCCCCTCCGAGCCCACCTGCAGGATAGGCTTGAGGGGATGGGCCTGGGAGCGAAGTCGGGCCCGCTCCTTCGAGGTGAGTCGACTCATGGCTGATCCGGATTCAGTCGCCAGATGGTGTAGGTGAGGAAGGCGGCAAAGCCCACCCAGAGGACGTACGGAAGCACCAAGAGCCCCGCCAGTGTCCGGACGTCCCAGAATGCCACGGTCATGGCGAAGACGGCAGCGAAGAGGAGAAGGGCCTCCCAGAAGGCGGCCTTCAGGTTCTCCCGTCCGAAGAAGAGGTAGGACCAGAGGGCGTTGAGGCCAAGCTGCAGCACAAAGAGGCCCAGGGGCAGGAGTCCACCGATCACACCGGTCTCACGCCAGACCAGCCAGGCCGCCACCGACATCATGATATAGAGGAGGGTCCAGACAGGGGGGAAAAGCCACGAGGGTGGGTTCCAGGACGGCTTCCGGATCTTTTCGTAGTACCACTCCCCGGGCCGGAAGAAGGCGCCTGAAGCGCTGGCCAGAAAGCTGAGGGTGACGAAGACGGCCAACGCTACCAGCGATTCGATCATCTCGGATCCAGTTGAATGACCCCATGGAACTCTACCGCGACTCGTCCGCGGGCATCCTCGGTCCCCACAACCCACACCAGCATCCCGGTCTGGATCCCAGTGCTGGGCATGCCCATGAGGACCAACTCCTCGTCGGTACTCCGCTCCCGGAGGATCCAGTCACCTGAAGCTCCTGCCTCCAGGACGCCGACCCGAGGCTCTCGGCCCTCGATCTCCAGGAGTCGGTAGTCCATCACCTCCATGCCGGGGCCCACCGGGCTGGCGGCCCGGCGCCCCCAGACCTTCACGGTACCACCGGCCAGGGAGCGTAGCTGTTGAGCGAGAACTCCGGTCAAGCCCACTTCCTCCTCACCCTCTGGAAGGAGAACAGCGGTGGGAACCGTCCCGGTCCCCGTCACCCCCACCACTCCCCGCAACGTATCGATCTGAAAGTCGAGAGTATCGGTGGCCAGGGGAATCTCGGGTCTCTCCCGGGCAGGGAGCTCCCTGTGGGCGGATTCCTCAGGCTCCATGGACGGTGCAAACGGGAGAGTGTCTACGGTGTCGGCAGTTGGGGGGACCCCGCGGGGCTCCCGGGGTTCCAGCACTACGCCGGAGGCACCCCGGGGTGCATCAGGGGCCACCGCCTCCACTCCGGCATCCTCAGGGGCATCGCCTGTATCAGCGCCGCATCCCGTGAAGATGAGCGCGGTCGCCATGAGGACCGGGACGGCGGCGGCCCTGCGTGCGAGATCCCATGGACGGAGGCTGGGACAGGTGATGTCGCCGACGGGAGTCATCGGATACGCACCACCCAGAACTGCATGAAGCCGGGGAGGTTGCCGTCAGAGCCGCTCCGGGCGGTGATGGCGAAGGGTTCATGGCCCGAGAAGCTACCGACCAGGTGGTAGAGGTTCGAACCTGCGGCTACCGTGGTCTCCCGCTCGAACGACGTGAAGTTGCTCCGAGGTGGATTAAGGCGGGCTTCCTCGATGAGCCGCTCCTCCACCCCGCGAAGATCCCACGAGGGGAACTGGAGCAGCGGATCTCCCCCGGAGACCCGCCCATCGGTGTAGAGACTCGCCGCCCAGTAGGCCATGAGGGGGCGTACTTCCCGCCCCAGCGCCTCCTGGAGGGTGAGGAAGCCGGATCGCGGCGACTGGATGATCCGGCGCTGGAACTCCTGGGGACCACCCACCTCGTGGGAGAAGTGGTCGGAAAGCCACCGCAGGAACGACCAGGACACCCCGTACGCGATGCGGCCGGAGATGCAGGGGTCCGGGTTGTCCACGGCCAGCCAGCCGCACCCCTCAGGTGCGCCCGGTCGCTGCGGGAGTGGATTCCCACCGGCCTCGTTCCCCTCCCGGCCTGCGAACCCGTAGAACACCGCCAGGTCAACGAAGCCGTTCAGGTACCAGGCATTGCTGGTAGGCGAGGCATCGCTACGGAGCGCCACGGCGCCGCTGAGGTTGCGACGAGGAGCGTTCCCCGTGTAACTGTGCCCCACCACCTCCTCCGCCAGGGTGGCCTGACCTTCCAGGAGCCAGATGGCCTGGGATCCCTGGGCGTTGCCCAGTTGGAACCGTCGACCGAACTGGATGATGTGTGTGGTCTCATGGGCCAGGAGGACCGGCGCATCCCGACGGGCGGTCTCCCGGGTGTACACCCGCGTCTCGCCGGCATTGTCCTCGATCTCGCCTTGGGGATCGGGGGCCTTGGCGTAGTAGAATTCTCCACCGTTGGCACCGGGGCACTGATCCGGGAAGAAGTCCGATGAGACCACAAAGCCCAGGGTATTCCTGGACATCTCATTGACCTTCCGGCTCACCACAATGACGATCCGTCCGTTCCCGTCGATGTCGGTAGGGGCGCCGAAGTGGTCCTGGAGTTCCGCGTAGATCCGGTTGTCGAACTCGTCGGAGAGGCGGTCGAAGTCCGCGGAAATGAAGCCGTCGGCCGGGTTGTTCACATCCTCTACCCAGATGGAGCGCTGCCCCACCCGCCGCACCACAGCCCGTATGTCAAAGCCGTTCTGGCAGACGTTGCGGTTGATATCGGGGACCTTGAGGGAGACGGTGTCCCCCACCTGACGGCTGGCGGACACCCGGGCCACCGTGTTGGCGCCCTGGGTCGTGGCGGCAAAGCGACTCAGGACATCTGAGGCACCCCCGGTGGCTGCCAGCACTGGCTCCATGGAACGGGCCTCCACCTCCCGGAGCCCGGGCTTGGTGGCCCGATGCAGCCGCCAGCGCTCCGCATCTGCCGCCGAGGTGGGGCCATGATCGTGATGGTGGTGGTCGTGGATGAGGTGTTCACGCTCCCCCCGAGCCGGCGGGAGTCCCGAACTGCCACTCAGGTGAGCCGTAGCCTGGGACCGGAAGGAGGCGGCCATCGTGACGGGGGCGGCACCGGCGAGGGAGTGCCCTGCGCCGCCGGCAAGTGCGTCGGCTGGCGCGGCGCCACCTCGGAACCCCTGGAGTCGCACGGTGGTGCGGGTGGCCGCAGTCCCGGTCGTGGACTGTACCCCTACCAGATACTCGGCGCCGGAACTGCTCCCATCCAGGATCAGACAGAAGTCGGCCGGGGAGGTGACCAGCCTCAATTCACCCCGGGTCATGGTGTCTGTGCGGCCAGGCTCGAAGGGGTGAGGGAAGGGGAGGCTCTCCTCCCGGCTCGCCTGCACAGTGACGGGCGCCGTCCCGGCGGGGCGGCAGACGACGTCGGGAAGGCGGATCCGGAGTTGTAGCGGGGATGCCTCGAGAACCTGGACGGGTACGCCGTGGATCCGGACCGTATTTCCCGCCGGGTTTGGGGCGAAGTTCTCCCCGGTGATGACCGCCTCCTGCCCGGGCTCGAGCACCTCCGGTGTGATGGAGGTGATAACGGCGGACTCCACCACAGTGAGAGTGATTTCGCCGGAAGCCCCACCGGCTTCGGCCATGATCCGGGCCTGCCCCAGTGCCATCCCTTCCACCTCGCCGGTGTCCGTGACGCTGACTACGGTGGGATCGGAGCTGGACCAGTTGATCTGGACCCCCGAAAGCGTCTCTCCCGCCGCATCCCGCAACCTGGCCTGGAGTTGAATTCGCTCCCCCACCCGGATCCGGTCTGCCTCCGCTGAAACCTCCACTGTGGTGACCTGGGGTCCCGTGGGGCTGTCGCTGCAGCCGGCCACTCCCAACATGAGGCCCATGAGAGGGAGGAGGCCCCAGAGGAGGATCCGCAAGCGATGGTTTGCCCCGAAGGAAGGGGCACGGGAGGAGATCATGTAGGACACATGGTGATACGACGTGAAACGACACCGGCGGTGGCGGAGAGGGGCCGAATTGCCACCTCCGGAGCTATTACCGCACATTCCGGGGAGGGATCCACCAGACCCCGGCGTTTACTGGACCTTGCGCCCCTCTACCTTCCACCATCTGCCCATGCCCCCTGAACACCCCGACGGGCCCACCGGGTCGTCCCGGGACTCGACTCCGCCCGGGAATCCATCCGCCAATGCCCCCGGTCTGATCCCGGTGGTGGCGGCTGTCGCCCGACGCCACGAGCGAGTCCTGGTGGCGCTGAGAAGCCCGGACCGGCGGCACGGCGGGCTGTGGGAGTTTCCTGGTGGGAAGGTCCTGGAGGGAGAAGGATTCGAGCAGGCCGTACGCCGGGAACTGGCGGAGGAGCTGGGCGTGGGCGCAAGTCTTGTAGGCGAGCCCATCTTCCGAGCCCGGGATCCGGGGTCTCCCTTTGTCATCCTCTTCATTCCGGTGACGTTGGACGGTGAGCCCCGTCCGCTGGAGCACGCCCAACTGGCGTGGCGATTGGCCGAGGAGTTGCCGGATCTCCCACTGGCCCCATCCGACGCGCGCTTCGTCCGGGAATGCCTCCTGGCGGAGCCCGATGCCCCGGACCCTCAGAACGACTCGACCCGCCGGAGCTCGTAGGGAAGGTCGGAATGGATCCAGCGCCCCTCCAGGTCCAGCATCCGGAGGGTTTCCCGGTCGACGCGGGCCAGGTACGCCCGGGGCGGCCCATCCGGTTGGCCGTCCAGACGCAGGACGGCGGCGGTGGGGAGCTCTTCCAGTACCCCGGGCTCCTCGCCCCAGCGGCCCACCGTCGTCAGGGTGCCCTCCCGGTCCAGGTACGTCTCCCTCAGCACATAGACCCGGGGGCCTGGCAGGAGGGTGAGCTTGGTCCGAATCCCCGGACAGTCGGCGCAGGGGAGCTGGCCCTGGAAGAAGAGGGCATCCTGGTGGACGCCCTGCTCGATTTCGGCGAATACCGCCTCCGCATCCACCTCCAGGTAGTTCCGGGTGCCGGGATCCCCAGGACCGGGCATGTCTCCGAGGCCCAGCGCCGTCTCCCGATCAGGTGCCACGATGTCCGGCACCCCGGGTCCGTCGGTGGGCGGGGGCCCATCCTCGGGGAGAACGGCTGGGACGGGCGGCGGTGGGTCATCGGTTCCGCACCCGGCCACCAGGAGCATCCCGGCCAGAAGGACGGGAGCGAGGAGCGCGTGGGTTGTCCGTGGACGCAGGGTGGAGGGCCGCATGGGATACCTCACTCAAGGCGAAGGGAGGGGAGCGACCCCGACACGACGCCGGAGTCGCACTCGTGCCCCAATAGAGGTGATCAGAGGACCATGATCAACATGATCCCGGCAGCGGTGGCCAGGAGAAAGACCATCATGACCGTCATGGAGACGCGAAGGGTCGTGGAAGCCGTTTCCCCGGGGGCCCCCACCTCCGGCCCTGGCCGACCGAGGATGGTGCGGGTCCAGGTGACGGGATCGAATCCCCGACGGGCGATCTTGCGGGTGGTGTCCCACGAGAAGTCTTCCCACCACTTGAAGAAGCGCTCCACCGGGACCACGGTGGTTCGCCACGCCAACTGGGCAGAGGTGCGGTAGAACCAGTCGGTGTCGAGCTGGATCTTCTGCTTTGGCTTCAGATAGCTGGTGATGGCGAAGAAGACCAGTGCGGTGAACAGGAGCAGCTGGAAGCCCTTGGTGAGGGAGGCCACCGTGTAGGGATCGTAGTCCGGCGCACCCCCGGGGAGCATGTTGTAGAGGGGCTCCGGCCAGACGCCCAGGAGCACGTTGAGCCCCACCGCCAACCACATGGCCACATACATGTTGGTGGGGACCCGCGCCGGCTTGATGGGCTTCTTGGGCTCGCCCCCGAACCAGACGAAATAGGGTACCTTCAGGCCCACGGAGAGGAAGGTTCCCACCGAGACCAGGTGCAGAAGGAGCACCACGCCCAGGAGTCCCGCGTACTCTGCGGCGTAGATGGTGATGGGCTTCGAGATGAATCCCGCCAGGAAGGGCGCTGAGGCGATGGCGAGCCCAGCCACCACATAGATCCAGAAGACGGCGGGGAGCTGCCGGTAGAGACCGCCGAGCTGGCTCATCCGGCTCTCGCCGGTTGAGTAGATGACGGCGCCGGCCGCCATGAATAGAAGCCCCTTGTAGAGGATATTGGTGATGGCCAGGGCCACGGCCCCTTGGATCGCCAGGGTTGAGCCGATCCCAATGGCCGCAACCATGAACCCGAGCTGGCTCACGATGTGGTACGACAGCACCCGGCGGATGTCATTACACAGGATCGCGTAGATGACCCCGTAGACCGCCATGAGGCAGCCGGCCCAGATGAGGATGTCCCAGCCGGCGAAGCCCCGCGCCAGCGTGTACACCGCCAACTTGGTGGTGAGGGCCGACATGAAGATGGTCCCGGTCACCGTGGCCCGGGGGTAGGCATCGGCAATCCAGGCGTGGAAGGGGATCACCGCTGCGTTCACGGCGAACCCGCCCAGGATGAGCCAGGCAGCGATGCCTCCCTCGAAGGCATCGAAGGCGATGGAGCCGGTCTCGGCGATGTGCCACAGAGCTCCACCCAGGAGGAGGCTTCCGCCGAAAAGGTGAACGAAGAGGTACCGCATGGCGGAGCCGTACGCCTCCTTCGTTCCCCGGGCCCAGACCAGGTAGGCGGAGGCGAAGGCCATGATCTCCCAGAAGAAGATCAGGGTGAAGAGGTCACCGGCGAAGGTGGCTCCAAGGGTACTTCCGGCATAGAGGAGCGCCGCCACCTGCTGGCCCGTATCCCGGTTGTGGAGGGCGTAGATCCCCGCCACGAGCGTCGCCAGCGCAAATACCCAGCCGAAAACCAGGGAGAGGCCGTCGACCCGGAGGAGTTCGAGCTGGTAGGTGGCGAAGCTCCAACCCAGGTGCTCCCCGTGCTCCAGCCCGGCAATGACCGCCACAGCCAGAGCGGGGAAGAGGAGGAAGACCCATCCTCTCGCCCTGGCGGGCACCAGTGGGATGAGGATGGCTCCCAGGATCAGGATCAGGCCCGGGGGGATGGATTGCAGCACGGCTCAGCCCTCCTTCCCGTTGGGGGTTGCAGGGCTGGCCGCTGCCGGGCTCTCGGTACTCCAGTCCGGGTCCTTCTCCGTCTCGTCGTAGTAGTCCTCCCGGCGGTCCAGGAGAGGGCTGACCAGCCCCTTGGCCACCCACGACAGGAAGAGGCACCCCAGAAGCCCGGTGAGGGCGAAGAAGAAGGGGAAATCCCAGAGGTAGACCCACTCGCCCCGTTGCATCAACCCGAGAACCAGGGAGCCTACCAGGGCGAATCCGAAGAGAAGCTGCCAGATGTTCAGCTGCATCAGATACCTCCCGTAAAGGTCACCCCGGTCACCGATGCCACGATGGCTTCCGCCAGGGAGAAGAAGCGGAAGACTCCGTCCGGGTGGATCCCCAGGAGGAGGGCGAAGAGCATGGTGATGGCAATGGGGACCACCATCAGGGGTGAAGCCTCGTTGAAGCGGGTGTGGTCCGGCGAACTCCGGAGGAAGGCCCGGGTCACGATGGGAACCAGGTAGGCCGCGTTCAGAAGACCGCTAAGGAGGAATACCCAGAGGTAGATGGAGAGCCCGGCATCCAGCGCACCCACTCCCAGGTACCACTTGGAGACGAAGCCGCCCACCAGGGGGACCCCGGCGAGACCCACGGCTCCCACGCCAAAGGCGGCCATGGTAAGGGGCATCTGCCTGCCGATCCCGTCGAGCTGACTCACCTTTGTCTTCTTGGTGTGCACATAGATCGCCCCGGCGCAGAAGAAGAGGGTGATCTTCATGGCGGCGTGGGTGATCATGTGGAAGGCCGCCCCCAGCATGGCCTGGGGTGCCAGGATGGCGATCCCCAGGACGATGTAGGAGAGGTGCCCCACGGTGGAATAGGCGAGGCGTGCCTTCAGGTCATCCTTGGTAATGGCGATGAGGGAGGCCACCAGGATGGTCACCGCCGCGAAGATGGCCAGGACGGTGGCCGCCCCGATCTCGGCGAAGAGTTCGGGACCGAACATGTAGCCCACCAGACGGACGAAGCCGAACACGCCGGCCTTCACCACCGCCACGGCGTGGAGGAGGGCCGATACCGGCGTCGGCGCGATCATGGCGTTGGGGAGCCACGACTGGAGCGGGATCACGCCCGCCTTCATCCCGAAGCCGATGGCGAAGAGGATGAAGACCAACCAGAGGAATCCCGTCCCCATCTCGGCGTCCAGGAAGCCGCCGGGCTGGAACTCAAGGGTGCCGGTGACGGCGTAGATGGCCGTCAGTCCGGCCACCAGCGACATCCCGGCGCCCAGCGCATAGATGAGGTACTGCCGACCGATCTCGTAGGCCTTCTTGGAACCTGAGTGGATGACCAGTGGGTAGGTGGCCACCGACAGGATTTCATAGAAGAGCACGAAGGTGAGGATGTTCCCGGAGAAGCACAGCCCGATGGTGGCCGATAGACAGACGGCCAGCATGGAGAAGAACCGGCTCTGCTTCGCCTCCTTGGCGCCCCGCATGTACCCGAAGGCGTAGAAGGAGGTGAGGATCCAGAGGAACGAGGCGGAGGTGGCGAAGAGCAGGCCCGCCGGATCCACCCGGAAGGACAGCCCGATCCCGGGCGCGATCTCCAGGAGATCCATCCCGTAGCGCTCGCCGGCCAGGACCCCGGGGATCATCATGGCGATGAGGCTGAACTTCACCACTGCCGCGATGATCGTCCACGTCTCGCGGAGGTTCCGCCGCTTCTCTCCCGTCAGCGGTACGACCACCGCCGCCACGGCGGAGGCCAGGATGGCCAGGATGGGGGCGAGATCAAGGAAGCCGTCCATGACTCAGCCTCCCACGAGCGGGGCCACGGCGGGCTCCAGGAGCGCCCGCACGATGAAGAAGTTGAATACGCCCACCAAGATCACCGCAGCCGAGAGGATGGCGATGGGGATGAACATGGAAGCCGGCACCTCACCGGCCACGGCACCCTCCAACTCCCGTGCGGTCACCCCTCCTGTGGCCGAGTCATCCGCGGCGGCGTTCTGCTCCTGCGCATCCTTGAAGACGTACTCCACCATACGGAAGAAGTAGATGCCGGAGAGGAGAGACGAGATGATGATCACGGCGAACCAGACCCAGGCATCCGCCTGTACCGCCCCGATCATGAGGTAAACCTTGGAGAAGAACCCGGCCGTGGGGGGGATTCCCACCATGGCCAGGACCGCGATGACGAAGGCGTACATGGTCCAGGGCATCTTGCGTCCGAGCCCCAGCATGTCCGGGATTCGAACGAGCCCCGTCCGCCACCGGATGGCTCCACCGATGAGGAAGAGGAGCCCCTTCATGAGGGCGTGGTTGACCATGTGGAGGAGCCCACCGATGAGGCCGATGGGATTGGCCAAGCCGATCCCCAGCCCCACGTAGGCGATCTGTCCAACCGATGAGTACGCCAGCATGCGGCGATAGTCCTGCTGGCCGATGGCCAGGATGGACCCGAACAGGATTCCTGCCGCCGAGATCCAGCCAATTGTAGCGGCGATGGGGATGGCCTCCGTGAAATATCCCGGCGGGAAGACGTCCAGCATGAGACGGACGATGGCGTAGGCCGACACCTTCGTCATGATGGGGGCGATCAGTCCAGCCGAGGAGGAGGGCGCATTGGTATAGACGTCCGGCATCCAGAAGTGCATGGGGAAGAGCCCCATCTTCAGAGCCAATCCCACCACCATCAGCACTGCCCCCGACATGATCGACGGGCTCTCCACCAGGTCGGGGAGACGGACCGCCACGTCGGCCATATTGATCGACCCGACGGAGAAGTAGATGAACGCGACGCCCAGGAGGTAGAATCCACCACCGATGGCCCCGATGAGCAGGTACCGGAGGGTGGCGAAGGGGCCGGCGCGGTCACCGGTGGCCAGGAGAGCGTAGGCGGCCAGCGCCGCGATCTCCAGGAACACGTAGAGGTTGAAGAGGTCTCCCGTGACGCTCATACCGGCGAGGCCGGCGACCAGGAGCGCCATGGACGGATAGGTGAACGTCGCCTTGCCGGGTGACTCGTGACGGATGGAGCGCGGGGCGTACATGAGCACCAGGACTCCAATCCCGGTGATCAGGGTGGCCATGTACGCAGCCAGATGATCCAGCACGAACTCGATCCCGATGGGAGGGACCCAGCCGCTGACGGCATACCGGATCGGCTGACCCGAAGTCGTGACCTCCCAGATGCCCAGGACACTGGCCACGAAAGCGGCGAAGGTGCCCGCCAGGGCGACGAGGTACCCCCCGCGCAGACTCCTGAGCCCCACCAGGAGGCTGAGGAGAGCGGCGAGGATTGGGAGGGTTGGGATGAGAGCGGGAAGCTGGCTCACGCCGATTCCCTCATACGCTGGATGATGACCTCTTCGTCCAGGCTTCCGTACCGCTTGTATGTGAGGAGGAGGAGCGCAAGCGCGACTCCGGTCACCCCCACCCCCACCACGATGGCGGTGAGAACGATCACATGGGGGAGCGGATTCATGTAGTGGATCGCCTCAGCCCCCAGCTCCGGAGTGTAGACGGGAATCGTGGCTCCGTACTTGAAGGCCCCATGGATGAAGAAGAGATAGACCGCCGTGAGGAAGATCGTCATGCCGATGATCTTCTTCAGGAGATTGCGCTTCATGGTCATACCGTAGAGCCCAATGCCCAACAGCACGGCGATGAGGATGTACGGATAGCGACCGGCAAAGAATTCAATGGTCACGGAAGTCTACCTCCTGGCGGTGCACGCTAACTCCCTCCTGGTCACCCCGAATCTTCTTCACTCGTCCATGCCTCCAGTGGTCAACCCATCGTAGATGGCCACCAGGGAACCCCAAACCAGAAACCCAATGAGGACCTCGACGACGAAGATCCCCCAGTACCGGAGCGTCACTCCGTCAATCCCGGGGATGGCGTACCCGTGCTCCAGGAAGGTTCCGCCGAAGAGCATGGAGGAGAATCCCCAGAGGGCAATCCCCAGCGTGGCGAACCCCGCCAGATAGAGGCCGGCCGAAGGGGAGAAGCGTCGGTAGGACTCTTCTCCCTGGGAGATCCGCAACAGGATGGTGGAGGCCGCCAGCATCACACCCCCCTGAAAGCCGCCCCCGGGATCGTAGTGACCATGGGTCACCACGTAGAGGGCGAAGATCTGGATGAGCGGGACGATGGCCCGGGAGACGACATCCAGGAAGAGAGAATCGTAGCGGCTGGTCACGAGTCACCTCCCAGCACGGGCCCTGAGGGAGGAGTGGTTCCCCCGCCGGGCTCCTTGCCTGCCTCGGGTCCCATCCCCTTGGCCACCGAACGGTGATCCGGGACGTCTTCATCTTCCCGTCGACGGAGAAGGATGAGGAGCACAGAGAGGGCCGCGGCGACAACCACCACCGCTTCGCCGAAGGTATCGAAGACCCGGTAGTCGGCTAGCACGGCCGCCACCATGTTGTAGGTCTCCGAGTCGGCGAGGGCGTTCTCGATGTAGTAGACGGCCACGTGGGTGTGCGCTGGACCCTCGGGGTCGCCGCGCTCCGGAAGCCCGCCGGTTCCCCAGAGGAAGAATCCACAGACCAGGACGACGAGGAGAACTCCCATGGGCCTCATGAATCTTCCTCCCCGTCAGAATCCTTGCGGCTCACGAAGCGGAGGGTCACCAGGAGGAAGATCCCCGTCAGCGCCGCGCCCAGTGCCGCTTCGGTCAAAGCCACGTCAGGAGCCCCGTATTCCGCGAACAGGAGTGCCATGAGAAAGCTGTAGCCGGTGAGGATCCCCACTGCCGCAAGAAGATCCTTCACCTCCAGGGCCAGGATGGCGAACATGATCAGGATGATCATGAGCCAGAGATCGATCTCCCAGATCACCGTGCGTCTCCCGTGTCGGATATCCCTTCCTCGGACGAGGCACCCGCCTCGGCACCCTGCGGTTCGTTGATCTCATCCCCGGCCCGGACCCGCATCCCCCGGTCCCGCGGGTGGACCCAGATGTCCACACCGGCCCGGAGGGCGGCCCGACTCAACGCATGGATCCCCGTGGGATTGGTGACCGCCACGAAGATCACCACAAGTAGGAGCTGCCCACTTTCCAGGGCGAAGCCGTGATGGAGCATCAGCCCGATGAGGATCAGTAGGGAACCCAGCGTTTCCGATTTCCCCACGGCGTGGGCACGTGAGAAGAAGTCGGGGAGACGGATCAGCCCCACCGCACTTACGAACAGGAAGAAGGCCCCTCCCACGATGAAGGGGAGGGCAAGCCAGTCCATGAGGGTCATTCTTTCGACCCTCCTGCCGGCTCGGAGGAGTCCCGGGAATCCAGATCCAGGAACTTCGCGATGGCCACGACCCCGACGAAGTTCAGGATCGCGTAGGTGATGGCCAGATCCAGAAATCCCGAGGGCCGCTCGTAGATGAACCCGATTAGGGCCAGGAGAAGGACCGAGAATGTCCCAATGGCTCCCACGCCCAGGAGTCGATCATAGAGGGTAGGGCCCACCAGCACCCGGTAGAAGGTGACGGCGATCAGGATGGAGATGAAGGCCGCCAGTCCGGTCAGGACCTCAATCATTGGTCCTCCGGACGATCCAGGGGGATGTCCTGATATGAGCTGTACCACTTCACCTTTGGCGGGGCTTCCCGATCCTCATGGAACATGGGACCCACCGCGTTCTGCAGGTGGGCCTCCGTAACCGCGCCGGCGGAGACGGGGTGGAGGGAATGGACCAGAAAACGATCATCCTTCAAGTCCACCGTGATGGTCCCGGGAGTGAGGGTCATGGAGTTGGCCACCACCACCCGAGCCACATCGCTCTTCATGGGAGACCGGAAGATCATGAGCTGCGGACGGATGGGCATCCGGGGGTGGAGGATCCGGGCCGCAACCTCGATGTTGGCCTTGAGGATGTTCCAGAGAAGCCACACCAGATAGCGGAAGAAGTGGCCCGCCGAAGCCAACCGCTCCCCGATGCCCCGGGACGGGGCGAAAGGACGGTCCGGGTTGGTGGACACCACAATGGCGATGGCGGCCGCCATGAAGATGAAGTACTGAAGGCCGATCTTCCCCGAGAGAATCAGCCAGAACAGGGACAGGATCACGATCAGCACCAGGGTGCGGCGAATGCGCCGCGACCCGTTGGTCGCTGCCTTACCGTTCCTGGACTCCGCCATGGCCACCGCCTGGAGAAGAGGGTTGTCCGAGATCAGGGCGCGCACGTTACCAGACCGACCCACGGGCGCCTCGGGTTCCGCGCATGAATCGGCCAGAGGTCATGAAATCTCAGGACCCCTGGAAATTGGAAAAGTTGAATCTGCAACCGGCGTTGGATCCTGGCAAGGCACAGGCCCGCCCGGGAGATGGAATCCCGGACGGGCCTGTCTAACCCGACGGATATGAACGGGTTCCCCGACCCAGGGCCCCGGTTTTCACCGGGGGGTTGGGTCCGCCTACCGGGGCTCGTCCAGCAGGCTTCTGACCCGCTCCACCACGGCTTCCGCCGTGATCCCGTACTCCTGGAAGAGCCGGCCCGCCGGGGCCGAGGCGCCGAACCGATCGATGCCCACCACGGAACCACCGTCCCCGACCCAGCGCTCCCACCCCATGGGCGACGCTGCCTCAATGGCGACCCGGGCTCGGATTCTCCGAGGAAGGACTTCCTCCCGGTAGACCGGGTCCTGCCCGCCGAAGAGGTGCCATGAGATAAGGCTCACCACCCGGGTCGGGAGTCCGTCGGCCTCCAGCGTGTCCGCCGCAGCCACCGCCAGATGCAGCTCCGAGCCCGAGGCCAGGATGATGGCCTGGGGCTCGCCGCCCCCGGCCTCCCGGAATATGTAGCCCCCGCGCCGGACGTTCTCCGGATCGGGAGAGCGGCTTCGGTCCAGAGGCGGTACCCCCTGGCGGGTGAGGGAGAGGAAGGCCGGACCGTCGGTGCGCTCCATGGCCAGCGCCCACGCCTCCGTCGTCTCTGCCGCATCGCCGGGGCGTAGATCCATGAGGTTGGGGATGGCCCGGAGCGCCGGCAGATGCTCCACCGGCTGATGGGTGGGGCCGTCTTCCCCAAGACCGATGGAGTCGTGGGTGAAGACGTAGGTGACCGGGAGCCCCATGAGGGCCGCCAGTCGGATGGAGGGGCGCATGTAGTCGGAGAATATGAGGAAGGTGCCGCCGTAGCTTCGGATGCCCCCATGGAGGGCCAGCCCGTTCAGGATCCCTCCCATGGCGTGCTCCCGGACCCCGAAGTGGAGATTCCGGCCTCCAGGGGTGGCCGGAAGGAGGGAGTCGGCCCCCTCGATTTCCGTCTTGTTGGAGGGACCCAGGTCGGCGGAGCCACCGATGAGGTTCGGGACGGCCCCGGCCAGCGCCTGGATCACCTTCCCGGAGGTGGCCCGGGTTGCGGCGCCCTTCTCAGCTCCTGAGAAGTCGGGGAGGGCGTCGCGCCACCCCTGGGGAAGCTCACCGGCAAGCCACGTCTCGAAGTCCCTGGCCAGCTCGGGGTGGGCCTCCCGGTAAGCCTGGAAGCGGGCGTTCCACTCCTCCTCCAACTCCCGGCCCCGGCCGATGGAGCGACCCCACTCCTCCCTGGCTTCCGTTGGCACGAAGAAGGGTTCCTGGCTCGGGTAGCCCAGGTTCTCCTTGGTGAGGCGAATCTCCTCCTCCCCCAGAGGCGCGCCGTGGGTGTCGGCGGAGCCCGCCTTGTTGGGGCTGCCCCAGCCGATCACCGTGCGGAGAGCGATGAGGGAAGGGCGCTCCGTCTCGGTCCGGGCAGCCCGGAGCGCAGCGTCCAGCGCCTCCAGGTCGTTGCCTCCCTCCACCTGCTGTACGTGCCACCCGTACCCCTCGAAGCGCTGGAGCTGCCGGGTGGAGGAGGCCAGATCGGTGGAGCCCTCAATGGTGATCTCGTTGTCGTCGAAGACCCAGATGAGCTTGCCCAGCCGCTGGTGGCCCGCCAGCTCCGCCGCCTCGTGGGAGACCCCCTCCATGAGGTCGCCGTCGGAGCAGAAGGCATAGGTATAGTGGTCCACCACCGTGTGCCCCGGCCGGTTGAAGTGGTGGGCCAGCCAGCGCTCGGCCAGCGCCATCCCCACCGAGTTGGCCACGCCCTGGCCCAGGGGCCCGGTGGTGGTCTCGATCCCCTCGGCATGTCCATACTCCGGGTGTCCGGCGGTGGGACTCCCCCACTGGCGGAAGTTCCGGAGATCGTCCAGGGTCAGCTCGTACCCCGAGAGGTGCAGGAGCGAATAGAGGAGCATGGATGCGTGCCCCACCGAGAGGACGAACCGGTCCCGATCGACCCACCGGGGGTTCTCCGGGTTGTGGCGCAGGTGGTGCCTCCAGAGGAGGTATCCGGCGGGGGCCAGCGCCATGGGCGTCCCCGGGTGTCCCGAGTTGGCCTTCTGGACGGCGTCCATGGAGAGGACGCGGACCGCATCCACCGCCAGGCGGAGGGTGTCGGGGTCCGGGAGGTCCAGCGTCTCCGGGAGGGTCAGGGGAGAATCGGCGTTTTGGGACATGACCTCAGGGGGTTGGATTACAAAGGGGGAGGGCGGCGCACCGGATCCGCGCTGGTTCGCTCACCCCACCACCAGGTTCAGGAGTCGATTGGGGACGTAGATGACCCGGCGGAGCTCCACGCCTTCCAGGTGCCGGGAGACGTTCTCCTCGGCCCGTGCCAGCGCCAGGGCTTCATCCTGGGAAGCGCCGGGAGCCAGTTCAACGGTTCCACGGAGCTTCCCGTTTACCTGCACCGCCAGGGTGACCTGTTCCTCCTTGGCCTTTTCCGGATCGAATCCGGGCCAGTTGGCGCCGTCGAAGACGCTGCCCTCGTGCCCGAGCCGGGCCCAGAGTTCCTCGGCCATGTGGGGGCAGAAGGGGGCTACCATAACCACCAGGGGCTCGACCTCGGCCCGAACCGCCTTCCGACCGCCGGCCCTCACCGTATTCAGGTACTCCATCATGGCGGCGATGGAGGTGTTGTAGCCCAGCTCAGGGAGCTGCCGGGTCACCTGTCGAATGGTCTGGTGCAGCTTCCGTTCCACCTCCGGATCCGGCTCTTCGTCACCGAGTGCCTCCACCGGGACCACCGTCTCCCAGAGCCGCTTGAGGAAGCCGAAGGGCCCCTGGATCCCCGAGTCCCGGTAGTCCCCCCCCTCTTCAAAGGGCCCCAGGAACATGAGGTAGAGGCGGAAGGTGTCGGCGCCGTACTCCTCGATGATGGGATCCGGGACGATCACATTGCCTCGGGACTTGGACATTTTGGCCCCTTCCCGGACGATGAGTCCGTGGGCCCGGAAGCGGGTGAAGGGCTCCTCGAAGTCGATGTGGCCCAGATCGTGGAGGGCCATGGTGACGAAGCGCGAGTAGAGGAGGTGGAGCACGGCGTGCTCGTTCCCGCCGATGTAGGCGTCCACCGGGAGCCAGCGGCGGGTGATGGCCGGGTCGAAGGGGACATCGTCCCGGTCCGTGGAGGGGTAGCGGAGGAAGTACCAGGCCGAATCCAGGAAGGTGTCCGAGACGTCGGTTTCCCTCCGGGCCGGGCTCCCACACTCGGGGCAATCGGTCTCGTACCACTCCCGGACCCGGGCCAGGGGGCTCACGCCCGAGTCGTCGGGCTTGAAGTCTTCCACCCGGGGTAGGATCACCGGGAGTTCCTCCTCCGGCACGGGCACCGCGCCGCAGCGGTCGCAGTGGACGATGGGGATGGGCGGGCCCCAGTAGCGCTGCCGGGAGATGCACCAGTCGTGGAGACGGTAGTTCACCCGGAGCTGGGCCAGACCCTGCTCCTCCAGCCGGCGGGTGATGGCCTCTTTCGCCCTCTCCACCTCCAGGCCGTCGAACTCCCCGGAGTTCACCAGCGTCCCCGGACCCGTGTAGGCCTCCTCCAGGGGGGTGTCGGCACCCTGGTCGGGACCTGCTACCACCCGGGGGATGGGGAGGTGGAAGCTCCGGGCGAACTCGAAGTCCCGCTCATCATGCCCCGGCACCGCCATGATGGCGCCGGTGCCGTACTCCATGAGGACGTAGTCGGCGACCCAGACCGGGACCGGCTCGCCGGTGGCGGGGTTCCGGCAGTAGCCTCCGGTGAACACCCCGGTCTTCTCCTTCTCCACCTTCTTCCGGGCCACCACATCCATGCGGCCTACCCGCTCCCGGTAGGCGGCCACCGCCTCCTGCTGCTCCGGGGTGGTGAGGGCGTCCACCAGGGGGTGCTCCGGCGCCAGAACCATGTAGGTGGCGCCGAAGACGGTGTCGGGCCGGGTGGTAAAGACCTCCAGGAGGAGATCCCGGTCCCGGGCCCCCTCCTCCACCTCGCCGGAGTCGGTGACGCTGCGAATGAGCTCGTCGGTGGCCTCCACCCCCAGGACCGGGAAGCGGAGGATGGCCCCCTCGCTCCGGCCGATCCAGTTCTCCTGGGCCTTCCGGGTGGTGTCGGACCAGTCCAGCGTCTCCAGGTTGTCCAGGAGGCGCTGGGCGTAATCGGTGATCCGGAAGAACCACTGGGCGATGCGGCGCTGCTCCACAGCCGAGTCGCACCGCTCGCATAGCCCTGCCACCACCTGCTCATTGGCCAGCACCGTCATGCACGAGGGGCACCAGTTCACCGGCGCCTCCTTCCGCTCGGCGAGCCCCCCCTTGAAGAGCTGGAGGAAGAGCCACTGGGTCCACCGGTAGTAATCCGGCGCCGTGGTGTCCACGGTGTGGTCCCAATCGAACATCCCCCCGATGCGCCGGAGCTGCCGGGTGAAGTTGGCCACATTGGCGGGGATCAGGTCCATGGGGTGGGTGCCCACCTTCAGGGCGAAGTTCTCCGAGTGGATCCCGAAGGCGTCGAAGCCGATGGGCTCGAAGACATCCTTCCCCTGAAGTCGGTGGAAGCGCCCGTGGACGTCGGCCCCGGTGAAGGCGTAGATGTTCCCCACATGGAGCCCCTCCGCCGAGGGGTAGGGGAACATCATAAGGTTGTAGAAGGGCTCCCGGGCCTCTTCCAGCTCTGCCCGGGTGAAGCGGTTCGTGCCCTCCTGATCCCAGCGCGCCTGCCAGTGCTTCTCGATGCGGTCAGGGTCGTAGCGTTCGGGGGTCGAATCGGCCATGGCGGGTCTCGGGTGGGGCGGTTGGGGGTAGACGGGGAGAAGTGGTCAGATGGAGACGGTGGCGGTTCGGTATCGGGGGCGGGTCGCGGGAAGATCCGGTCTTCCACGGGTGAGCCACCCTTCCCCACACAGGAAGCTCAGGGGCCCGATAGGCCCTTGGGGAAGACTGGGAGGGCACCTTCCGGCAGCGAGACGCCCTCGGGGAAATTCTCGCCGTGTCCCTCGAAGTCCCCGGGGGTCGGCGGGCGGAAATTCAGGTCCACCGCCAGCCAGAGCGTCTTGGCGAAGGGGTAGAACAGGGCCGGCACCGGAAGGATGGCGGCCATGAGTCCCCACTTGAGCGCCTCCCAGGGGACGTCGGGCCAGGTCAGGATGATGGCCCCGAGCCCCAGGAAGAATACCACCAGCTCGGCGGCCACCAGGTTGATGGTGAAGCTCCCGATAAAGTAGTCGGCCTCGCCCCGATCCAGCCTCAGGTGACAGCGCGGACAGGTGTCCCGCATGAGGAGCCAGCGTCGGAAGAGGCCTCCCCCTCCGCAGTTGGGGCAGCGCCGGGTGGCGCCTCTCCCCAGCAGACGTGCGAGGCGACCCAGACGGAGCTCCTTCGGGTCCGCCGGGGTGATCTGAACGGGGGAGGATGGGCGTCTCATGATTCCGCCAAGCTACCGGGAGAGGTGGACGGCTTCAACCGCAAGGACATCGGGGAGGCGCGCCACCGACTCAAGCAGCCTCCGGGTCCAGCACCGAGAAGGGGTCCCGGCGCCTCGGCGCCTCCTCCCGGAGCCAGGCCATGAGGGCGGCCAGATCACCCCTCCAACCCTCGGTCCAGAGCCGGTGGAAGTCGTCCAACCGTTGGAAGTAGAGGGAGCGGGCCAGGAGGGTGGCGTTGTTCAGGGGTTCCGCGGCCAGTACGGCGTATCCGCCGGCGGCAAGCCCCGGTCGTACCTCGTCCCGGAAGGCCAGGAACGCCGCCTGGTACCGTTCGTCCCGGAGGCGGATCCGCTCGTCCCTCGGGAGGTCGTCCCTGGCGAAGATGGCCCGGAGATCCGACTCCAGCTCCATCATGAAGCGGGAGACGGCGCGGGCGTCGTCCCACCGGTCCATGGCCCGGCGACACCACACCGTATCGGTGCCTCCCCCCTCCCGACCGCAGAAGAAGACGAGGGCCGCCGCGTGCCCGGCGAAGGTGGCGTAGGACTCGTTGAACCGCCCCTGGCCCGAGAGGAAGAGGTGATTGTGGGCCAGTTCGTGGAAGATGGTCTCCACCACCGCCACCTCGTCCAGACGCAGGAGGGTGGAGTAGATGGGGTCGGCGAACCACCCCAGGGTGGAGAAGGCGGCGGTGGGGCGCACGAAGGCGTCGAACCCCCGGGCCTCCATCTCATCCCGGGCCGCCAGGGCGCGACGCTCCGAGAAATAGGCCCGGTACGGCACCCGCCCCACCACCGGGAACCACCAGGTGTGGAGCTCCAATCGGTCCCGGGGGGCCGCGGTGAGGACGAGGGCGAGGGTGTCGGAAGGAAGGCGCGCCAGGGTGGTGTAGGCCTCCCCGGCGTTGCGGAACCCCAAGGAGTCCACGGCGAAGCGCCGGGCCTCCAGCGCCAGGCTCAGCTTCCCCCGCTCCCGGGGGTCGGTGGCGGGATCGGTGAGGACCTGGTGGAGGGGCTCCCGGGAGGCCAGGATCCCGGCCTGGGCCCACCCGGCCCGGGCCACGTAGAGGGGGTTGCAGGCAGTGAGGAGGGTGAGGCCGGCCAGGAAGAGGAGGATGGGAATGACCCGGCGGCCGGTACGGGGGGGCATGGGGGTCACTCCAGGTATTCCCGTCGATCCGGATCCACCGCCGGGCGGATCTCCACCAGGTCGGCATCGCCAAGGACGTCTTCCGGGATCCCCCGTGGGAGGGCCTCCAGGAGTTCCGCCAGCGAGGTCGCCGGGAGGGTTGCCATGTGGTAACGGGGGCTCTTCCCCCCGTGGCGAATGGTGAGTTGGAACTCCATGGGGCGCGGCTCCTGGGGAGGCGATGGGACCGAGGCGGGCGATACGAGTACGGGACACGGGAGCCCCCACCGGGTTCCCACCGTCTCCCATGGGCCATCCACCGTCCTTTCTTCCCTGACGCCACCACCCTTTCTTCCCCGACGCCACCACCCTTCCGTGGTCCTTTTCTCCCCGACGCCACCGCCTTTCCGTTTCTCCACCTTCCGGCGGAGGGTGCCGAGGACTACCATGGGGGGGCGGAGAATCAAGTTCACCCAAGGGGAGGGACCATGGCGGACGAGACGATGGCCGAGGCCGGCGAGATGACACCTGTGGAGCTCAAGGAGCGACTGGACAACGAGCACCCCATCGTGCTGGTGGACGTCCGCCAGCCCCACGAGTGGTCCATCGCCGATCTGCCGGAGGTGGGACAGCTCCGGATCCCCCTGGACCAGTTCATGGATCGCATGTCGGAGCTGGATCCTGACGACAACATCGTCATCTACTGCCGATCCGGGGCCCGGAGCGGTCGGGCCGCGGAAGAACTGGCGGCCCGAGGGTACGGTCAGGTGTACAACCTGGTAGGCGGTCTCCTGCGGTGGCGGGAGGATGTGGATCCCTCGGTCCCGGAGTACTGATTCATGAGGCGGTCACCCTTGAGGGCAGCACGGATGCCCTCCGCATTGCTGTCCCTGGCCTCGCTCGTTCTGGCGCTCTTGTTCCTGGTGGGCTGCGGGGAGGACTTGGGGGCAGGTGCCGGTGGCGGTGAGGCCGCCGCAGTCGCTGTCGGAACGGCCCATCCGGCCGGTGACGGACTCCGGTCAACCGCCCCGGGTGGGGAGCCCGGCCCCAGTGCGGCTACCGGCCAGCCCGGCCCAGCCACAATTGCGGACGAGCCTGGCTCGCCGGCGCTTGCTGGCGAATCCGACTCCGGCACAGCTGCCGGCGAGCCCGGTCTCCGGACCCGTACCGGGGAGTCTTCACGCCCCGATGCGGTCCGGGGCCTTTACCTCAACGCCTGGGTGTCCGGCTCCAGCCGCCGCGTCGATGAACTGCTGGGGATCGCCCGCCGCACCGAGATCAATACCTTCGTCATTGATGTGAAGGACGCCACCGGGTACGTCAGCTATCCCACCGAGGTGGCCTTCGCCCGGGAGGTGGGGGCCGACGGCCAACTCCGGATCCGGAACGTCAGGCGGCTTCTGGAACGGCTGGAGGAGGAGGGGATCCACCCCATCGCCCGCATCGTGGTCTTCAAGGATCACCTCCTGGCCGGCTCCCGGCCGGCGCACGCCATCCAGGACTCCACCGGCGCCTCGTGGGTAGACGGAAACGGCGAGGTCTGGGTCAATCCCTACGACCGGGCGGTCTGGGCGTACAACGTGGCGCTGGCCCGGGAGGCGGTGGAGTTGGGCTTCCGGGAGATCCAGTGGGACTACGTGCGCTTCCCGGATCGGCCGCGCTCCGAGATGGAGGGTGTGGTCTTCCCCGGGCAGGAAGGGCGGACCCGGAGCGAGGCGATCCGGGAATTCCTGCTCTGGAGCCGGTCCGAACTGGCGGATCTTGGGGTTCCGGTGACCGCCGATGTCTTCGGCATGTCCACCTCAGCCCGCAATGACGTGGGGATCGGCCAGCGCTGGGAAGACATGATCGACGCGGTGGACATCATCCTCCCCATGATCTACCCCTCCCACTACTGGCGGGGGAGCTTCGGCATCGAGGCTCCCAACGCCCACCCCTATGAGGTCATCGGGACCGCGCTTCGCCATGCCCTCCGTCGGACGGAAGGAGTGGAGAACCCAGCCCGCATCGTTCCCTGGCTCCAGGACTTCACCCTGGGTCAGCCCCGCTACGAGGCCGCCGAGGTTCGGGCCCAGATCCTGGCCACCCACGACGCCGGGATCGACGAGTGGATCCTCTGGAACGCCTCGGGCCGCTACACCGAGGAAGCTCTGGAGCCGGTGGGCGGGTGGCCGGGCGGACAGGAACCCTACATCCGACTGGCGGGAGTGGTGCGGCCTGCGGCCGAGCGTTTCCAGACCGCCGAGTCAGTCCCCGTGGATGAGCCGGTCGGCCTCCGGGAGACGCCAGGCCAGGATGGTCCCCAGGATGGCCATGAGCCCCAGGATCCCCAGGACCACTGATACCCCGAAGCGGTCTGCCACCAACCCCAGGAGCGCTGCCACTCCGTAGAGCACCCCCACGGCGGTGTTGGCCACTGCCACCATGAGGGGGCGATCCCGCTCGGGAGCTCCGTCCAGCAGGTAGGTCTTCCGCCCGAGCCGAACCCCGGCCACGGCGAACCCCGACGAGAGGAAGACCAGGCCGAAGAGGATGAGGCCCAGTTGGTTTTCCGGGAGGAGTTCCCCGCCCAGGGCAAGCGCCACCGTCCCGGCGGTCCAGATACCCCCGGCCATCATGACCCGCCGGGACGAGGCGTCGGAGAACCGCCCCCAGAATGGCGAAGAGAGCACCGCTCCCAGGCTGGAGGCCATGATCAGGATGACCAGGTTGCCGGCGTCGACCCCGACTGCCGCCTGGGCCTGAAGCGCATAGAAGGGACCGGCCAGTTGCGCCGCCAGGAGAAGTCCCCTGGCACCCACGAAGCCGGCGAAGGCGGGCTCGGCCCTTAGAAGGCGCATCCCGGCCCTCGCCTCTTCCAGGGCGTTTCGCCCCCCCTCGGTAGCGCCGTCGAACTCCCGGATTCCGGCGAAGAGAGCTGAAGCCAGGAGCCACAGCCCGGCGGCCGCCGCAAGGAGGATGAGGTAGGGCGTCAGGGAATCGTCTTCGGCCACCTGCGTGCGGAGGAGGGCGGCGGCGCCCAGGGCCAGGAGTCCGCCCACAGTGGCCCGGGTGCCCAGGAGCCGTCCCCGTCGACCTTTGGGGATGGTCTTGGCCATGACATCCTTGAAGGCCACCGAGCCCACCCCGCTGGCCACCGAGAAGACGGCCAGCGCCGCCACCACGGCGAGTCCCGCCGCCGTCGGTGGGAGGAGGAGCAGGGCCGGGATCATGGCCGCCAGGGCCGCCGCCTGTACCGCTCCCGCCCCCACCCAGTACCACTTCCGTCGGGCCCGGGCCCGGATCCGGCCGGCGATGGAGAGCTGAGGCAGGAGGGAGCCTCCCCGGCGAATGGGAACCAGGAGACCCACCAGCGCCGCCGGCGCCCCCACCGCCCCCAAAAGCCAGGGGAGGACGAGCCCCGGGGAGGCGAGCTGCTCGGCCAGTTTCGTGGCCGCTCCGTTCAGCGCATTGAGGAGGAAGTTTCCGGGGACCTGAACACAGGCTTTGTCGGGAATCGCATCACAGCTTCGCTCGTCCTCCTCCCCCGCAACCACCTGGTAGACCCGCTCGGCCAGGGCCTCGGTGGGACCCGGGTCTCCGGAGCCCCCCCGGTCCCCTCCCGTGGGGGTGTCGCCGCTGGAGCCCTCCCGGTCCCCTTCCATCGGGGTCACGCCGATGGGGCGGGGGCGAACTGGAGCTCGTGGAGGCGGGCGTAGAGGCCGCCGCGGGCCAGGAGCTGGTCGTGAGTGCCCTGTTCCCGGAGCTCACCGTGGTGCATCACCAGGATCCGGTTGGCTCCCTGGACGGTGGAGAGGCGGTGGGCGATGACGATGGAGGTCCGACCCCGCATGATCCGCTCGGTGGCGGCGTCGATCCGCGCCTCGATCTCCGAGTCCACCGAGCTGGTGGCCTCGTCCAGGACCAGGATCTCCGGATCGAAGGCCAGGGCCCGGGCGAAGGAGATGAGCTGGCGCTCACCCACCGAGAGGGATGCGCCCCGCTCACCCAGGGGCTGATCGAACCCCCGCTCCAGCTTCTCGATGAAGGCCGTGGCTCCCACCTCCCGTGCCGCCGCCTGGATCCGCTCCTCCGGGATGTCGCGCCGCCCCATGCGGATGTTGTAGCGCACATCCTCGCTGAAGAGGAAGACGTCCTGGAGCACCAGGCCGATCCGGTCCCGGAGTTCGGCCTGTCGCAATCGGTGGACCGGGACGCCGTCCACCAGGATCTCACCCCTCTGCGGATCGTAGAAGCGCATGAGGAGGTTGATGATGGTGGTCTTGCCGGCGCCGGTATGCCCCACCAACGCCACCTTCTCCCCAGGCCGCGCCCGGAAGCTCACCCCCTTCAGCACCCAGTCGGGCTCGCCGTCCCCCCGGGAGCCGTAGGCAAACCAGACGTCCCGGAATTCGATCTCGCCCTGGAGGCGCTCCGGAAGGTTCAGTGGATCTTCCGGATCCTGGATCGCCGAATCCCGATCCACCAGGCGGAAGATCCGCTCGGACGACGCCATGGCCCCCTGGAGCACGTTGTACTTCTCCGAGAGGTCCTGGATAGGACGGAAGAACCGTCGGGCGTAGAGGAGGAAGGCAGTGACCACCCCCACCGAGGTGTTCTCCTGGATGATGGCGAAGCCGCCGTACCAGATGATGAGGGCCAGGGCGATGGCGGTGAAGAGCTCCACCACCGGGAAGAAGAGGGCGTAGTAGGTGATGGAGCGCAGGTGGGCCTGCAGATAGTGCTCATTCACCCGGTCCAGCTCCCGCCCCTCCGCCTCTTCCCGGTTGAAGAGCTGCACGACGCTCATCCCGGTGATCCGCTCCTGGAGGAAGGAGTTGATGCGGGCCAGACGCACCCGGATATCCCGGTAGGCCTGCCGGATCCGGCTTCGGAATACGGCGGCGGACCAGACCACCAGGGGGAGCACCGAGAAGGTCACCAGGGCCAGCTGCCAGTCCATGAGCAGCATGGCGGAGATGATGAACAGGAGGGTGAAGAGATCACCGAAGATGGCCACCACCCCGGAGCTGAACAGCTCGTTCAGCGACTCCACATCGGAGGTGATCCGGGTCATGAGACGGCCCACCGGATTCGCGTCGTAGAACTGGAGGTCCAGCTCCTGGAGGCGCCGGAAGATCTCGGTGCGGAGGTCGTACATGACCTGCTGACCCAGCCAGGTGGTGACCAACGCCTGGGCATACTGGAATCCGAAGGTGCCGATGGTGGCCACCAGGTAGGCAATGGCCAGGGTGGCCAGGAGTTCGCCGTCCCCGGCCGGAACCGCGTCGTCCAGCGCCATCTGGATGAGCCAGGGGCCCAGGATCTGGAGACCGGCCGCCGAGACCAGGAGGAATACGGCCAGGACCACCTTCCACTTGTACGGTGCAAGGTAGGTGAGGAGGCGCCGCATGAGGCGGCCGTCGTAGGCCTTCCCCAGGGCCTCCTCTTCCTGGATGGGTCCGGAGGGAGAACTTGGCATGGGGGAGTGCTACCCCGATCGTTGCATCGGTTCCTGCACTATCGCCGCCGGGCCCGGAGCCGGGCCTCTACATCACCCCACCCGGCACCGCCGGCCAGGAGCGCCACCATGAGGTGGTAGATGAGGTCCGCCGCCTCGTCCGGTGCCGTGCCGTCTCCCCGGAGAAGGGCGGTCACCACCTCCACCGTCTCTTCCCCCAGCTTCTTCAGGCGGAGGTTCTCATCGTCCAGGAGGCGGGTGGTATAGCTCCCCTCGGGCCGCTCCCGGGCCCGAGCCTCCAGAAGGGCCCAGAGTTCCGGGAGGACGGACGGTTCCAGTGACGTCCCTCCCCCGTTCCCGGCGTTGTCCGGCAGATCGGCCACCTGGCCCGAGGTGGGCTCTGCGGTCCCGGCCGTTGCCGCGCCGGTGAGCCTGCCGAAGCAGGTGCCTTCCCCGGTGTGGCAGGCGGGGCCGGTCATCCGGACCCGGGCCAGGACGGTGTCGGCGTCGCAATCGGCGTGGAGAGAGACCACCTCCTGGATGTTTCCGGAGGTCTCTCCCTTCTTCCAGAGCTTCTTGCGGGAGCGGGACCAGTAGTGCATGAGCCCGGTCTGGAGGGTGCGCTCCAGCGCCTCCCGATTCGCCCAGGCCACCATGAGGACCCGGCCGTCTCCGGCGTCCTGGGCCACCACCGGGAGGAGCCCTCCGTCGTTCCAACGCAGGGCGTCCAGGTCACCGGGGGCGGAGAGGGTGCGGTCCGTCACCGGGATCCCCCCCCGGCCTGGGCGCCGGGGCGCACCGGAATTCCCCACCCCTCAAGGGCCCCCTTGAGCTCCGTCACGGTGGTGAGACCGTCGTGGAGGATCCCCGCCAGGAGGACGGCGTCGGCGTTGCCCTGGGTGAAGCCGTCCCGGAGGTGGGACGCTTCCCCGGCGCCACCGGAGGCGATGACAGGGATGTCCACGGCGTCGGCCACGGCGGCGGTGAGCTCAAGGTCGTAGCCGGTCCGGACCCCGTCCCGGTCCATGGAGGTGAGGAGGATCTCCCCGGCGCCCCGGCGGGCGCACTCCCGGGCCCACTCCACCACCTCCAGGTCGGTGGGGCGGCGCCCACCGTGGGTATGATGGTACCATCCGGGCCCTCCGGGGCCTTCGTCCATCCACCGGGCGTCGATGGATGCCACCACACACTGACTTCCAAAGAGGCGGGCACCCCGGGTCAGGACATCCGGATCCCGAACGGCGCCGGAGTTCACGCTCACCTTGTCGGCTCCAGCCCGGAGGAGGGCGTTCATGTCGTCCTCACTGCGAACGCCTCCGCCGACAGTGAGGGGTATGAAGAGCACCTCCGCGGTGCGGCGCACCGTATCCAGGAGAGTACCCCGCCCTTCATGGGAAGCGGAGATATCCAGGAACACAACCTCGTCGGCGCCCTCCTCCTCATAGCGGCGAGCCAGCTCCACCGGGTCGCCCACGTCCCGGAGCTCCACGAAGTTGGTGCCCTTGACGACCCGGCCGTCCTGGACGTCCAGGCAGACGATGATACGGGGTCTCAGCACAGTCAGGCCTCCCCGTTCCCGGTGTCTGAGGGGCGGGTGTCGGTGCTGCCGGTCTCGGTGCGGCCTGCGTCGATCTGACCGGAAGTTCCCCCCGATCCAGGCGGAGTGCCGGGGGGGAGGGAGCCCGCGGTCTCAGGCGGGTCGGTGGGCGTCCCCTCCGCTTCCACCTCCAGCGCCACCGCTCCCTTGGTGCTGAAGACGCCTTCGCCCTCACGGAGGGCCTGGCGAAGGGCCAGCCCCACCGCCTTCACCGCCGACTCCACCACGTGGTGCCGATCCCGCCCTCGCCGGACCTCCACATGAAGGGTGGCGCGCATGTTCAGCGCCATGGATTCCAGGAAGTGGCGGTAGAGGTCCGAGGGGAGCTCCCCCACGAAGTAGGGTCGCCCGCCCACATCCACCGCCGCCTCCACCAGAGCTTCGTCCATGGGGACCAGGGCCCACCCGTATCGCTCGGCACGTTCCGGGACCTCCATGGCAAGCGCCAATCCCAGGGTGATGCCCACATCTTCGATGAGGTGGTGGCGCAGGTCACCCCCGGCCTCAACCTGGAGGCCCAACCCGGCGTAGCGGGCCAGGGTCACCAGCATGTGGTCGAGGAAGGTGTCACCCGTATCCACCTGGATCTCCCCGTCGCCCCTCCGGACCTCCAGGGTGATCCAGGTCTCTCTCGTCTCCCGCTTCAGTCTGGCCATCCGCCGAACTCCTCCGCCACCTGTTTCTCGTCCAGCGCTCCCGTATAGAGCGCCATCCCCAGTACCGCGCCTGCCGCCTTCCGCCGCTTCAGGAATCGCAGATCATCGAGCGAAGAGACCCCACCGGAGATCCAGACCGGATGGGGGGAGTGGGTGAGCACCCGGGCCACCTCTTCCCTGTCCATACCCTCGAGCCGCCCCTCCCTGCCCACATCGGTGCAGAGGATCCCGGCCAGGGGCAGGTCGGCGAGGCCTTCCACGAAGCTCACCACCGCCAGCTCCGAGCTGCGGGTCCGCCCGCGGCGAAGCACGATCCCGTCCCGGACATCGGCGGCCACCACAACGGCGCCCGGGTGTCGCCGGGCCAGGGCGGTGAGCCATTCCGGGTCTTCCACCGCCCGGGTCCCCACGATGATCCGGTCGACCCCCGCCGCCAGCAGGGCATCGGCCCGAGCGTCATCCCGGATTCCTCCCCCAACCTGGACGACGGCGTCGGTGACATCCACCACCTGAGCCACCAGATCGGCGTTGTCACCGGTTCCCAGGGCGGCGTCCAGATCCACCACGTGGAGGGTGCGGTATCCCAGGTCGCCCCACCGCCGGGCCACGGCCAGGGGATCGGGGAGGGAGACCTTCTCCTCTTCCGGACGCCCGCCGACGAGCTGGACGCAGCGGCCTCCCTTCAGGTCCACGGCGGGGATGGCCTGGAAGGGATTCTTCGCCGGGCCGGCTCCATTCGTCTGGCCCTCACTCATGGGCCATACCCTCCACCTCGTCCAGGAAGTTCTCCAGAAGCCGGAGGCCCGGCGCCGAACTCTTCTCCGGGTGGAACTGAACGCCCCAGCACCGTCCCCGGCGCACCGCCGCGGCGAAGCGGTCGTGCCCGTAGGTGGAGGTAGCCAGGGTGTAGGCTGCGTCAGTGGGTTCGCAGACGAAGGAGTTGGCGTAGTAAGCGGTCATCTGGGGGAGTCCCCGGAAGAGGGGGTCATCCATCTCACCGGCCTCCACGTCGTTCCACCCCATCTGGGGCACCGTCCGGGCCCGGATGCGACGCACCTGCCCGGGGATGAACCCGATGCCTTCCCCTTCCGACTCCTCGGAGGTGTCGAAGAGGAGCTGCATCCCCAGGCAGATGCCCAGGCAGGGGAGCCCTTCTTCCAGCGCGTCCCGGACCCGGGCCTCTTCCCCCGCCAGCGCCCCCACCGCCGCCCCGAAGGAGCCCACTCCCGGAAGAACCAGCGCCTCCCGGGCCAGTGCCTCATCCCAGCGGGTGGTGACGGTGACCCGTGCGCCTCCCGCCTCGAGTCCCTTGGCCAGGGAGTGGAGGTTTCCGGCCCCGTAATCGAAGAGGGCCACATCTATCGGTCTGCTTCGCTCGCTCATGCCCGTATTCCGTCCAGTGCGTTCAGGAACCGATCCATCTCTTCCCGGGGGCCGATGCTCACCCGGATGGCGTCGCCGATGCCGGGAAGATCGGGGAAGGGGCGCACCGCCACCTCCCGGTCCCGGAGCGCCGCCGTCACCGCCGCCGCCGTGGGCTCCACCGTGAGGGATGCGCCGGTCAGGGGGACGCAGAGGAAGTTGGCACCGGAGGGGAGGGGCGTCAGCCCCCGCCGGACCAGCTCGTGGGCCAGACGGGTCCGTTCGACCTGCACCGCCTCCAGGATTCCGGGGATCCATCCGGGCGCGTCGCGCACCGCCGCCACCCCCGCGGCCTCCGCCATCCGGTTCACCTTGTAAGGTCCCCTGGACTTCTCAAGCTCCCGGATCACCTCCGGCGCTCCCACCGCGAATCCCACCCGGAGTCCGGCGAGTCCGTACACCTTGGATAGGGTCCGGAGCACCACCAGACGCCGGGAGCCGGCGGCGGCCCGCAGAAGGCTGTCCGGGTCTTCCACCTGCGGATCCAGGAAGTCGGCGTACGCCTCGTCCACGGCCACCACCGTGCCCCTGGCCTCCGCCTCCCGAATCACCTCGTCAACCCAAAGCCGGGGCTGCACCTCTCCCGTGGGGTTGTTGGGGCGACAGAGATAGACCAGCGCCGGGCTCCCCTCAAAGAGCTTGACAGGCTCAGGGAGCGCGCCGAAGGGAGCCTCGGGCCCTGCCCCGCCGTCCCGCTCCAGGGGCATGGCCCGGAGCCCGTTCATCGTGGCGAAGATCTCGATCATGGAGAAGGTGGGGGGGAGGTAGCGCACTCCCTCCCCCTGGATTCCCGCCGCCCGGAAAAGGGAGTCCAGGAGATCATCGGAGCCGCAGCCGGTGCTCACCGCCTCCATGGGAACTCCGAAGCGCTCGGCCACCGCTCGGCGCAGATGGTCGGCGTAGACCGGCGGGTAGCGGAGGAAGTCCTCCGCCGAGGCGGCCTGGACAGCGACCACGGCGTCGGGGTGGACGCCCCAGCGATTCGTATTGTCGGACAGGTCCACGGCAATGGGACGCCGGTCTGGTGCGTAGGGCTCCAGGGGCGCGTAGTCGGGACGGGGGAAGGGTGTCACGGGGTCTCCTCTGCTGTGTCGGTGCCGTCCGCGCCTGACCCCGGGAGGGTCTCCCCTGCCCCGGCGTCCCGTCGTGCTTCCGACCCTGTTCCGGCGTCCCGTCGTGCCTCCGACCCCTCTCCGCGGGCCCGGGCTGCTGCGGCGTGTCCGGGGAGCCCCTCGGCGTCGGCCAGGAGCCCCACATCCTCCGCCATGCTCCGGGCGCCCTCCTGGCTCAGCTTCTGCCAGGTGAAGAAGCGGAGGAAGTCCAGCACCGAGAGTCCAGAGAAGGAGCGGGACCGGGCCGAGGTGGGCAGGACATGGTTGGCCCCGGTGATGTAATCGCCGAAGGCCACGGTGGAGGCCTCCCCCAGGAAGACCGTGCCCGCCGTGGTCTGCTCTTCCAGGTCGGCCTGCGGGTCCCGGGTGAAGATGGCCAGGTGCTCGGCGGCGTACTCCCGAGCGAAGGCCATGGCCTGGGCCCGGTCAGCCGCCAGGATCAGGGCACCCCGGTCCGCCAACGCAGTCCGTACCACCTCCCGCCGGGGCGCCACCTCAACCTGGCGAGCGAGTGCCTCCCTGATCCTGTCCAGGAGTTCAGGAGACCACGTCACCGCCACCACCGCCGCTTCCGGATCGTGCTCGGCCTGGGCAACCAACTCCATGGCAACCCGCACCGGATCGGCCTCTCCGTCGGCCAGGACCAGAACCTCGGACGGGCCGGCGGGAGAGTCGATGCGGAGCTCTCCCGCCACCTGCCGCTTCGCCTCGGTGACCCACTGATTTCCGGGGCCCACGATGGCCTCCACCCGGGGCACCGATGCGGTTCCATAGGCCATGGCTCCCACCGCACCGGCCCCGCCCAGGGCGAAGAGGCGGGTCGCGCCGGCCAGGGCGCAGGCGGCCATCACCTCCGCCGGGGGCT
Source organism: Gemmatimonadota bacterium (assembly GCA_007121775.1). Classification (GTDB taxonomy): domain Bacteria; phylum Gemmatimonadota; class Gemmatimonadetes; order Longimicrobiales; family Gaopeijiaceae; genus PWLA01. The sequence goes on from SKJY01000002.1 coordinate 32,539, forward strand.
CACCGGAGGGCCCGGGCGGGGAGCAGACCACGATCTCCGGCACCCCGGCTGCACGGGCCGGAACCACACCCATGAGAACGGAGGACGGGTACGCGGCGCGTCCACCTGGGGCGTAGACTCCCACCGCCGGGAGGGGGGTGCTCCGGCGACCCAGGCGTACGCCGGGCTCTGTCTCCACCTCCACATCGGCGGGGATCTGAGCCCGGTGGAAGGTGTCGATGTTCCGGACCGCCCGCTCCAGTGCCAGACGCAGCCCCTGGGGGAGTGTGTGGAGGGCGTGGAGCCACCGCTCCCGGGGGATCTCCAGGCCGGGGAGGTCCACGCCGTCGAACTCCCGGGCCATGGCCATGAGGGCCTGGTCCCCGTCACGACGGACCCGGAGGAGGAGACCCCGGACCTTGTCCCGGAGGGTGTCTTCATCCAAGGGGCGGCGGTCCACCAGGCGGCGGCGGGTGGCCCCATCCATCCCGTCCAGGGCACCGTCGAAGGCCAGGGTGGGGGGTGAGGCCGGGGTCTCGGGAGTCACGGGGGGCTCGGGAGTCACGGCAGAAGCCTCTCGATGCGGGTGACCAGGATGCCCTCGGCGCCGAGGGCCTTGAGGCGGGCGATGGTGTCGTAGAGTTCGTCCTCATCCACCACCGCGTGGGCGGCGACCCAGCGACCCTGGTCCAGCACATCAACGATGGTGGGGCCGCTGATCCCGGGAAGGACCCTCCTCACCTCATCCAGGCGGTCCCGGGGGACGTTGGACATGAGGTACCGCTTCCGCCGTGCCCGAAGGACCGATTCCAGCGCCGTGGTCAGGTCGGATGCGACCCGCCGGGCATCGTCGACCTCCAGCGCCTTGGTGTTGGCCACCAGGCGGGCGCTGGAGTCCAGAATGGTTCCCACCTCCCTCAGTCCGTTCACCCGAAGGGTGGACCCGGTAGAGGTGAGGTCGACGATCACATCCGCCACGCCCAGGTGCGGAGCGATCTCCGCGGCGCCGGAGACGGGGACGACGCGGATCGCGGTGCCCAGCGAGGCGAAGTAGCGCTTCGCCAGCCCTGGAAAGGAGGTCGCCACTCGCGTCCCCTCCGGGAGCTCCGCCGGGGACTGGACCGGGCTCTCATCCCGGACCGCCACGATGAGGCGGCACTGGCCGAAGCCCAGATCCAGGAGTTCCTCCACCTCGGGGCGTGCATTCTCCTGCACAAGATCCGCCCCGGTGATGCCGAATTCGGCGGCACCGTCGGCGACGAACTCAGGGATATCCTGGGCCCGCACGAAGATGGCCTGGAAATGGCTTCCCAGTCGGGCCACCAGCGCCCGGTCAGCACGGAACTGGGCCCTCAGTCCCGCCTTTTCGAAAAGCTTGAGGGATTCCTCCGAGAGACGGCCCTTATTGGGTATGGCGATTCTCATCACGGCTGACGCTATATCTGATGGCAAAAAAACGCGGCCCGTCCGGTCAGGGGACGGGCCGCGGGGCATCCGGACCTTACGCGTGGCTGTTCTCGCTCAGCCGCACACCCCGCCCCGCACCCGCCCGCCATGGGGCGCGTGACGACGATGATGGACGGGGTGGAGCGATGCCTGACGCATGGGGCAAAGCTAGACGGGGCGCCGGGACCGGTCAACTCCAGGCGTCCTCTCGGGAGGTCCCGGGTAAGCTGGTTGGAACCGGGTCCCACAGGAGCGCCGCCTTCCGGCGGTACGGACCGACCCGTCTGACCGTCTGAGCCCCACCACCCTGCGCGGTGCTTGGGCCGATGAAATTCTCAATCGGGACGCATCGGGAAACCACGCGATTGAGATTTTCACCGCCTGCCCCTGGAACTCCCCTTCCCCGGACGGCCCCCACCTGGGGCAGGCCCAGGCTCAGGGATCTGGGTCCCCGATCACCTCGTCACCAGATCATACTGGTGGAGGGCCGGGAGACCGGAGGCCTGGGTGATGTAGAAGCGCTGGCCGTCCGTGCGCCAGGTGATTCCTCTCGGGTTGTCGTGCTGGCCGGCCACCGACAGGGCCTGGACGAAGCGGGCGGAGGCAATCTCCCATGGCGTATCCAGATGGTACTCCAGGATGTCCCTCCGGGCCGTGTCCATAAGGAACATGCGGGTGCCGTCGGGCTTGAACTCGATGCCCCGTACCTCCTCTTCCTGATCCGAGATATCCAGGGTGTACTCCAGAGTCGCCGTGGTGATGTCCCACGCCTCGGCCAGGGCAAACTGGAAGACGGCCTGGGAATTCCGGTCGTCCACGTAAAGCACAAGCCCGTCGGGGCGGAAGTCGATGTCGTGCCCGCGGAGCACCGTGCCCGCGAAGCTCCGATTCCCCGTGGGTCGGGCCGATGAGACGCGCCATGGCTCGTCCAGGGTGTATTCCAGGATCTCCGTTCGATTCCATACCCACATCAACCCGCCGTCATCCTTTCGGATGAACAAGCCGTGGGCTACCGACTCCGGGTGGTCCCGGGCGCCGAGAACAGGCGAGAGATCCAGGCTGTCCACGGCCACGCCCGTGGTCACATCCCAGGGGGTGGACAGCTCGTAGGTAACCACATTCTCCGTATCCCGACCCACGACGAAGAGGAGGGTCCCATCCGGGTGGAAGTCCACGGAGCGGGTGTTGGCGGTTTCCCCGGAGAGGTCCAGGAAGCTGCCGGAATAGACCACCTCGTCGAGGAACCACCCGGTGGCGGGCTCGGCGGAGCGCAGCGCTGCACCAGCATCGGTGGCCGGCATGGCCCGTAGGACGACGGGTTGAGACGGCCCGAGGTGGCCGGCGACTGGTGCAGTCCCAGCCGTGGAACACCCGGAAATGGTGAGTACCGCCAGGAGCAGACCCAGGGCGCTTCGGCGCAAGGTCCGGAAGCCACTCGGAGCCTGGAGTAGAGCGTCGCCGCGACGGGCAGTTGACATGATTCGCGTTTGGAGGGGTGGTGAAGTGGGGCAGGCACCCGCGGCGGAAGAGCGGAGGGCCTCTGCTTGGGGATCATGCGCCACGCCCCCCCGTGGCATTCTCGGCGAACCGTGGCGAGAGGGCAGAGTGGCCCCCGTGTTCCGTCAGGGCAACCCCTCCGCAGGCTACCCGTCCTCCAACAAACGCTCCGCCGCCCTCCGGATGGTTCCGGGGCCCGAGGCCCCAACGATCCGGTGGTGGATGACTCCGTCCGCACCCACAATGAAGGTGGTGGGAATTCCAGGAATACCCCCGAAGGCCTCCCGGGCCCCAGCGGCGGCCATGGCCATGGGAACGGTGAAGCCCCTTCGCTCCCGGTATTCGAGCACCACTCCGGGCCCACCCTGGTCGATGGACAGGGCCAGCACCTCCACCCCCCGGTGGGCCAGGTCATCGTAGACGCGCTGCAGGACGGGGAGTTCCCAACTACAGACCCTGCACCAGGTGGCCCAGAAGGTAATTACCCGCACGCTCTCCCCCGCCGCCTCGACCCGGTCCGCGGGAAGGGCGAAGCCGTCCAGACCCACCGCCGGGGGTAGGGCAGCCTCCAGCCGCTCCACCGGCGCGAAGGATGGACCGATCCCCGTCCACGCCGTGATGCGGGGCCCGAGGCGCTCCGCCAGGAAGATGAGGAGGGCGATGAAGAGGATCCGCTCACCCCAGCGAAGGGCCGTGCGCCAACGCCGGGGGCGCGCACGGGTGGTGGATTCGGTCTCGGGGACACCGCCATCGGTTGCACCGTCCTTGTGATCGGTCACGCCCTTGCTCGGTTGGGTAGAAGGAAAGGGGGGAAGCCCCTGGGCTCGGCCGGGGCGTCGCTGAGGAGGCAGGCGCCGGTCACACCTTTGTCACCACCGCAAGCCAGAGGGAACCTGCAGCCTTGACACATAGTATTCTACTATTAAGTTGGATAGCAAGGTAGTGAGGCGGGCCGGAATCGCCGGATTCGCCTGGATCAGCACCTTCGACGGATGGATTGAGCGCCCTATGTTTGAGAGCCTCGCCGGTCCCTGGCCCTGGTACGTGGCCGGACCCCTCATCGGCCTGGTGGTCCCATTCCTCCTCCTGCTAGGAGGCAAGGTCTTCGGGATCTCCGCCAATCTGCGGCACATGTGTGCCGCGACTCCTACCCCGGAACGCTGGAAGCCCTCCTTCCTCAAGTACGACTGGAAGAAGTCCGGGGTGTGGAACCTCACCTTCATCCTGGGAATCTTCCTGGGGGGGTTCCTGGCCGTGCAACTCATTGGCATGCCCGATGCCGGCCAGCACATCAGTGAGGCTACCCGAGCGGACCTGCAGGCGCTGGGAATCCAGGATTTCTCCGGAATCCTACCCACGGAACTCTTCTCCTGGGAAACCCTGCTCTCGCCGGTTGGTCTTTTCCTCATCGTGGGGGGCGGCTTCCTGGTGGGCTTCGGGGCGAGATACGCCGGTGGCTGCACCAGCGGTCACGCCATCTCGGGGCTCGCGGACCTGCAGCTCCCCTCGCTGGTGGCCGTCCTGGGCTTCTTCGCCGGTGGACTCCTGGTCACCTTCGGGGTCCTCCCCCTCATCCTCGGCTGACGGAGACGAATCATGGCGAATCAGACGACGACGAGAGGACGGGCGGGAACGGGGACGCAGGGAGCCACCGCCACGGCTCAGGCCGGACCGGTGGTTTCGCCCCTGGCGCTGATGGGGTACCTCCTCATCGGGATGTACCTGGGGGTGATCTTCGTCCAGAGCGAGGTGGTCTCGTGGTTCCGGATCCAGGAGATGTTCCGCTTCCAGAGCTTCCACATGTACGGAATCATCGGGATGGCCGTGGCCGTTGGCGCAATCTCGGTGCAGATCATCAAGCGAATGGGCATCACCTCGGCCACCGGCGAGCCCATCAAACTCAGTCCCAAGCAGTGGGGTGACAGCCGCATCCCCGGTGCCCGCTACTGGATCGGTGGAACCCTGTTCGGGATCGGCTGGGCTCTCCTGGGCGCCTGCCCCGGACCCATCTTCGCCCTCCTGGGCGGAGGAGTCTCGGTCCTGGTCATGGCACTCCTGGGAGCGCTGGCCGGCACCTGGGCCTACTCGGCCATGCGGAGCAAGCTTCCCCACTGACGGCTGTTCCGGATCCGACGCCCGGACGACAACCAAGCTCACGAAGGACGACTACCAAGCACACGAAGGAACGCGGGAGGGGCCGGATCCCCGGCGCCACCACCGCCACACCGAATCGACAAAGGAGCAACACCATGCTATTCCGCCAGTTCTTCGACCCCAAGCTCGCCCAGTATGCCTACCTGGTGGGATGCCAGCAGACCGGAGAGGCCGTCATCATCGACCCGGAGCGGGATATCGACCGCTACGTGGAGGCCGCCGAGTCCGAGGGGCTCAGGATTGTCGCCGTGGCCGAGACCCATATCCACGCCGACTTCCTCTCCGGCGCCCGGGAGTTTGCCCACCAGTACGGCACCCGCACCTACCTCTCCGATGAGGGTGGCTCGGAGTGGGCCAGTGATTGGGCTCGCACCGGTGAGTACGATGTGACCTTCCTGAAGGACGGGGACTCATTCCACATCGGCGGGATCGAGATCCAGGCGCTCCACACCCCCGGCCACACACCCGAGCATATCAGCTTCGTTCTCATCGATCGGGGCGGCGGTGCGTCCACGCCAATCGGGGTGGCCACCGGCGACTTCGTCTTCGTGGGTGATCTGGGACGTCCCGACCTCCTGGAGCAGGCGGCGGGGATGCACGGGGTCCAGGAGCCGTCGGCCCGGCAGCTCTTCGCTTCCCTGCCCCGCTTCACCGAGTTGCAGGACTACGTGCAGGTCTGGCCGGCCCACGGCGCCGGGTCCACCTGCGGGAAGGACCTGGGCGCCGTTCCCCAGACCACCGTCGGGTACGAGAAGCTCTACAACGCCTCCCTCTCGGCGGCGGGTCAGGGCGAGGACGCCTTCGTGGACGCCATCCTGGCCGGACAGCCCGAGCCCCAGACCTACTTCGCCCGGATGAAGCGGGACAACAACAAGGGTGTGCCGATCCTGGGGCAGCTTCCGAGCCCCCGGCGCCTCACGGTGGCCGAGCTCCAGCGGCGGGTCGAGGCCGACGAGACCCTCTTCCTGGACACGCGCCTGGATCGGTCCGGCTTCATGGCCAAGCACATCCCCGGCGCCCTCTACACGCCCATGAACCGGGCCTTCAACACGGCGGTGGGGTCGCTGGTGGAAGATGAGACCCAGGCCATCGTCCTCATCATCGAGGAGAGCGCGGTGGAAGAGGCGGTCCGGGACCTGGTCCGGATCGGCTACGACAACATCGTGGGCTTCGTGACCCCCGAGACGCTGACCCGGTACTTCGACAAGGGTGGCGAGGCCCGGAAGGTGGAAGAGGTGGGCTTCGAGGCCATCGCCGAGGCGAAGCTACAGGAGAACGCGCAGGTGGTGGACGCCCGCTTCGCGGCGGAGTACGCCGGGGCCCACATCCCCGGCGCCATCAGCGCCTCCTACACTCGGCTCCCCTCCCTGGCGCCGGAGCGGCTTCCGAAGGATCGGCCGCTCCTGGTCCACTGCGGCACGGGTGCGCGGGCGGCGGCGGCCACTGCCTTCCTGGTTCGGGAAGGGTACGACGCCCGGTTGGTGAACGGCTCCTTCGACGCCTACAAGGAGACGGGAGAGATCGAAACTGGGGCCTACAAGGCCGAGCCGTGGGCACCGGCGGCGGTCTGACGCCCACCGACCTTCACGCATCACATCACGGTTGAAGCGGCGTGAGCGCCATTCGTCGCTTTCTTCCCCTGGCGGAGCAGCTCGGAGGGTACAATACCCTCCGAGCTCGCTCCGACCTCTCCGCCGGGCTCACGGTGGGGGTCATGCTCATCCCGCAAGGGATGGCGTACGCCCTCATCGCGGGCCTTCCGCCCATCTACGGGCTCTACGCCTCCCTTGTCCCCCTGGTGGTCTACGCGCTCATGGGGAGTTCCCGGCAGCTCGCTGTCGGGCCCGTGGCCATCGTCTCCATCCTGGTGGCTTCCGGGGTGGCCCCCCTCGCCGACGGCGACGGCGAACGCTACATCCGCCTTTCGCTGCTCCTCGCCCTCATGGTGGGGGTGTTTCAATTGGGGATGGGGATCCTGCGCTTCGGCTTTCTGACCAACTTCCTCTCCCATCCGGTGCTGGCCGGGTTCACCAGCGCGGCGGCGCTAATCATCGGAGCGAGCCAACTGAAGCATCTGGTTGGGATGGATCTTCCCGGTGGGCACGCCGTCCACGAGATCGCCCTGGCCCTCATTGGGAACCTGGGCGATGTCCACCTCCCCACTCTGGGGCTGGGGCTCGGCGGCATCATCCTTCTTCTGGGTCTCAAGCGCCTTGGGCCGAACATCCCGGGAGCGCTGGTGCTGGTGGTGGTGGGGATCGGTCTCTCCTGGCTCCTGGGGTTCGGTGAGGCCGGGATCCGCATCGTCGGGGACGTACCCCGCGGGCTCCCGGCGCCCATGCTCCCGGCCCTCGAGTGGGAGGCGGCCCGGGCCCTCCTCCCTGTGGCTCTCACCATCGCCTTGGTGGGCTTCATGGAGTCCATCGCCATCGCCAAGGTCTACGCAACACAGCAGGGCTATGACCTACGGCCGAACCAGGAGTTGGCCGCCCTGGGGACAGCCAACCTGGCAGGCGCATTCTTCCGGGCCTACCCAGTGACCGGCGGCCTATCCCGGACCGCGGTAAACGCCCGCGCCGGCTCCACATCGGGGGTGTCGGGGCTGGTGGCCGCTGCGGTGGTGGCGCTCACCCTCCTCTTCCTCACCGACCTCTTCCAGCACCTCCCCAACGCCATCCTGGCGTCCCTGGTCATGGTTGCCGTGGCCGGGCTTGTGGACTGGAAGGAGGCGGTGCATCTCTGGCGGATCGATCGCCAGGACCTCTCCATGATGCTGCTGACCTTCGCCGCCACCCTGGCCCTGGGTATCGAAGCCGGCATCCTGGTGGGGGTACTGGCCTCCCTGGGTCTACTGGTCTATCGCATGTCCCGTCCCCATGTGGCGGAGATGGGCCGGCTCCCCGGCACCCGGAGCTTCCGGAACCTGGCCCGGCATCCGGAGGCGGTGCGTCCACCCGGTGTGGTGGTGCTCCGCATCGACGCCTCCCTAACCTTCGCCAACGCCCAGGTACTCCGGGACCGGGTCCGGGGCCTCCTCCACCCCCCGTCCGGCGAGTCCAGACCGGATACGGTGGTGCTGGACTTCCACCCGGTGAACGGGATGGACTCCACATCCCTCCACGAGCTGAGTGACCTGATGGACACCCTCACTTCAGCCGGCGTGGACCTCCGTATCGCCGGGATCCACGGCCCCGTCCTGGATCGGCTGGAGCGGGCAGGCGTGGCGGAGCGCCTGGGCCAGGAGCGGTTCCACCTGGAGGTGGCGGACGCCGTGGATGAAGCGTCCCGACGGCCTCACTGACGGAAAGAGAGGTGGCGCGAGGCCGCCGGGATTCCGGACGTCAGCGGCGATACCCCACCTGGAAGCGGTAGAAGGGTTCGTCGTCGAAGGAGTCGACCCCCACCTCGGCCCGGAAGTGGACGTCGTCCAGCGCCAGGGTGGCTCCTGCGATGGCAAAGACGGAGTTCTCGGTCTGGGTCGTATCGAACCCGTCTCCGGAGAACCGCCAGTGGGCGAAGCCGGCCCGGGCCGACGGCACCAGTCGGATCCCATCGCCCGCGTCGATCCGGCCACCGATGGAGAGGGCCAGGGGGATCCGGAGTTCGTTCTGGGAGAGGGAGTCCTGAGTGCGCCGGCTGAAGTCGGCCCCCCCCACCGGGCAGATGTTTATCCCGGGACCCGAGCGGATGTCGTAGGAAAGGCGGCCTTCGAATCGCGTGCGACGATCATCATCGTCAAAATCATCCACAGACACCCCTGCCCGAGCTCCCAGGGGACCAGGGAAGTTCGCCTCAACACCCAACCCGAAATCATTGGACCCACTGGTTATGTTGGCGTCGGCGGTGATGGAGTACTGGCCGGGTCCATTCGGGCTCCCGAGGCAAACCTGCCCGAATAGCGCCAGGGGCGCGAACACCCCCACAGCCAGTCCCGCCACCATTCCGCCCCAACGGATCGACGAACCCTTCCCCTCTGTCATCTCGATACCCTCCGGCATCTTCAAAGAAATGAATCGGCGCCACACGCCGCGGACCCGCACGGTCCCAGGATCGGCAGAGGACCTTCGGAACACAAGGAAGGCGCCAATTGGTAGCTGGTGCGCATTGGGGGCGCCGGCCCTGCTCCGCCCCGGCGGCCAGAACCGGTGACGATCCGACAACGGCTGAACGCGCCCCCCGTTCTTGGTTACAATGGGTGCAGTGTGTGTCGTTCTGGGGTACGTCTCCACGACGTTCCCCTTCCCACAATCCTGAGTTGGAGCCTGAACTGCCATGAACCGACGGGAACTCCTGAAGACTGGTGCCCTGGCGGGCGCCGCCGCCGCCGCGGCCCACCTGCCGGGGCTCGGTGCACTCCGGGCCGCCCGTGCCTCCACCTCCGGCTACCCCTTCTCCAGTCGTCTCAGTGAGGGCCGGAACCTCATCTTCCTGGTCCTGGACGGGACCGGGTATGAGGATATGGCTGCCGCCTCCTACTTCTCCAGGCGGGTGCTGGGACGCCCCCTTCTCCTGGAGCGGGTCCTGGGCGCCGGTCAGTATGGGAGCATGGACGTGCAGAGCCTCACTGCGGTGGTGACGGACTCCGCCGCCGCCACCTCGGCGTGGGCCACCGGTCGGCGGGTGGTGAACGGAGCCCTCTCCCAGCTTCCCGACGGTCGGGATCTGACTCCCATCATGCATGTGGCCCGGGAGCAGGGACGGGCCACCGGTCTCGTGACCACCACCCGGATGACCCACGCCACCCCGGCGGGGTGGGTGGCCCGGGTGGCCTCTCGCGGGAGGGAGGAGGAGATCGCCGAGCAGTACCTGGCCTTTCAGCCCGACATCCTGCTGGGCGGGGGGCGCGGTCCCTTCGAGGTTTCCACCCGAAGCGATGGGAGGGATCTGCTGGCAGAGTTCCGGGAAGCTGGATACCAGGTCGTCCACGAGGCTGGTGAGTTGGAGGAAGCCACAGGAGACCGACTCCTGGGACTCTTCACCGAGAGTGACCTACACCTCCCCTACGAGGCGGACCGTCGCTTCCAGAATGTCCCCTCGCCCTCCCTCGCCGCCATGACCCGCAAGGCGCTCCAGCACCTGGGCGACCGGGACGGAGGTTTCGTGCTGCAGGTGGAGGCCGGCCGCATCGACCACGCCAATCACAGGAGCGACATGGGAGCCGTGCTCTGGGACTGGATGGCGGCGGACGAGGCGCTGGATGAGATCCTCACCTTCATGGAGACCCAGAACGATACGCTCCTCATCGTCGCCGCCGACCATGACACCGGTGGAGGAGCCGTATACGGGTTCGGTTCCGGCTACCGTGCCTCCACCCAGGCCTTCGAGACCCTGGCCGGCGTTCGGGCCTCCCACGAGTGGCTCTTCAGGGAGGTCATCGTCCCGGGCCTAACCCCCGGCGAGATCCAGGACGCGGTGCGGGAGTACCTGGGGGTCCATGTGCCCGACGCCAACGCCGAAATCATGGCTCGGGTGGTGGCCGGGGAGCGGGGGAACCGGGAGGTCCAGCGGGGTCATCCCAACGCCCACGCCTCCCAGCCGGGGAACACCCTGGCCAAGCTCATGAGCATCAGCCCCGACGGGAGTCCCGACCGGCCCAACGTCTCCTTCAGCACGAGCCATCACACCGCAGGGCTCGTCCCGGTCTCGATCCTGGGACCCGCAGTGGCCCCGGGCGCCCTGGGCTTCGTGGAAAACACCGAACTCTTCCACATCATGTGCGCCGCCCTGGGCACCCGCTTTGAGAATCCGGGGATGACGGAAGCCGAAGCGCTGGAGGCACTCCGAATGGGGTAGGCCCCTACCCGTCTTCTTCCGCCGCTTGCGCCTCTTCTTCCGCCGCCTGCTCCAGGATCAGCTTGTGGGCCCGGAGGCGGAGCGAGCTGATGCGGATGAAGCCCCAGGCGTCGGATTGGTCGTATCCACCGGCCCGGTCCATGGATGACAGCTCCTGGTTGTAGAGGAGCGAGGAGGAGGTCCTTCCCTGGGGGATGACGTTCCCCTTGAAGAGGTCCACCCGGACACGTCCGTCGATGAGCTGCTCCGACTGGCGGAAGGCCGCCTGGATGAAGTCCATCTCCGGCGAGAACCAGAATCCGTTGTAGATGATCTCGGCGAAGCGGGGCGACAGCATGTCCCGGAGGCGGAGCACCTCCCGATCCATGGCCACACCCTCCAGATCCCGGAGCGCGTGGTGGAGCACGGTCCCGCCGGGGGTCTCATAGATCCCCCGGGACTTGATCCCCACAAAGCGGTTCTCCACCATGTCGATCCGACCGATCCCGTGGAGCCCTCCCACCTCGTTCAGGTAGTTGAAGAGGGCCACCGGATCCGAGTGGATGATCCCGTCGTCCAGATTCTCGACCCGAACCGGCATGGCGTCCTTGAACTCGATGGCCAGGCGGACGGGCTCATCCGGAGCCTCCATCACCGAGCGGGTGAGCTTGAACATGTCCGCCGGCGGGGCCGTCTCCGGATCCTCCAGGATGCCGGCCTCATAGGACCGGTGCATGAGGTTCTCGTCGCTGGAGTAGGGCTTCTCCGCCGTGGCCTCCACCGGGATGTCATGCTCCCGGGCAAAGGCCAGCAGATCGGGGCGGCCCTGGAAGCGGGCCAGGAACTCCGGGTCCTTCCACGGAGCAATGACCTGGAGCTGGGGAGCCAGGGCGGCGAAGGCCAGCTCGAAGCGAACCTGGTCGTTCCCCTTCCCGGTGGCCCCGTGGGCCACGGCCCCGGCCCCCTCCCGAAGCGCGATCTCCACCTGGCGGCGAGCGATCACAGGCCGGGCCAGCGCCGTCCCCAGGAGGTAACGATTCTCGTAGACGGCGTTGCCGGCGATGGCGGGAAAGATGAACTCCCGGACGAAATCCTCCCTCAGGTCCTCCACGAACACCTTGGAGGCGCCGGTGCGGAGAGCCCGCTCCGCCACATCGTCGAAATCCTCCTTCTGGCCCACATCGGCCACATAGGCGATGACCTCATACCCCTGCTGCTCCAGGACCTTGAGGATGCAGGCGGTATCCAGACCGCCACTGTATGCCAGGACCACCTTCCTTTCGTTCACCGCCACCCCCGGAGAAGGATTTCTGTTGCATCGGGAAGAGCCCGAAATGAAGGTAGAAGGGTCTGGATCAGCAAGGGGGGGCGGGCGTGACGCCCGCAAACCCGAGATGCTTCCGCCCCGTTCGCCGCCTGGGGTCGACCACGCACCAACCACCCTGCCGACGCCCCTCGTCCTCGCCACTCCAGGAGTACTGCCATGCTGGCCCGCCACGTCATCCCCCTTCCGGAGCACATCTACCCGGCCGATGAATGGCGCATCGTCGAGTCCCGTTTCGACCCCAGCCACATGGCCAGGGCTGAGACCATCTTCGCCCAGTCCAACGGTTTCGTGGGGCTCCGCGCAACTCCGGAGGAAGGTCGCCCTTCCCTCTCCCCGGGAACCTTCGTCAATGGCTTCCACGAGACCTGGCCCATCAAGCATGCGGAGGAAGCTTACGGGCTCGCCCGGACAGGGCAGACCATCGTCAACGTACCGGATGTGAGCGTCTTCAAGCTCTATGTGGACGATGAGCCCCTGGTCCTCTCCTTCGCCCATCTGTGGGACTACCGGAGAGTGTTGGACATGCGGGCCGGCACTCTCACCCGGGAGCTGATCTGGTCCACTCCCGGTGGCAAGAAGGTCCAGGTGCGCACGACCCGCATGGTTTCGTTTCGGGACCGGCACCTGGTTCTCATGGACTATGAGGTCAGCCTGCTGGAGGGGAGCGCGCCTGTCACCATCGTCTCCAAGGTCCTGAACCGGCAGGACACGGTTCCCGACGACGAACCGGCCCCCTCCTTCGCCGATCCACGGCTCGCCCGGCAGTTCCCCGAACGGGTCCTCCACTGCAAGGTCGCCCAGGCCAGGGACCACCGGATCCTCCTGGGCTACCGGACTGGACGAAGCGGGATGACGCTGGGTGTGGGGGTGGACCACGTCATCGATACCCGTGCCTCACACACGGTGGAGGTGGAGGCGGACGGGGATCTCTCGCGCCTCGTCCTCACCGCCGAGGTGGGCCCCGGTGAAGCCATCCGGATGACCAAGTACGCCGCATACCAGACCTCCAGCGTGGTGCCGGCGGCGGAGTTGGCCGACCGCTGTGCCCGGACGCTGGACCGGGCAGTGCGGCAGGGGGTGGAGCACCACCTGACGGCGCAACGCGGCGAACTGGACCGATTCTGGGACCGAGCCGATGTCCGGATCTCCAACGGCCCCGAGACCGCCCGCACCCGCCAGGCAATCCGGTGGAACCTCTTCCAGTTGGCACAGGCCACCTGGCGGGCCGAGGGGACGGGCGTCCCGGCCAAGGGGCTCACCGGGCAGGCCTACGAGGGCCATTTCTTCTGGGACACGGAAATCTACGTTCTCCCCTTCCTGGCCTTCACCCACCCCCGCATCGCCCGGAATCTCCTCCGCCTTCGTCACTCCATGCTGGGTCGGGCCCGGGCCCGGGCTCGGGAGCTCAGGCAGAGGGGTGCCCTCTTCCCCTGGCGCACCATCAACGGGGATGAGGCCTCGGCCTACTACCAGGCCGGAACCGCGCAATACCACATCAATGCGGACATCGCCTACGCCGTCCTCAGGTACGTGGAGATCCGGGGGGATACCGACTTCATGGATCGGTGGGGCGCGGAGCTTCTGGTGGAGACGGCGAGGATGTGGGCCGATCTGGGGTTCTATGGGGACGACGGTCGCTTCCACATCCACGGGGTCACCGGACCGGATGAATACACCACGGTGGTGAACGACAACGCCTTCACGAACCTCATGGCTCGCCTCAACCTCTTCACTGCGGCGGGTGTGGTCCGGGAGATGGCCAAGCGGAATCCGGAGGGGTTCCATGCCCTGGCCGACGCCACCGACCTCCTTCTGGATGAAGCCCAGGTGTGGGAAGAGGCGGCCCGGGCCATGTACATCCCCTACGACCAGGAGCGAGGAATCCTCCCACAGGACGCAGCCTTTCTGGAGCGGGAACGATGGGATCTGCGCGCCACCCCCCGGGAGTGCTTCCCCCTACTCCTCCACTTCCACCCCCTCACCATCTATCGGCACCAGGTCATCAAGCAAGCCGATGTGGTGTTGGCCTTATTCCTCCTGGATGATGAATTCGGCCTGGACGAGAAACGCAGGAACTTCCGGTACTACGATCCCCTCACCACCGGCGATTCGTCCCTTTCGGCCGCCGTGCAGAGTATCGTGGCGGCGGAGATCGGCGATGAGGAGAAGGCTCTTGAGTACTTCGACTACGCCCTGATGATGGATCTGGGCGATGTGGCGGGAAATGTCTCCGACGGCGTCCACGTCGCCTCCACCGGTGGAGTCTGGCAGGCTCTGGTTTTCGGTTTCGGTGGGGTCCGGGACCGGGCAGGGCGGCTCGAAGTGAATCCGGCGCTCCCCTCCCAGTGGGACTCACTCGCGTTCTCTCTGCGGTACCGGGATCGGCAGGTCCGGATCCACCTGGAACAGGCCGGGGGACGAATCTCCCTGGAAGAAGGGGAACCCCTGCAGATCCGGGTCCGGGGGGAAGACCATACACTGGAGCCAGGGGAGACGCTCCGGTTGCCGCCCGCCTCCTGAGCGAGCCTTGGAGTCAGGCGGTGCTCCGGCACCTGGTCCGCAAACCCGTCCAACTCGTTGGAGTTTGGTGGTGAAAGACGTTGGACCCCTTCCCGCGAGGGGATGGAACCCCCACCGCCCCGGGTCTATCTTTTTCGGTGTCGGGAGCGGCCGCGGTTCGCGATTCCGGAGCCCTCCGGGATCATCATCCGCCCTCGACGCTTCCCGTTTCCGGCCCGCCCCCTGTGCGGTGGACGCCGGTCCAGAGCGACCCTTCCGGAAGGAGTTGGCCGCCCATGCGAGCTTTCCTGTCTGCCCTCCCCCTCCTGCTCCTCTTCTCCTGGATCTCTCCTGCCCCGGTCCAGGCCCAGACCCTGGCCACCGATGACCCGGTGCTACAGGGAATCTGGGAACGAGCCATGCACCACTCCCAGGTGGAAGACCTGGCCCAGATACTTACTGACTCCATTGGTCCTCGCCTGGTGGGGACCCCAGGTATCGACCGTGCACATGACTGGGTCGTACGCCAGTTCAACGAGTGGGGGGTCGAGGCCGAGAACCGGCAATACGGTACCTGGCAGGGATGGCGCCGGGGGATCAGCCACATCGACATGCTGGAGCCTTGGGTCCGCTCCCTCGAGGGAATCAATCTGGCGTGGAGCGCCGCCACCGATGGTCCCGTCACCGGCGATGTGGTGGTCCTACCCGAGTTCGAGAGCGCCGAGGCCTTCGAGGCCTGGCTCCCCTCAGTGGCTGGCCGCTTTGTCATGATCTCCCTGGCTCCCTTCTCGTGCCGACCGGAGAGCAACTGGGAAGAGCACGCCACCCCCGAATCACTGGAGCGGTACCGGGAGCGCCGGGCAGAGGAGATGCAGGCGTGGAATGCCCGGATCCAGGCTACGGGCGCCGGAGCCCAGAACCTCCCCCTCCGATTGGAGGCGGCGGGGGCCGCAGGGATCGTAACCATCAACTGGGCAGGTGGATGGGGGACGAACCGGATCTTCAGCTCCCGCACCCGGGAGATCCCTACCTTCGAGCTCTCCTGCGAGGACTATGGGATGCTCTTCCGGCTGGCCTCCCGGGGCCAGGGACCGGTATTGCGGGTGAACTTCGAAGCCGAGTTCCTGGGTGAGGTTCCCGTCTTCAACACCATCGCCACCATCCCTGGAACGGAACTCCCCGAAGAGTACGTAGTGCTTTCGGCACACATCGACACCTGGGACGGCGCCCCGGGCGGAACGGACAACACCACCGGCGTCTCCCTCATGATGGAGGCCGTCCGGATCCTGCGGGAGGTGTACCCCGAGCCGAAGCGCACCATCATCG